>CAZFXA010000021.1:0-32753 GCA_964522825.1 uncultured Legionella sp.
GCCTATGGGGAAAAAAGCTGTAATAGATCATGTATTAGCACATGATTGTGCGCATCACGCACAGATATTTTTTAACAGTTCTGACTTAGATTTACAATATGCCATTCCTGGTTCATTAACAGTAACGCCAACGCTGGGGATGATAGAAGTGCTTAAGCGAGATTACGATGCAATGGCTGGAATGATTTTTGGTGAGGTTCCAGAATTTTCGGATGTGTTACGAACCATCTCGAATCTGGAACATAAAATAAATCACGAAAGCAATGAAGCGGTAGGAGTTGTTATGAAAAAAGAGAATATAAGCTACGAGTAAAACAACAGATTCTGTTTTAAGAGTAGGGATTGCTCCCTATGATGAGATTAAAAAAAGAACCTTGGCGATAGCCAGAGGCAAATACAAACCTTCAGCACATGAGCCAAAGGTATGGTTTTCTTCGATTGAATCATTAGCGCAAGTGCTTTCTACTAAGAATAAGCTTTTATTGGAAATAATAGCCAAAGAGAAGCTTGGTTCCATGACCGAGTTGGCGGAATTATCCGGTCGTCAGAAAAGCAATTTATCTAGAACCCTTAAAACTTTGGAAAGATACGGTATTGTAAAGCTGGATGCAGCCCGCAGACAACTAGCCGCTGCGATTGAGTTATGGTTTATCGAGGGAGATTCTGTTTCCATACATACCCTTGCCTATGCTGCTAGCGTCTAAGGAAAGTTATTATCAGATCAGACTGCCCTCTTAGATACCTGTTGATTCTTTAGCCGTACATAATCAGGCAATCCATTCCGATAGGGCGGATAAGCTTCGCCCTGAATGAGCGGTAGCAAATAGTCTCTGCAAGCCTGCGTAATCCCAAAACCGCTTTCATCGATAAAGTGAGGGGGCAGCTTTGTTTCTTGGTTGGCTACTTGATCAAGCGGCACCGAAGCAATGCTCCAACGATAGGGCGCATGGGCGTCTCGAACAAGGGTTAACATAATCCCTGTTTTACCTGCCAAAGCCCACTCCACAGCTTGTTGACCCAGCGCATAAGCTTGATCGACATCGGTTTGGGAGGCACTATGACGCGCCGCACGCTGTAAATAATCAGAAACGGCCCAATGACATTTCAAACCCAAGGCTTGAGTGAGTCGATGTGCCAAGATAGGTGCAACACCCCCTAATTGGGTATGTCCAAAAGCATCGCTGGAAGTTGTAGCCGATAAATAACGCCCTTGAGCATCCTTAATACCTTCGGAGGCTACCACCACACAATACCCTAGACGATCGACTGTATTTTGAACCTGCTCCGAGAATAGGGTGCTGTCAAAAGCTTGTTCGGGAAAAAGAATAAGATGGGGGGGCTCATCTTTATGCGATCCAGCAAGACCTGAAGCGGCTGCAATAAAACCGGCATGTCGACCCATCACTTCCAAAATAAATACTTTGGTAGAGGTGCGTGCCATCGAAGCAATATCCATGCCGGCTTCTAAGGTAGAAAGTGCCACATATTTGGCCACCGAGCCAAAACCAGGACAGTTATCGGTAAAAGGTAGATCGTTATCAATCGTTTTGGGGATCCCGATACAGATAAGCGGATAATTCATCATCTTGCTCATTTCAGCTATTTTATAGGCGGTATCTTGGGAATCGCCCCCACCATTATAGAAAAAATAACCGATATCATGAGCCTTGAAGACTTGGATAAGGCGCTCATACTCCGCACGATGGCTCTTAAAATCTTTGAGTTGATAACGGCACGAACCAAAGGCACCGCCCGGCGTATGACGCAAAGCAGCAATAGATTCCCCGCTTTCTAAGGAAGTATCAATGAGATCTTCTTCCAAAATCCCTAAAATCCCATTGCGACCTGCATAGACTTTGCCAATCTTATCGGGGTGTAAACGCGCTTGTTCCAAGACCCCACAGGCAGAGGCATTAATGACGGCAGTTACCCCACCGGATTGAGCATAAAGTGCATTTTTTGGCATGACGCTTCCTTTTTGTTATCCATAGCATCATACTTTGGCTTTGATCAAGATGGTAGGGGTTTATGCATTTTCATATCTTAGGTATCTGTGGCACTTTTATGGGTGGTCTGGCAGCCTTATTGCGCGAGCTAGGGCATGCGGTGACAGGCGCCGATCAGCATATTTATCCGCCCATGAGTACGCAATTAGCAGCGCTTAAGATCCCCCTATGGGAAGGTTATAGCGATCTTGCCCAATTAAGTCCAAAACCGGATTATGTGGTGGTAGGTAATGTGATGTCCAGGGGCATGCCGGTCATCGAAGCACTGCTCGATCAGACAATACCCATGCTATCAGGGCCCGAATGCCTGGCCCGTTTTGTCTTAAGTGAGCGTACCGTCTTTGCCGTCTCAGGTACGCATGGTAAAACCAGCACCAGTAGTATGTTGGCCTGGATATTAGACTCTGCGGGACAGGCACCCGGCTTTCTGATCGGGGGGATCCCAAAAAACTTTGATATTTCAGCACGTCTTGGGAAGGGTATGCCCTTTGTGATTGAGGCGGATGAATACGATAGTGCTTTTTTCGATAAACGATCAAAATTTGTGCATTATCATCCTCAAGTCCTGATTATCAATAATATTGAATTTGATCATGCGGATATTTTTCCCGATCTAGCAGCCATTGAACAGCAGTTTCATCATTGTGTACGAACGGTACCTGCCCGTGGTTTAATAGTGCATCCAAGCGCGGATCCCAATGTTTTAAGGGTTTTAAAGAAGGGTTGTTGGACACCTTGTATAAACTTTGGTACTACCAAGCAAGCACAGTGGTATGCGCTAGCACGCAACCCAGAAGGTGCTCGCTTTGATGTCTATCAGGGAGAACAGTGTCATGGCACGGTAAGCTGGTCTTTGGTTGGTAAACACAATATTCACAATGCGCTTGCTGCAATCGTTGCTGCATCTTATAGCCTGGATCCGAAGATGGCTGTTAAAGCATTGTGTGATTTTTCAGGGGTTAAACGTCGTTTAGAATACGTGGGTGAGCAAGCGGGTGTGAAAGTCTATGATGATTTTGCACATCATCCAACGGCCATTCACACAACCTTGGCAGGACTGAAGGCTCAAATAGGGAAGGCGCGCTTGATTGCTGTGCTGGATATTCGTTCGAATACCATGCAAGCTGGGCATCATCGCGAACAATTAGCAGGTTCTGTAGTAGCGGCCGATCAAATCTATTGTTTTTATCCCCCTAATTTAGACTGGGATATTCAAGCTATTTTTGCAACGATGCAAAAACCCGGTGGGATTTATACCGAGGTCGATCCTTTGTGTCATACACTGTTGCGACATATTCAAGCAGGTGATCATGTGGTCTTTATGAGCAATGGTGCTTTCGGTGGGATTCATCAAAAGCTTTTAGAAGGACTCAGAATGAACCAGTAAAGTGCGATGTCCTGTGAGAATGCGCGAGGGAATAATGCGCAGATGCAGCTTTGGGTGTGCCTGTAAATAGCTGCTTAATCGTTCGGGTTGAATGAGCGAAGCATCCGAATTTTCTAGATAGAGTGTAACCAGAGGTAAAGGATGTGAGGCTTCCTCCAAACGCAGCGTGCCGACCCATAAAGGTTTTCCTGCTTCGAAATAATCTGAGCCCCACAGTTGTAATACAATGCGCTTATTATCCTCTAAGACTTTGGTCATTCTTAAAACCGGTAGTCGATCACGATGAAATTTTGGCATTACAGGAAAGAGCATCGGATTAGGATGATTGGCCAGTAGCATCACGCCTGTTTTAAAATTAAAAGTTGGGAGTGGAACCCAACCGGCGGTTAAAAGCGTCTTTTCAACATCTGTAATCGATCCTATCCATTGCACATCAAAACGAGTGGCCTGTTTTTTAATCGCACCACTGCGATAAAGATCTTGGGTAGGACCTTTTCCATGCCACCATAGGGTATGAGAAAGATGCTCGGTCGGCCATAAGCGTGCCATGTTGTTTTTAAGTTGTGGATATTCCAGCACATTATAAACACCAAAGACTAGTACGAGGCTAAGTAGGCCTGGGACTACCGTTTGTAGTGGAATGGGTTTTTGATCGATCACTCGAAAGAGTAGCGTGCCTGCGCTGACAAGGGTAAGACCCAGCGTTAAACCACTCAGCACATCACTCAACCAGTGTGATTCTAGGTATAAGCGAGATAAGGCGACTAAAAAACTGAGGAGTAGGGCGACTGTAATGGGTATCCAGCGAAAAGGTCGTTGGATAGCATCTCGCAGATAGGTTGCTGCTAAACCGAATACCAAGAGGGTACAGAGGGTATGATTACTGGGAAAAGCATACTGGTTTGACAAGGCAACCAATCCATCGGGCCTGGGAATGGCGGTCGCTATTTTAAGCCAATAGCCCAGCCCAAAGCCTATCCCTATGGTGAACAACCAACAACAGGCGGCACGATGACGCCCCTTATAAAAAAGCCACAAACCCATGAATCCTGCAGCAGGTCCTAAAATAAACGGTGATCCAATACTTGTAAAGATAAGTACCCGATGAATAATTTGATCGGTATAGAGTGCACGTAAAAGATGATAAATAGGTTCATTCCAGCCCGTAATCCCCGTTTCTTCTAGGACCTGGTAGGTAATCACTAAAAAGCTGCCAAGCGAAAGGAGAAAAAGAAGGATGATTCCGAATTGTCCCTGGGCTGATCCTTGTTGGGTACGACAAAGCATGGACATAAAAGGTAGCCGACTAAAAACACCTTGCCAAAGCCCATCCACACAGGCGCTTAAGCTTTTACGCAGCCAAGCGCCTAGTAGTACCAAAAATTCATAGATACACCACAATGCTAGCAACAGAAGCAGTACCAATAGGCCAGCACGGCTCGCCACTTCCGCAGAAAGGTTGCCCAAAGACATGCCAATCAATATGCCAGGCAAACTATAAAGGGGTGCCCAAACAATGGCCGATAAGATATTGAAAAAGAGAAAGCGTTTGGGTGTCATATCCATCATTCCTGCAATGACAGGGATCATGGGGCGTACAGGCCCTACAAAACGTCCAAAGACAATACTTTTACCCCCATGATTGCTAAAAAAAGCTTCTCCGCGGGCTAATAGCCTTGGAAATTGTCGAAAAGGCCAGAAATGTCTTAGTCGTTGATGGTAGTGATAGCCCAGCCAATAGCTAATACCATCACCGGCGATAGCCCCTAGAATGGCCCAAAGCAGCGTCTGATAAAAAGGCAAAATCCCCGCACCCATCATGCTGCCAATCGCTGTCATGAGTACCACACCGGGCACCAAAAGGCCTACGATGGCTAAGGATTCTGAGAGTGAAATAAAAAAGACAGCAAGCATGGCACTACTCGGGTGCACTCTGATCCAATCTAAGAAGGGCTGTATAGACTCTTGCGTTACCATTTTAGCAGTTTAGTCGAATACAGCCCATTCTTTCAATGCTTGCTTTACAAGCTGGGTCTTTCTTCTCGAGGCGTTTGATCTATTTCAGCAGGTGCCGCTGGAATGGATGCAAGCGTGGCTAATGCGGATAGCGGTATTGCAGCCCTCCCGAGATCCTTGATTTTCGTCAAGCATTTGCCCTCTTTTTCATAGGCTGTGAATAAAGGTGAAAAACTTTGTTCTACGGTGGTCGGATTTCGATGCGCGCTCTCTACTGTGAGGGAAGCCATGGTTCTGCAGATGGTTTCCAAGCGTTGATTCAGTGCTTCACTCTGTGCAGCTGCTTCTTGAATTTGCTCGGGTAAAAAAAGTGTATTAAACGCATCTTCAAGCCGTACAAGATGACCATGAAAGCACTGGCATTGCTGCGAGAGCTCAGAAAGTCGTTGGTTGCTCTCTAAGAAAATATAATGCACGCTTTCCATATTAGTCCGGGTCGTTTCTAGGGCAGCAGTATCTTGCACACTAAAAAGACCTTCGGTAAAGGGTGTCTCAAAGATCTCTTCGAATTCACCTTCTGCTTTGGCCTGTTGTTTGTGAGCTGTTTCAAGCTCTTTGCTTATTTTAGATAATAGACTTTTGGTCTGTGAAAATTTTTTATTCACTTCAGACAAACGGAGTAAGGCCTTTTCTTCAAGCATGCGATCGAAGGTTTGTAAATCGGCTTCCACACTCCCTAGACTTTTACGCCAGCCTTCTATATGAAGTTTGGTGACTTTTCCTTTATAATCGGCTGTCAATAGATATTGTGCAGACATTTCCAAAGGATTGCCTTTTTTGGGACTTTGTTTTTTAACTTTTTTCATGATTCATCGCTCCTGCCTGGTTATTCAATGTTCTGAAGCGATTAGACACCATCGAAAACGCGGTAACTATCCGATAGGTATCGGATAAATAATACTAAGTTTATATACAGTATATGAAAACATGAAACGGCTGGTACTATGCCGGCATGTTTTTAGAAAATATCGATACGCTTATTAGAGACCTAAAACCAGGTTCTAAAGCAGGCATCACGAATCTTGTGGGCGGCTCTTTAGCCTTGGCCTTGGCTTCGATGGCAACCCACCATCGTGGAGTGCTCATTGTTTTATTACCCGATCCGCGCGTTTTGCAAAGCCTGGAAGAAGCGCTGGCTTTCTTTCTAGCGGCACAGACAGAAGAAATACCTGTCTTAAGTTTTCCTGCTTGGGAAACCTTACCGTATGATGTTTTTTCACCGCATCAGGATATTATCTCAACCCGTCTTCAGACACTGTACAAGCTACCTACCTTGACACGGGGGGTTTTATTATTACCGATTTCTACACTGATGAATCGCTTATGCCCCCCTGATTATTTATTTAAACAAGCGCTTATCCTTGAAAAAGGTCAAGCTTTAGATTTAAAGAAGATCCAAGGACAATTAAGTCGTTACGCTTATCAAAACGTACCCCAGGTTATGGAACATGGAGAATTTGCTTGCAGAGGATCGATTCTGGATCTGTTTCCCATGGGCAGTGCCTATCCTGTACGCATCGATTGTGTGGATGAGGCGATCGATTCTATCAGAACCTTTGATGTGGAAACACAGCGATCGTTAAAGGTCGTGAACCGTTTTGAATGTTTGCCTGCCAGAGAGTATCCCCTTCATCCTGAAGGAATTAAAGCGTTTCGCTCACAATTTAGAGAATCCTTCGAGGGGGATCCCAGCGACTGTAGTCTTTATGTGGATGTGAGTGAGGGGCATGCATCCCCCGGTTTAGAATATTATCTACCTTTATTTTTTGAGAAAACCAGCACCTTGTTAGACTATTTACCCGCAGGGTGTTTGATTGTGGGCGTCGATGATATTGTAGGCCAAGCAGAAGATTATTGGACCCACATTCAGACACGGTTTGAACATTATCGACACGATCGACGGCGTCCCTTATTAAGCCCTCAGCGCGCTTTTTTTCAAGCCAATGAGCTCTTTCAATCTCTGAAACAATTCAACTATTTATCATTACAGACGGTGTCTTGCGAACAAAAGAATACCGTAAAAGCCCTGGTAGAAAAACTACCCCCCTTGACGCTCGAAAAAAATTATTCACTCAGTCTATTATCCGATTTTCTTAAAAATTTTTCGGGTAGGGTTCTTTTTACCGTGGAAACAGCCGGTAGAAAGGAAGTCTTAAAGGAACGCTTACAAAGTATACACTGTTACCCTATCGATACGCCCAGTTGGGAAGCCTTTTTAAAAGGTTCTGATCCCATCGGTATGGTCGTTGCGCCCTTGGGTTCGGGTTTTATCCTGAAAGACTTCGTCCTGATTAGCGAATTCGATTTTGTGTCCAAAATCGTACGCGGATCTTTGGCGAAAACACCTAAAGCATTGCGAGAGGCCTCTTTTCAAGATTTAGGTGAATTAAAGATTGGAACAGCCATTGTCCATATCGATCATGGTATTGGGCGTTATGGTGGACTGGTACGTTTAACGCTTGCTGGACAAGAAAATGAATTTATGCTTTTGGACTATGCAGGGTCGGATAAACTGTATGTGCCTGTCTCTTCCTTACATTTAATTAGTCGTTACAGTAGTACGCATGCAGAAACGGTGATGCTAGCTAAACTAGGTACCGATCAATGGCAACGTACCAAAACGAAAGTGATTGATCAAGCCCATGATGTGGCGGCTGAACTTTTAGCGATTTATGCACGTCGTGCCACAAAAGTAGGTCTTCGATTGGCTGATCCAGATGAACAATACCAGGCATTTTCCGAAGCCTTTCCTTTTGAAGAAACAGCTGATCAACAAAGGGCTATTGAAAGCATTATTACCGATCTAACCAGCGGCAAACCCATGGATAGGGTTATTTGTGGCGATGTGGGCTTTGGTAAAACAGAAGTGGCCTTAAGGGCTGCTTTTTTAGCCGTACAAAGTGGCAAACAAGTGGCCGTTTTGGTGCCGACCACTTTGTTGGCAGAACAACATTTTCAAACCTTTTGCGATCGATTTTCAGCCTTTCCTATACACATCGAAGTATTATCACGATTTAAAAATAAATCGGAACAATCTGCCATTTTCGAAAAAATGCAAAAAGGCGCCATTGACATACTTATTGGCACACATAGCATTCTGAATGCAAATCTTCATTTCGAAGCCTTGGGGCTTGTTATTATTGATGAAGAACATCGTTTCGGCGTGAAACAAAAAGAAGCTTTTAAAGCTTTACGATCCGAAGTGCATGTCTTAACGCTTACGGCAACGCCAATCCCTCGTACGCTGAATATGGCCATGAGCAGCCTGCGCGATCTGTCTATTATTGCAACACCCCCTGCTAGACGTTTATCGATCAAAACCTTTGTACGTGAAAAAAATACAGCGCTGATTCAAGAAGCTATGCTACGCGAGTTACATCGAGGCGGGCAAATCTATTATTTACATAATGCTGTCGATAGCATAGAGCGCGAAGCAAAATGGCTTGAGACCTTGGTACCCAGTGCACGTATTGTGATTGCCCATGGGCAAATGCGAGAAACACTGTTAGAACGCGTGATGTCCGACTTTTATCATCGAAAATTTAATGTTTTGGTCTGTACCACGATTATTGAAACGGGCATTGATATCCCAACGGCCAATACGATGATTATCGATCGGGCTGATAAATTAGGGCTTGCACAATTACATCAATTACGGGGTAGGGTAGGGCGCTCCCATCATCAAGCCTATGCTTTTTGCTTAATTCCCGGTAAAAAACTGATTAGTTCAGATGCTATTAAACGCTTAGAAGCCCTTGAAAACATGGACGAATTGGGTGCAGGCTTTACCCTGGCTACACATGATTTAGAAATCCGTGGGGCCGGGGAGTTATTAGGGGATTCACAAAGTGGTAATATTCAAGCGATTGGCTTTCATTTATATTTATCATTGTTAGAGCAGACCGTACAAAGTCTGAAAGAGGGAAAAAACCTTGATTTAGATCATGCTTTCAAACAAAAAACAGTCGAAATAGACTTACAGCTTTCAGTGATTATTCCAGAAAAATATGTGCCCGATGTGCATAGTCGTTTGCTACTCTACAGACGTATCGCGAATGCAGGAACCTGTGAGGATTTGGATGCTTTAAGAATAGAGCTTATCGATCGCTTTGGGTCTTTACCGGTGCAAACCGCACAGTTATTTCAGGTATCAGCCTTAAGTTTGGCTGCCGAGTCTTTGAAGATCGCTAAAATAACCGCGAGCGCCCAGGGTGGTTATGTTGAATTTTCACATCATACGCAGGTTGATCCGCGTCACATTATTGATTTATTACAACAATCCAAAGAATGCTATACAATGCAAGGACCACAGCGCTTGCGTTTTAAAAAGGATTTAAGCGAACCCGCTTTAAGAATTAACTTTGTAAAGGATTTGCTGGATCGTTTGGGTGTTTAAATTTCGCGTGTAGTCGACGAATAACAGAGGTTCGTTTCTTTTTTATTTTTTGTTTGTGAAGGGGCCTTATGCCAGCCTTATCATGATGCATTAAACCATCCTTATTCCAGGGTAGTTTATGGTACAGGGCAGCGCCATCAAATTCCACCAGCGGATATTTAATAATATCAAAATAGGGTGAGTAATCAAAATCTCTGGGTGTACATAGTTTTGGGTTTCGGGCGATAAATTCCACTTTATCTTCAGCATTGGTTTTTACCAAGGGCAAAATAGGAAAATTAACTGAATCAAAAGCTTCTGCGATCATCGAGGAGCACACTGTTTTAGTGTTTTCGCCGGGATTGTACTCAAATAACCGCGATCGAAAGCGTCTGGGTATAATCGTCCAGGGTACAAGAAAGCGTGCCAAATCAAGAATGTGCCGCATATCATAGGCTGTCCCTATTTTATGAACGGCATATTCAATAATTTTTTGTGCATCGATCCTGGCAAGTCCTCTAGGTCTACAAACACGCACATGATCATTGGCATAATGAGAAATAGTATTGACAATCGTGCCACGTCCCATCATACCTTCTATGATTAATTGGCTATCGGCGGGTCCTGGGAAGTGTGTAGCCAATAGATTACGGAGTTTCGGATCTTCAATTTCATGAATACGGCCAATATACAAAGCCGCATGGGACCAAGAACTTTGAGTAATCGATCGAATAATATCACTGACCTGGGATCGTCCTTCTATGAGTAAAATATCACAGGGGCGGACTTCATAGCGGATCCGTTCAAAATCACAGAGGGGGATCCCCTCATAAGGGCGGTCTTTGGTCAAAAAACTGATACAGGGCTGAAAGAGACAGCTTTTTAATGTGCGATACATAGTTAGAGTGTAGTTCAGTCTTTTGGCAGCTGCCATTTAGCTGTCATTACAGAGAAGCCAGCGCCGTCATTCACTCCCGTGAAAGCGAGAATCCAGGGTTTCCCTAAACGCCTTCAGTGGTAATCAGGGGTAATTCAGCCTTTTCAATCTCCGAGAATCGACCGCTAATCTTCTTAGCTGAGGTATGGACTTGTCGTACATCTTCTTGGGCACGATCCATATGTTTGGAGAGATTATCCATACGAAGTTCGAAGCGGCTAAAATCTTGGGCCAGGGCACGCAAATGTTCTTGAATAATATGTATATGGTGCTTGGTTGCAAAGTCTTTTAGCACGGCTCTGGCGGTACTTAAGATGGCCATCAGGGTGGTAGGCGAGGCAAGCCAGACATTGCCCCTATGGGCAATTTCTACCAAATCGGGAAAGTGGGCATGTATTTCAGCAAAGACAGCCTCAGCCGGAATAAAGAGTACGGCACCATTGGCTGTTTCATTGGGAATAATATATTTTGTGGCAATATCGCTAATATGTTTTTTAATATCCTGTCTAAATTGCTGTTCGGCTTTTTTACGATCCGTTTGTCCAGCCTCAAAATCGGTCATACGTTGATAGTTTTCAAGTGGAAACTTAGAATCGATCACCACATGTCCCGTGGGTTCTGGTAAAAATAAAATACAATCGGCACGTAGGCCATTGCTTAAAACATATTGAAAAGCACAGCGATCGGGTGGCAGCATGTTTTGCACTAAGTTTTTAAGTTGCACCTCTCCAAAAGCACCTCGCGATCGTTTATCGACGAGAATTTCTTGAAGACTTAAGACATTAGAAGAGAGGGCGCCTAATTGTTTTTGCGCATCATCAATCAGGGCTAAACGTTTCACAATATCAGTAAAAGTGGCAGTGGTTTTCTCGAACCCATCACTTAAGCGTTTTTCGACTTGATGAGAAATAGCTTTTAATTGTTCTTGTACGATTTGTTGTACTTGGGTGGATTCACGGGTTTGTTGCACAAGATTTTCACCCAGGCGACGCTCTATATTCTGGCTTAGATCGGCCAAGCGATCGACCAGACTTTCTTTAAGGGATTGTTGTTGTTTATTCTGAGACTGCTGATAGAAAAAGAAAATCAGCGATTGCAGAAGTACATATAAAATCCCACCAACAATTAAAAGGGTACTTTCTAAAGACATGATAACCTCAACTATTTTATTGTAAGTTTGTTTAGCCTTCTCTTGTAACGGAAGCGGCGTTTGATCGCTAGTAGCAAGCTAAAGCTATATAGTTTAACAGCATAGGGTATACGAGACCAAATAAAAACTTTAGATGAGAAGGGAATTGAGGTTATTCCCTTGGCTTTCAATTTGTAGACGCAGGGCCTGCATCGCTTCATTTTGTAGTTGCCTAACACGCTCTGTGGTTAAGCCTATACAATGCCCTGTTTCATCCAGGGTCATTCTATCAAAACCGTTTAAGCCAAAACGTCGTTCTAAAATCGCACGATGTCGGCCATTGAGAATAGAAAGCCATTTTTCTAAGTTATGCTTTAGTTTCAAGGCATTGACCATAGCCATAGGTTCCTGTTGTAGCTCGGTGCCCAGGGTATCGCTGAGTGTTTTGTCCGATTGGCTACTAAAGGGCACATCGATGGAAATGATTTTTTCATTCAAGGCCAGCATTCTTTCGACCTCTTTAGATGTTTTTCCCATATGGCTTGCAATATGTTCCACACTGGGTTCTTGATGCATATTTTTTGAGAGATTCTTACTTACCTTAAGGCATTGATGCATTTTTTTTAGCAGATAGATCGGTACAGAAGTGGTTGATTTTTGGCGCATGATCGATTCTTCAATACTTTGTTGGATCCAAAAGCCAGCATAGGTAGAAAAACGAAAACCACGTTCCGGATCAAATTTATCCACCGCTCGCATGAGTCCCACATTACCCTCTGCAATCAAATCGGAAAAGGGGATCCCAGATTTTAAATAGCGTCTAGCCATTTTAACAACCAGCCGTAGATTGCTTTCAATCATTCGATGGCGAGCCGCAATATTGCCTTGTTGGCTCAGCCGACCATAGTAGATTTCTTCATCCCCGCTTAGCAGCGGTGCAATTCGAATATCCCGTAGGTAGAAATCGAAGGGGTCTTGATGCTGAATGGCTTCAGTTGCTTCCATGATAACTTTTTTGGAGGGCTTTGCCATGTCTAACCTTTGAAATGTATGGATGTATAGTCCTAGTATCGACCTGAAGGCCTGGAACTTTATGAAGACCCGTACGCAAGGCAGGACAGGCCCCTATAAAATCCTTAAAATAAGGTGATATACAACAGATTTAGTTATTGACCTTATGTATAAGACATGGTTTAATGCACTCATTGGAATAAGAGGAGATTGTATATGCCAATAGCTTTCGACCACATGAATGCGAAGACGAGCCATTACCAGAACAATGGTCCCTTGAATGCTTTGGTGCATGTGCTTGTCTCCAAAAAAGCGGATGGTCAGTCTGTTATACAACCCGATCCTGCACTTCAAAGAGAATTGTCAAAGGCATTTTATGATGAATGGGGCACCTACTTAAGCTTGCAGCAGCTAGTCCGTATTGTTGAACACACCACAGATCCGATGCATCGAGAAATGCTTTTGGGGCCCGTCCTTAGACGCATGCTACCTGAAGAAGAAACAGGGCAGGGTGATTCTGGTTCGGCAGAGGTATCTGTAGAAGCTGTCGCAAAATTAGGAAAGCGATTTGGTATTAGAGTGGAGTCTTATAAAACCCCTGAAGGCATTAAAGCTGAAATAAAAGAAGCCATTCTCAAAAGCCGTCCTCCATTGGCCGATCCACAACGAGAAGAAACCTTGCAACGCTTGGTAGATAGAGAGTTTGAAAGCATCACTAATAATATTAACGATCCACGAAATACTGGTGCAGATGGCCTTAAAGATTTTTTAGCTGAAACCGATGACACTCTTGAAGAGGATGCACCAGATCATCATGCAACCCTAAGATTGCTTAGAAAAGATAAAGGCTATCGATTCCAAGCTATCAATCATGATGATAATGCAAACTTAATCATAACAGCCGACCATAATTCTAGTCAGGGTTACAAGACACCTTGCGATTACGCACAAGCCGCGCCCGTATTGCGTGAGCAATTGCGTGCTGCAGTGATGACTGAGGTGGCTGCAGCTGGTAATAATGCTGCTAGACAAGCTGCAGCTATAGGCACTGCCCTGCAAAATAACACTTCCAGACTTTTCTCTGAATATCAGACCAGCTCTGCCAAAGCAAGCCAAACAGGCGGGGCCACAAAGGGTGGATTCGATGGCATGATGGATGGTCTGCTAGGGAATGTTTCAACCTTCTTTAGTGGGGATGTCTTTGGTAGTATGAAAGGCATTGCCGGACTCATAGAAAGCATCTTTGGACCCCTCATGAAGATGCTGATGGGTTTTCAAGAAACCATGTTTGAATCTGCCAAAAGACCAGGCGATCCTTTAAGCAAAAAAGAAATGGACGAGTACTCAAAAAAATCAGAAGCACTGGGTACAGCAGCAACCGACTTTTCGATGCGTGTTGAAGCTTTAGGGGAAAGTACCAGCGCTAAGGTTCTCAATGCAGCATGGCGTAAGGATCCTGATTCTATAGGTGTATGGGCGAGCTTAATCGATAAATTAGTCGCTGAGGGTGAACTTGCAGCAGCAAATGATTGTTTGAGTGATCAAGAGCGCAGATTATTAGAAAAACTAACAGCTATCGCTGCATCATCAGAGGATGATAAAAAACAAGAGATCGAAACTACTATCCGCATATACCAAGAGGCAATAAACCCACTAGCCCGTGCGATGTCTCATCCTACAGTTGGTGATGCTTTGAAACACGAAAGTCTGCAGAGCAGGTTGGGTTTGTTTAAGGAGTTGCATATGAAAGCGGGTGAATTATCCAGCAAACATGCACGCTTTACAGAGGCTACGATGAAACAAGAGAAACTAACGGTTGATGAGACCCTTGTAACCTTAGAAAGAACTGCAGCTGAAGCGATGAATGCAGATACCTTAGTTGCACGCTTTACAGCAGCACAAACGACATTAACCAATTTATTGAGAGAGAGCGCTGAGATTATAGAGAACAACAGTGACTTTACAACACAATTTTCTCTTGGAGCGGAACCCGCTCAGGGTTTGTTCGGGAACATATGGGGGGGCCCGCAACGACCTACTTCCAATATTGGGCAATGTGCAGCAGTCGCTGCGAAAATACAAGCAGCTCGTCTCTAATTTGAAAAATCCCCCCGACCTATCGGTCGGCCCCCTTTCAAAAGGGGGCTAGGGGCAAGACTAATTGCAAAGGTGAATTGTGAATAATGTTTAAACCCTTTTATGCCTTTGTTGCCTACCGTTATGTGCGCGCCAAGTGCCAAAACCACTTTATCTCTTTTATTTCCTTAGCCTCTATTGTAGGGATCGCCCTTGGCATTGCCGTACTCATTACTGTGCTTTCGGTGATGAATGGCTTTAATCGTGAAATCCGTGTGCAAATGCTAAGCGGTACACCCCATATTACCCTGGGTAAATTAAGAGGGCCCTTACTAGATTGGCAGGCGCTTAGCCAAACCCTCTCTGAAGACCCTCAGATTATGGGTGTGGCACCCTTTATTAGTGGACAAGCCATGCTAAATGCACAAGGTATTGGTCGTGCGCAGGGTGTGGCTGTACGCGGTATTGAACCTACGCAAAGCCAAAAAGTTTATCCAGGGCTAAAGACCTTAAAGCAAGGTACCCTAAAAGATTTAGTGCCTGGGCATTATGGTGCATTGGTAGGTGCAACCCTCGCTAAAAATTTAGGCTTAAGCCTAGGCGATAAAATAAGCCTTATCGTACCCGAAGCCTCTATAACACCGGCAGGGATCTTACCCCGCATGAAACGTTTTACGGTGGTGGGCATTTTTAGTATTGGCGAGCTGTATGACGATAAACAGCTTTTTATCGATCTCCAAGATGCCGATCGCTTATTTCGTATGCAGGGTGGGGTGAGTGGTATGCAATTAAGCATACAGGATGAATTAGAAGCACCGGCTATTGCAAGCTATCTTTATGAAAAATGGCATCAAGACTATTGGGTTTCGGACTGGACACTCGATTTTGGTAATTTTTTTAAAGCGCTCAAAATTCAAAAAACAGTGATGACCGTTATTTTATTGCTCATTATTGCGGTGGCTGCTTTTAATTTGGTATCAAGCCTTGTGATGGTGGTAACCGATAAACGATCGGATATTGCTATCTTAAGAACCTTAGGGGCTAGTCGTGCATCGATCTTGCGTCTTTTTATGTTACAAGGTCTTATGATTGGCTTTATTGGAACGGTATTAGGTATCTTAGGGGGGCTATTTTTGGCCACCCACATTAGTGGATGGGCCGATCTGCTCCAAAGCTTTTTAAATGTAGAGCTGGTTTCCAAGGAAATTTATTTGATTGGCTTTTTACCCTCGGAAGTGCATGCTTCGGATGTTCTAACGATTGTCGGTTCTGCCATCGCGATGTGTTTTATAGCAACCTTATATCCTGCCTTTCGCGCAGCCAGCATCAAACCTGCCGAGGCCCTACGTTATGCATAAGCGGATGGATCATCACAGCGCCATTGCGTGTAAAGACTTATCTAAAACATACGAAGAGGGTAGTAATCGCATCCCCGTACTTCAGGGTGTGAACTTATCGGTGGCGCGTGCAGAACAAATTGCGATTATGGGACGATCCGGATCGGGTAAAACAACCCTTTTACAGCTATTAGGGGGCTTAGACCACCCAAGCTCGGGAGCAGTCTTTTTAAAAGGGCAGGATCTTAGTACCTTAACAGAAGCCGCCATTGAAACATTACGGAATCAATCTCTTGGCTTTGTCTATCAATCGCATCATTTATTGGCAGAGTTTAGTGCACTCGAAAATGTGGCGATGCCTTTATTGATTGGCAAACAACCGATAGCCATCGCCAAAGCCCGTGCGACAGAGTGCCTGATCGCTGTAGGCCTGCACGATCGCTTGAAACATCGTCCAGCACAACTATCCGGTGGTGAAAGACAAAGGGTGGCCATTGCCAGGGCTTTGGTTAACCGTCCCGATTGTGTGTTGGCGGATGAGCCCACAGGCAATTTGGATGATGAAAGTGCCTTGCAAGTGTTCGAGATCTTACAATCCCTTAATCGCTTGCATCAAACCAGTCTGATTATTGTTACCCATGATCCTGCTTTAGCCGCCAAGATGGACCGTATCGTCACTTTGCATCATGGTTGTTTAAGTACACGCGAAGTATAATATTGGTGCTGCCAGCCGTATCACTGTATAGGTTATTCATCGGATCCCTTCTGTTTCTCTAATACCCTAGAATCTGCCTACTATGGTGGGTATTATTTTAAGCTATTTTCTGGGGATTCTCTGCTTACAATGCTGCAGCGATTTGCCCTCCCTTAAAAGCGTGATGCTTGGCAATGGTCTTGTACTGCTACTGGCTTTGTACACACGCTTTAAACCCTGGGCACGGCTTCTTTTAGCCTTTTCTCTGGGCTTTTTAGTCGTCTTCATTTCTGCCCGATCCATTGTGCAAGGCTGGATCCCAAACGAGATTGTTGGAACACCCATCGAAGTCGTAGGCCTGGTCGATAGCTTGCCCGTTCAAAAAGGAAAAAGCCTGCAGTTTCAGTTTAAAATCCAAAGCGTGCAGCCCATGTCCCAATGGCCCAAGCCGGGGCTTGTCAAATTGCGCTGGTGGGATCCACCCCGAAAAGTGTGTGTAGGAGAACAGTGGCGTTTTGTTGTTAAACTTAAACGACCGCATGGCTATGCCAATCCTGGCAGTATGAATCTTGAAAAATATTTTTTTGAGCATCAATGGGTGGCAGAGGGAAGCATTGTCTCTAAAAGGCCTTTTGAAAAACTTCGTGATCATGATTGGGATTATTCCTTGGATCGGATCCGCGCTTGGGTACGGGATCAGGTAGCCCATGCTTTAGAGGGAAGGCCTTTTGTCGGTGTGATGATGGCCTTGAGTATGGGCGATCAATCTTTGATCACCCACGAACACTGGCAGGTTTTTAGGCAGACCGGCACGGGGCATCTTGTAGCCATTTCTGGCTTACATATTAGTCTTATTGTTAGTTTTTTCTATTTTTTAACGAAGAAAATTTGTTATTGTTTACCACCCAATCGTTTTTCAGGATCGATCAAAACGTGCGCGTGTTTTATGGGCTGGTTATTGGCTTGTCTTTATGCGGCCTTATCTGGATTTTCGATACCTTCTAGGCGTGCCATTTTTATGATTTCTGCTTTCATGTTGCGTGTGATCTTACGAAAAGTTCAGCATACCAGCAGAGCCTATTGGATAGCCTTAGGGCTTGTATTAGTGTGCGATCCGCTTTCAACCTTGTCGCCCGGTTTTTGGCTATCTTTTACAGCCGTTGGGATTATTTTGTATAGCATGCAAAATCGCGTAGGTAAAAAGGGATGGTGGTTTCAGTGCGGTCGGATCCATTTTATCTTATTTTTGGGCCTAACACCCATGAGTTTAGCCCTTTTTAGCAGTTGTTCTTTGGTGTCACCGCTTGCTAATTTTATAGCGATTCCTTATTTTAGTTTTTGGGTCGTACCCTGTTGTTTAGGCGGAACCCTAAGCTTATTTTTTTCTAAGACAGTGGCCCGCATTTTATTTTCGATGGGCGATTACGGACTCCAAGGCTTATGGCCCGTATTACAAACCTTCTCAAATAGGCCTTATGCCACCTGGGACTCGGTTCATCAAAACACCCCTTTGATAGGGGTAGCCATGGCAGGACTTCTTTGTTTTTTGCTACCCACAGGGTTACCCGGACGTTACATAGGGATCGTGGCCTTATTACCCTTGCTATTGCGTCCTGTGTCTGCGATCAAAGAGGGAATGGCGGGGATTACAGTCTTGGATGTGGGGCAGGGCTTGGCAACCGTGGTAGAAACCAAAAATCATGTCTTAGTGTTTGATACTGGACCTCAGTTATCAAAGCATTTCGACACAGGGGCACAAGTCGTATTACCTTTTTTAGCAACCCGTAAAAAGAAGGCGATTGATCGCCTAATTATTAGCCATGCCGATAATGATCATAAGGGCGGGGCGGCCTCTATTATCAAAGCGATGCCTGTACATCATATTATGAGTAGCGATCAACCGTTGGCCGATCGCGTGGTGGATCCCTGTGTAGCGGGTCAACACTGGCAATGGGACGGTGTTTTATTTGAACTATTACATCCGACCATCGACTATCAGGGTAAAAAAAATGATCGCTCTTGTGTGTTGAAAGTCCAGGCAGGCACTCAGAGTGTTTTAATGACGGGCGATATCGAGGCTAAGAGCGAAATCGATCTGATACAGAGAGTACCTCAGGCTTTGGCATCCACCGTGTTAATCGTACCTCATCATGGGAGTAAAACATCTTCCTCTGAGGCTTTTATTGCTGCTGTTCATCCACAGTATGCCATTATCACCGTGGGTTACGCGAATCACTATGGGCATCCCAAACCCGCCATACTACAACGTTATCGAGAAGCTTCTATCCCTGTTTTTGATAGCATGCATCATGGCGCACTGTCTTTTACTTTAAATAGCGACAGCCCTCTAAAAATAGAATCTTATCGCTTAAAATATAAAAATTTTTGGAATCCGGATATTGACTAATGATTATCACAACTGCCCGCAGATTTATAAGCCCTAGCATGTAACTGTAATAGCAATTGTTTAACAGGGAAGGGACCATTGCCATGAAAGACCACCGGCGTACTGTGCGTGATAAGATTGCTTATAAAACCTGTTTGATCGTCATAATGATAATTGTTTAGTCTTGTTTCATAGAGCAATGAAAATATTTCCTGATGATAATCGAGCGCAACGTGATCGGGATGATTGATAAAATAATCATGAAGCATATACTGATCATCTCTTTGCTGAGGATGGTCATGTAAAACCTCTTTTAACATTTTATAAATAGCTGAAGCATAGCCTATATAGGTTCCTGAGTTCACATATTGAAAGGGCGTTGGACTTTTAGGGTACAGTGTTTTATCAATACAGGCAGGGGTATGGAAAGGCCAACAGCCTATTTCAGCCGAAATGACAATAGGCTTATGAAAGGTATGGAATTTTTTAATAATATCCTGGTTCCCAGGTGCAAAAAAAGTATCATACCCATCTACAAACATAATAATTTTATCGGAGTTGCGCAGGTTTTTTTTTGATAGATACCGTTTGACGGCCTCAAGCTTATCGCGATGGGATTGCCATTTTTTATTTTTCCCCAGTATTTCTACGGGGTAGGGGCTGCTGTCCGTTAATAACTTTAACATGCAATGCTTAGGATCGGTTGCAAATGAAAGTATTGTGATATTTTTATTCTGTTTTACAGCCGATGGCTTAATCGTCTCTTGTGTGGCGTGGTGATAAAACGATTTTACAGACTTGACCTTAAAACGTGAAAAAATAGGCTTTGTGTGAGATACCCAATACGCTAATTGCGAATGCTCATGCAGGCTTATAGAAACGTGTGTGAACAGTGCAATACTCACAAACAATAGTACAAGCGCTCGGTTGGAGGGTAAGCGAGCGTTTTGTTTATTAACTTTCTTTCTCGGCATAAAATCCATCCTCACTCTGCTAGATACATCTGAAATAGTATAGCCTTAGGAGAGAAGCTTGCAATCTAAGGCGATTTGCTTTATTGATAAGCCTTTAAACGCGGCATTTAAGGAAGGCTATGACTCTCGATACCCAGCAAGCATCTCGCAAAGGATTTATGGGCCTGTTACGCCACTATATTGCAGATATTATCTATGGTGCGAATGATGGCATTGTGACAACTTTTTGTGTGGTCGCGGGTGTAAAAGGCGCGAAATTAGCCCCCTTGGTAATCATTATTTTAGGCGTGGTTAATTTATTGGGTGATGGTGTATCGATGGGTGCTTCTAGTTATCTGAGTGCCCGTGTGAGTGCTGCTACAAAAGGTGTTTCTGGTTACACCGATCCTTTGCTTCATGGTTTAGTAACTTTTCTAGCCTTTATTATCTGTGGTGCTGTGCCGTTAATTAGTTTCGTTTTAATGCCCAATTTTTCTGAACATCAATTTTTGATTAGCTGTATGTTAACAGCACTAACCTTATTCTTGGTCGGCTCCCTGCGGGTTTTCATTGTGGGTACGGGCTGGTTTAAAGCGGGACTAGAAATGCTCTCCGTCGGTGGCATAGCCGCCATGATTGCCTATGGGGTTGGGCATATTCTTGCACAGACTCTGGGTGAGACTTACCAAGGGATCTTGAACTAGTAAAAGCCCTATTACCCGTGATTATTTCGATAATCACGGGTAATATATCAGTGTTCCATGGCTTAAAAGACTTTAAATAAACGATAAAAATTTTCGGTGGTCTGTTTAGCCAATACCTCAAACGAAATACCGCGTAGATTTGCAATAAACAGTGCGACTTCTTTTACATAAGCAGGTTTGTTAATCTTACCCCGATAAGGTACCGGCGCTAAATAGGGTGAATCGGTTTCAACAAGCAAACGATCCAAGGGTGCTTTTTTAGCAACCGCTTGCAAATCAATCGCATTTTTAAAGGTAACAATCCCTGAAAAAGACAGATAAAAACCTAAGTCTAGGGCTTGGGACGCCATCTCCCAGTCTTCGGTAAAGCAATGCATCACACCACCTGCTTGTTCAGCACCTTCTGATCGCATCAGCGCAATGGTATCGGCCTTGGCTTGTCGGGTATGAATAATTAAAGGTTTCTTGGTTATTTTAGAAGCCTCAATATGCATCGCAAACCGTGCTTGTTGTACAATAGGACTTGGATTGTTCTCAGTGCTCTGGTAATAATCCAGACCTGTTTCGCCAAGCGCAATCATCTTCGGATGATCCGCTAAAGCCAGCAGATCGGCCAGCCCAGGTTCTTGTGCAACGGATTCATCAGGGTGTAACCCCACCGAACCCGAGACATTTTCATAGCGCTCAATGATTTTTATAATACTGGCGGCGTCTCTATGCAAACCACAGCCTACACAGAGCATGTGCTCAACACCGGCTTTTGTGGCCTCTTGTATCACCGTGTCTAGGTCTGAACCCAAAGCTTGGTAATCAATCATATTAAGATGACAATGAGAATCTACGAGCATATTACAACCGTTTTCCAAAGATGAGGGTTAACAAGCCTACAACGTATGCGTATGTTTATCAGAGTTTTGGGTACCCGCCAAGTGCGTTTCGATCTTACGGTGAACTTCCTTGCCTTCTGGACCGTTTAATTGGACCCCAATACCTGGGGCTCGATTACCCTGGGCGCCCATAGGGGTTATCCAAACAACGGTTCCGACAACAGGGTGTTTCTCCGGTTCATCCATGAGGCTAATCAGCATCTGCACTTCTTCGCCCAAGGTAAAATGGCGCTGTGTGGGAATAAAAATACCCCCATCGATCAAAAAACCCATATAGGCGCTGTATAAAACAGCCTTATCCTTAATGGTTAGTACGAGTACATTCGATTTTTTAGGTGCTTCTTCTAAGATGGTCATAACCTACCCTGCTAGCAGTCCTTTGGGGTCATTATAGCAGCATATTCTATTAATAAAGATCCAAGCACTAAGCCATCATTAACAACAGCGCCTTCAGTGAGCGATTGCTTGGCCTGAAGAAGCTTATCGACCAGCGACCACCAATCACGGCGGTGGATCACCCTTCCCTGCTGAGCATAATCCTGCTGCATCGCAACTAATACACCCCAAAAGCCATCCAGGAGGTCTTTAAGGCCTTCTTTAGCGATCCATTGACGACTTAAGGTTATTGGATCGGTACCCGCCTCAGACAGGGTTCTCAGATCCATCTGCATCCAAGGTACAAGCGTTGCCATGCTTGTCTGTGCCTGCTCTGGACTATGTAGATCACAACGATAACAACGACTACGAAGGGTAGGCAAAACCAAAGCGGGTTGCTGGGTTAATAATATAAAAAGGGTTTGTTCGCTCGATTCCTCCAAGGTCTTCAGGAGTGCATTGCCGGCTTGTCTATTTAATGCATCGGCTGCCGTAATAATGGCAACACGATGCTGGCTCAGTAAGGGTTTATGCGTCGCCCATTCGGTTAATTCACGAATAACATCAATTGTAATCCATTGGGATCCCACAGCAGGTTCAAGATAACGAAAATCTGGATGGGTGCCGGCCTGCATCAGCACTTTGGCAGAGGTCTTTGTGGACAATCGTTCTTCCGCATAGTCAAAAGCGCTTTTTTTTGCCAGGTTTAAAGCCTGATGTACCAACAAAAGACAGCCTGTTTGGGGCCATCGATGTTGTAGGGCTAATCGGCCTTCTAGCATGTCTTATCCTGCGGTTTTTCGAGCCAAACACGCAGTTGTTTCATCAAAATGTCTTGTACAGCTTCCACCGATCCACTGGCATCAATCAAGCTATAGCGTGTCGGATCTTTCAAAGGCAGTGACTGATAATAATGCCGTGCACGCTCAAAAAAAGCCTGTGTTTCGCTTTCGATACGATCGGGTACCCCCCTACCCTTCATGCGTGCCAAGGCTTGTTCAACGGGTGCATCGAAAATAAAAGTATGATCAGGTCTAAAATCACCCAGTGTTAATTGCGCTAACGATCGAAGCGTCTCGTAAGGAATGCCACGACCAGCACCCTGATAAGCATAGCTTGCATCCACAAAACGATCACAGATCACCCATTTTTTTTCTACTAAAGCAGGCTTGATGAAGCTTTCAACATGCTGCACGCGCGCACTAAACATTAATAATAACTCTGCCATGGGATGCATTATTTCTTGTCTTTGCGCCAAAAGAATATTTCTCAATTCATTACCAAGCACCGTGCCTCCAGGTTCACGTGTGCTACAGACAGCGATCCCTGCATCTGCTAAATAGGCTTCTATAAAGGACAAATGCGTTGTTTTCCCTACCCCTTCAATACCTTCTAAAGTAATAAACATGATTTTAACCTTTTGAAATACTTTGACGATAACGTTTAACAGCACGCAGATGTTCTTCTAAATTTTTAGAAAAAACATGCCTTTTTCTATCAGGCGCTGATACAAAATATAGCGCATCACCCGGTTTTGGATCCAAGGTGGCTTCTAAAGCTTTTTGACTGGGTATGGCAATGGGCGTAGGCGGCAAACCTCTGTTTTTATAGGTATTGTAAGGTGTTTGCTTAGCGATTCCTGCACGGTTAAGCGGCCCTTTCCAATCAGGACCCAAACCATACAAAACGGTTGGATCGGCCTGCAAGGGCATTTTGATCATTAAACGCCTTAGATAGACCCCAGCAATATCTCTATATTCATGCTCAAAAGCCGATTCTTTTTCAACAATCGAGGCCACAATTAAAACCTCATGGATAGAGCGCAAGGGATAATTAAGCGAACGTTTTTCCCATAGCGTCTTTAACTGTTGTTCCATGCGATCATACGCGCGTTTTAAAAAGGCTAGATCGCTGGTCCCTAAAGGAAAGTAATAGGTATCGGCGAAAAAACGTGCTTCTGGATGGACCGAAGGATGACTTAAGCTTTCCATCAGTGCTTGATCGCTCAGACCACGGGTTTGATGACTTAAATAAGGATCTTGATCCAAAGCGAAGCGTAAACGTTCAAAGGTCCAACCAGGCACAATGGTAAGCGCATGTTGAATCACTTTTCCTGAACAGAATGCCTCTATCAGCGTGATAGGGGTCATCGAAGTGCTAATAGCATATTCTCCAGCTTTGATTTTATTTTGCAAACCCTTTAGAAAAATCCACCCCAAGAACACGGTGGGATCTTTTAAAATATTTTCCTTTTCCAAATTTTGAGCGATAACACGCAAAGGTGTTTGTTGGGGAATGATGAATACGGTATCGGCAGCTAGATCAAAGGGTGTGTTTAAACATTTCTGAGCATGGTAAAAAAAAAGCGCTGTACTTAAAAAAACGGCTAGCAGTAGCCTTAGCAGCATTCTAGTACCTCGTCAAATACGTTAAAAGGTATCGGACGACTACCAGCCGTTTTTTTGATCATAGCTTCTTAAAGACAAGTGTTCCGTTGGTACCACCAAAACCAAAGGAATTAGACATGGCGACACGAATAGGCCTTTTCTTGGCAGCATGTGGCACCAGATCTAAATCACAATGTTCATCGGGATTGAATAAATTAAGGGTAGGCGGTGCGACTTGATCGCGTATGGCCAAAATACTAAAGATGGCCTCCACAGCACCCGCGGCCCCTAATAAATGTCCGGTCATCGACTTTGTCGAACTCATAGAAACTTGTTTGGCAGCCTCTTTAAGCGCCAATTTCACGGCGAAAATTTCTTCGAGATCGCCTGCCGGTGTAGATGTACCATGTGCGTTGATATAATCGACCTCTGAAGGTGCGATTGCGGCATCTCGTAAAGCGGCTTCTATTGCCCTTGCAGCACCGACGCCACCTTCGGAGGGGCGTGTCATATGAAAAGCATCCCCACTCATCCCAAAGCCTGCAAGCTCCGCGAGAATGTTTGCACCACGTTTCATGGCATGTTCATACTCTTCTAAGACCAATACACCCGCACCATCGCCTAAGACAAATCCATCACGATCTTTATCCCAAGGACGACTGGCAAGGGTAGGCGCATCATTCCGTGTGGATAAAGCACGCAGTGCTGCAAATCCACCCAGACCCAAGGGTGTACAGGCATATTCTGCACCACCGGCGACCATCACATCGGCATCATTCATCATAATAGAACGTGCAGCAATCCCAATACTATGCGTACCTGTTGTACAAGCGGTCACGATGGCTAAATTAGGCCCACGGTATCCATAACGAATGGATACATGTCCGGCAATCATATTAATAATGGTTGCGGGTATAAAGAAAGGTGAGATACGTCGAGGTCCGGATTCCTTCAGAACATCCGCGGTCTCTTGTATATTCCAAAGACCCCCAATACCTGATCCAATACAAACACCGACTCTGTCCTTATCCAGAGCTGCATGCAGCGCTAAGCCCGCATGTTGGACGGCATCGACAGCCGCTGCAAAACCGTAGTGAATAAAGGGATCGCACTTGCGCGCCTCTTTCGCCGACATATAAGGTGTGATATCAAAATCATTCACCAATCCGGCAAATTTAGCACTAAAGGCTTGCGTGTCAAAGGTATCGATGGTACGAATACCACTACGCCCCGCCAAAATGTTTTCCCAGGCCCCTTCCACCGTATTTCCCACGGGAGAAACAATTCCTAATCCTGTGATAACAACGCGCCTTTTTGTCACGATACCCCCTTTATCTGCTTACCTATTATTCGATTTCTACGGAGACATGCGTCTTAATATAATGAATAGCATCTCGAACGGTTAACATTTTTTGTGCATCTTCATCGGGAATTTCGGTTTCAAAGCTATCTTCTAGGGCCATCACTAAATCCACATTATCCAGAGAATCGGCGCCTAAGTCTTCTACAAAAGAAGCTTCGGGTACCACTTTAGCTTTATCAACACTTAATTCACTTGCGATAATATCGATTACACGTTCTTCAATACTTGTCATATTCGCCATGAGACACTCCTTACTCTAAAAAAACTCTAAAAAATAAAAAAACCTAAGACATGTACATGCCACCGTTTACATGAATGGTTTCGCCCGTAATATAAGCGGCTTCCGCTGAGACCAGAAAAGCCACGACATGCGCGACTTCTTCCGGCGTACCCATACGCCTTAAGGGGATTTGTTCCAGCAATGTTTGTTGCTGTTCTTGGGGTAACACTTGTGTCATATCGGTGTCGATAAAACCCGGTGCAACGATATTCGCCGTGATGCCACGGGATCCTATTTCACGGGCCAGTGACTTGATAAAACCAATAACCCCCGCCTTAGAGGCAGCATAATTGGCTTGTCCAGCATTGCCCGTTAATCCCACCACAGAACTAATACTGACGATACGTCCAAAACGCTGCTTGACCATGGATCGAAGACAGCCTTGGGTTAAATAATACGTACCATTTAAATTGGTATTCATCACCTTGAGCCAATCTTCAGCATGCATGCGTAGTAATAACCCATCGCAAGTAATACCGGCATTATTAATCAATACACTGGGCATACCTACCGTATTTTTAAGGCTGTCTAAAAAATGTTCGACCTTTTCAAGACTGGAGACATCTAAAACCATGCCCTGCCCTTCAATATGGGCTTCTTTTAGGTAGCGCGTAATGGCTGTCGCGCCTTGTTCCGAAGTCGCTGTCCCGATTATCTGTAAGTCTGGCATTTGTCCTAATCGTAAGGTAATGGCTTTGCCAATACCACGACTGGCACCGGTGACAACTGCAACACGTTTATTCAGAGACACAGGCTGCCTCCCTATTGGATAGTCCAATGCAATCGATCGTGGGTTCGATACGTCGATTGAGTCCACAAAGCACTGAACCGGGACCACATTCATAAACCGTTTGCACCCCTGCAGCCACCATCAAACGAATGGTTCGTACCCATTGTACGGGCAGTGAAAGCTGATCGACCAAGGCCTGGCGAATGCTTTGCGGTGTTTGATGTTCAGCCACGTCACTATTATGCAAGATAGGGATGAGGGGGGGACGAAAAGTAATTTTTTCTAAGGCTTGTGCTAAATGCAGTGCTGCAGGTTTCATCAAGGCACAGTGTGAAGGCACGCTCACCGGCAAAAGCAGACTGCGTCTTGCACCCGCTGCTTTGGCTTGTTCTAAAACCCGTCGCACAGCGGCAGCATGTCCAGCGATCACCACTTGCCCCACCGTATTATAATTTGCGGGACTTACTGTTTCTGTAGGATTTTCTAAGGATACGGTTTCGCATAATGCGGCGACCTTTAGATCGTCTAAACCTAAAATAGCGGCCATGGCCCCTGCACCGAAAGGTACGGCCTCTTGCATGAACTGTCCTCTTAAGGCGACCAGTTGTACCGCCTCTTGAAAACCAAGGGCATTGGCGCACACAAGGGCTGTATATTCACCCAAACTATGACCTGCCAAATACCGGGGTTTCAGGGGTACATTTTCTAAGTGCAAACGCCATAGTGCCACACCCGCTGCCAATAAGGCGGGCTGGGTATAAGTTGTTTGGCTTAGTTTCTCTAGAGGGCCTTCTTGGACTAAAGACCATAAATCATAACCCAAGACCTCTGAGGCCTCTTTAAAGGTTTTAAGAATGACAGGGGCCTCTAAGGCCGTCTGATGGAGCATTCCCACAGACTGCGAGCCTTGTCCTGGAAATACCACTGCTAATTTTTGATTCATCATAGCGACACTCGATTGAGAGAGCGAATGGTAGCGTTTTGGTCTAGGACTGTCAATTCATCACCCCCTTTGTCATGGGTCTTAGTACTGCACCAAGGCTGTACCCCAGGTTAAACCAGCACCAATGGCTTCGAATAATAGGCGCTGGCTGCGTTTGATTTTCTGCTGTCGAATGCCCCAATCTAAGGCCAAGGGTATGGAAGCTGCGGAGGTATTGGCATGTTGATTAAGCGTGATCATGACACGTTCAAAAGAAAGCCCTAATTTTTCTGCCGTAGCCTGAATCATGCGCGCATTGGCTTGGTGTGGAATCATCCAATCGATGCTGGATAGTTCGGTATTTGTATCATCGAGTAGTTGTCGGATTGCTTTATCTAAAACCTGTACCGCCACCTTATAAAGCACGTTGCCTTGCATTTGAATAAAGGATCCAGGGGTTTTATCAGCATACAGAACCTCTTTATGTCGACCCTCCGCACCCAATTGGATTTTTAGAATACCCGGCGCTTCGCTTGCTTCTAATAAAACTGCACCCGCACCATCGCCAAATAACACGCACGTTCTACGATCGGTCCAATCGACCAAGCGGGTCATTACCTCTACGCCGATCAATAAAACACGTTTTGCCTGGCCTGAGCGTATAAAGTGATCGCTCACATTCAAGGCATAGATAAAACCACTACAAGCCGCTTGTATATCAAAGGCGGGAATGGATGCTACACCAAGCGCTTCTTGAATAAGACAAGCAATGGAGGGAAAAGTTTTTTCAGCCGTACAGCTGGCCACTATAATCATATCTACATCCGAAGCAGAGATGCCTGCTGTTTCCAGCGCTTGTTTGGCAGCCTCAGTCCCCATAAAAACCGTGGTTTCCTGCGCGTTTGCAATATGACGTTGTTCGATACCCGTGCGTTCCAGAATCCATGCATGGGAAGTATCGACCGATTGCGCCAGTTCATCATTCGACACCATGCGCGTGGGGAGATACGCTCCGGTGGAGGCTATACGTGTGTAAATCAAGATAATCCACTCATCATAAGGGAGGCTCAGAAACAGAATTCAACAGAACAATCTCCTCAGTAGATAATCGTTCGATGGGTAATTCGGCCATTTTCGGCAATTGACTCATAAGCTGGGCTTGAATTTTTTCAGGTAGATTTTTTTGAGCTTCTACAATGGCAACCTGTATCGCCCTCTTAAAAGCATGGATCCCAGCACTACCATGGCTTTTAATCACAACCCCCTTCAAACCTAAAAGACTGGCACCATTGTGTTGATTGGGATCTAATCGAGCGCTTAATTTTTTCAAAAGAGGCAGCATAAAAAAAGCCATAACCTTGCCATACAAAGAACTGGAAAAAGCCTCTTTTAAGGATTGAAAAAAAAGTTTGGCCAGGCCTTCACTCACTTTTAAAGCCACATTGCCCACAAAACCATCGCAGACCACCACATCGGTTTTACCTTTGTAGATATCATCGCCTTCTACAAAACCGGCGTAATGGATAAGCGAAGTACAATGGCTTAATAATTCTGAAGCTTGTTTAACCTGCGCACTGCCCTTCATGGCTTCCGATCCCACATTCAGTAAACCGATGCTAGGATTGGGATGATTATCGACCACGCTGGCCAGAATGGATCCCATCAAGGCAAATTGCACCAAATCTTTGGGCTCGCAATCTACATTAGCCCCTAAATCTAACACATGCACATGGCCTGTCATGGTCGGCAAGGCATAAACAATGGCGGGTCTATCCACACCCGGTAGCATTTTTAAAACATAGCGGGCCGTGGCCATGAGTGCACCGGTATTGCCAGCGCTTACACAGGCATGCGCCTCGCCTGTTTTAATCAAGTTTAGCGCAACACGCATGGAGGAATCTGTTTTTTTACGAAGGGCTAAAGCGGGCGGATCGTCCATCAACACCACTTGTGTGGCGGCTTGCATACGTAAACGAGGATGAGGGCTTGCACCGATTTCTGCCAGATGCTTTTCTATAAGCACCGGGTCTCCAACAAGTATCAGTACCAGTTCAGGGTGTAGCGCAAGTGCTTCCAGTGCTGCGGGTACCACGACACGCGGCCCATGGTCGCCACCCATGGCATCCAGTGCAATGCACAGGCTCAAGTTTAGGATTCTCCAGCTTCAAAGTCTTTAGCTGCTTTCACCGGTTTGGCAGCAATAATCTGCACGCCTCTATAAAACCCATTGGGTGTCAGGTGATGTCTTCGATGTACCTCACCTGTCTCTGAATCAATAGACAAGGTAGGGGGTGATAATTTGTCATGCATACGACGATTGCCACGCGTAGAACGCGTTCTACGGCTCTTTTGAACAGCCATGATCTAACCTCTTTAGATGATTTATAGGGTCCGTTGCGGGCGATTCTACGGTTTGGGTCTATAAAAGTCAATTTTTGCAAGGTTGGCGAACTTTAGAAAGCAAGCTTACCTTTTTCGTAGCGCAATACCCTGTGCTTTAAGCGCTTTCTTTAAGTCTTGCATGCCTGCCCGTGCTGTTGCCTTACCATTTTCATAAAGCTGGCTATTATATTGGTCATCAAAAGTACCATAACCATTCACATTGGGACGAATGAGGAAATCAGCTTGTTTAGATTGCACATGGGACAATTCATAAAAACAAATTTGAAAAGCACGATCTAAAAGATCTAAAACCCCTGTCACAGGCTCTTTGACCGGTGCCATACTAATATCCACGGCAATAATAAAACGGGGGTTAAAGGTTCTAGCCACTTCTACAGGTACGGGTGCTATGACACCGCCATCGACTAAGGTTTGATGATTGAGTTTAACCGCAGCAAAAAGCGGCGGTAAAGCTGCAGAAGCATGAATGGCAGGCACCAATGCACCACGTTTTAGAACAACCAAGCGATGATTTTCAATATCAGTGGCTGTCAGTACCAACGGGATTTTTAAGGCATGAAAGGTTTTAGCCTCTAACCGTGCGCTTAAAAAATTTTCAAGCGCCTCCCCTTTCACAGGCCCTGTATGTCGAATGGGTGCCATCACTAAACCCGCTAAGGACGGATCCAGTAGATCTTCTTTCTTCAGATCGATTACCTTTTCCTTAACCCTTTCAGCATTGGGGCAATCGGCATATAAAGCGCCTATCATGGCCCCTGCACTGCTGCCAACAATCAGATCAATGGGAATACCCTCATCTTCCAAAACCTTTAAAACACCTAAATGGGCTAAGGCACGCGCCCCCCCTGCGCCTAAAACAAGGGCGACCCTGGGTTGTCCTTGTCGTACCATAGAACGCTGATATAGAGGCACTTTCGGAGACTGAGCGCTACAGGCTGTTAAACAGATCAGCATGTAAGTTAGCAAGATATTTCGTTGATTAATCCAGCGTTTCATGCTATCAAGACCTCCATCTATTTCTTATTGGCACCCATAGTACAACAAATGGCTATTCTAAAACGACGTTATAAACTAGAAAAAGCACAACGCTTGGGTGGCCAAGTGGGTCATTACACCTTTTGTACGGAAGATGGCCAGGCTTTGGACTTTATTCCCGGTCAATTTGTCACATTGCACTTGCCTGGACCGGATAAAATGGTCAATCGCAGTTATAGTATTGCAAACCCACCCTCTGGCAATAGCCTGGAAATTACCTGTGCCCACGTTGAAGGCGGTCTTGCAACGCAATATCTTAGTGCCTTAGCCATCGGCGATTGTATTGAAGCAAGCGGACCGCATGGTCTTTTGGTGCTTAAAGAAGAACAACCCACACGTATTTTCTTGGTAGGTACAGGCACCGGTATAAGCCCCTATCGTTCGATGCTCGATCAGATTAAAGATCGTTTAGACAATAATCCGGCTTTAGAAATTATCGTTATCCAAGGTACAAGACACGCAACCGATCTATTATTTGGGGATGATTTTGTAGCCTTCGATCAGCAATATCCCAACTTTCATTTTTATGCTTGTTATAGTCGCGCGAGCACCACACAGCATGATTTTGAACATTTAGGGCATGTACAAATCGTCTTGGAAAAGCTTAAGCCCAACCCCACGCAAGATTTGGTTTATCTCTGTGGAAACCCCATGATGATCGATGATAGTTTTGCTTTATTAACGGCTATGGGTTTTGATAAAAAGAGCATACGCAGAGAGAAGTACGCTTTTTCGCATTAAAAAACTACATCGTCTCCAGCCAATACACCAGCACACTCACAACCAGGGTAATGAGCACCACGGCTGCAATGGCGTCAACCGCATCATCAGACAATCGTGTGTTCTCTTTCATGGTTTAAGGTTATCCAACGATGCTTCAGGATTATCTCTGGCTTCGGCAATACGCTTATGCTTAGCTTCTTCTTGGGCCCGAGCCTCTGAATGAGCCCCAGCCGTTTTATCAAAGTCTTGAAGAAATAAGTCGAGTTCGCTTACGTAATTTTTAAGCATCTATCCTCCACACTTGCCTACTTCCGCTGCCTGATAATAGGGATTCTCCCCCGTAGTATGGTCTGTTGCATCACGAATATCGAGTATTTGGGGAAATCGTTCTTTCAAAATGCGTTCAATCCCCTGTTTGAGGGTCACTTGAGACATCCCACAGCCTTGGCAGCCTCCACCAAAGGCAAGCGACAGCACATTGTCCTCGCTCAGATCGATAATCTCGACCTTGCCACCATGGCTGGCAAGACCCGGTGCTATTTCGCTATCAATCACATGTTGGATATGGTCCTTAAGCGTTTCAAAAATGGGTTCCGTTTTTAAATGGGGGGCTTTAATGGATAATTGAGCATTCAGC
>CAZFXA010000022.1:0-31704 GCA_964522825.1 uncultured Legionella sp.
CGAGACCGCCTTCTTTATAACGTGAAATATAATTTCTAAGTGTTTCATCATCCAGAAAAAGTGCATCAACCACTTCTTCTAAAGACCAACCGGAACCAAGCAAAACAACAGCATTTATGCGATAAGCATCAGATTTGTTTTTGGCTGATTTATGGGCAGCACGCAATTCTTGGATTTCTTCGGATGTTAAATCAAAATTTCTCATGCAGTAGATTTTACAATAAATTTTTGTGCGAATCTGCACCTAAAATCAGATTGCAAATGGGTATAAATAGCTTGTTTTCCTAAAATCCCCATGGTATAAGGGTCAAATAATAAGAACGAAAAGTACGGAGATTCATCAATGTTATCGTCATTGCAAGTACACGCACATACTGAACGACCCACGGCAACGATTCCCAGTTTTCTATTTACCTTCGTAGGGCATTTGCAAGCAGAAAATCATGTTCTCATAAAACCTTATACGATCAAACATTTAAAAAATGAAAAACGAGAAGCCTGTTTGTTAGGTTTTAATATTGCTGAAGATGCCGAAGAGACACATTTTTTTAAGGCTCAAGGTTATACCCTCATGGAGCATCATTTAAGTATTGATAAGTTTTATTCCAACCAATACGATTGGTTAAGTTTGGCACATGATACGCTTATTTATAAAAACAAAGATGAAGAAACCATTACGGTTCATGTTTATTTTAATAAAATGATAGATTTATGGTCTGTGCGTGTAAAAAAACAGGATCTGAAGGATCCTTTAAAGGATGCTCCATTCGATTTGGACCTAAGGCAGACAAAAGCAATTAAACGATTTTCTGAACAAGCTTCAGAATTACTACAGGATTTATTGTTTGAGCGTTCAAAACGTTATACAGATGCACTTGAAAAAACCGACAGCCTTGAAAAAGAACTTTCTACATTGAGTGCCCGTTTAGAAAGCACAGATGACAGACTTAAGTACCGTAGACAAGCAGAAACATTTAGAGAAGCACTTTTGCCCTTAGAGCACTATGCTGACGTTAGGTGCTTAGCATCGAAATGGTCTTTTATTCAGAAGATGCTTGATTTTTTAGATCGTATCGATCAATCCGAGCCTTCTAAAGGCAGCAGCTTAGTTTTAGAAAATGCGGTTTTAGAACCATTAGAGCCTGTCCAGGTCGTAAGGGAAGAGGGCACTTTAGCATTGCAAAGTCTTGCTTTACCTAAAAAAATGCCTGATCAATTGTTGCTTGAGCAAGGTGAGCTCTTATGTGGAAAAATGAAGGTTCTATCAAAAAAGGCGAAGGATCTGTCGAAAAAATCTATGAAAGAGTTTCTTGAAGGCTCTTCGGTAGTGGATGAATTGCGCCTTGCTATAGCCGAATTAACTTTTTTTGATACGGCATGCAAAAAACCAGATACTTGGGATAAAGACCTTAAAAAAGCAGAACAAATCTTGAAGCGCGTGACGGACCAGAGAGCAGAAAAAATTCAAATGTTTTTTAATGAGAGTGATTGCGAAAGTCCCAGTGTTATGCTAGAGCTTATGTTTGAACATGAACATATGGTCGTTGTTGATTCAATGTTTCAATATTTTGCGGCATTAAAACACAATCCATTACAAGGCTTGTTACAAAAGCTGGAAATCATGGATTGGTTTTTTGATAAAAAACCAATCTTATATTCATCCTTTTTAAAAAAAATAAAGAGATGTTTTGTGGGCACGGAATTGCCTATAAGCTATTCTTTTTTAAAGTACATGCATCAAATAGATTGCTTTGAAATCTTTAAGAAGCTTTTAGATCATGGCTTAAGTCCAAATGGACCTGGTTTAAAAGTGATGAATGGACCCTATAGCTCTTTATTGAAAAGCATTATTTTACTTGATGGGGGAAATTCTTGCGATCGATATATAAAACTTTTGCTTGAAAAAGGTGCTTTTGTAGATTACACCGATTCTAGTTTTTTTGTTGTTGGAAGAACAGAATGTTCTGGGCCCTTAACGAAAGATATAGCAAGCATGATGGAGTTGTCATTAACACCTTCGGATTTGTGGCTCTCTTTTAAGATGAACAAAAGAATAGATCTTTTGATTGATAACTCTGACATTATTAGCTTGGCGTTGGGGCTATCGTATCTTTCGCATAACGAGAGAGCTTTATTGGATCGTCAATTAGGTTTTTATCTTATTCCAGGCGTCAGAGTCTTCTCTTCAGTGAAAGATGCTTGTAAAGATAATGGTGAGATTCCAGAAAATAGAATGATTGAAAATAAGGCATGTATAGGCATTCGATTGGTTTCTCCGGATGATTTTGAGCAAGGTTTTAAGATCTTACAACGCTTTAAAGATGAGGCAAAAAACTTGGAAACGATAGATAATGCGATCCTACAGCTAGAAAAAATCTTAAAACATATCAAGGTGGTGAATTCTGATACGCGTATGAAAATGGATATATGGGGTGCCATTGAATTATTGATGGTTGAAAGGACTATTTTAGAACCCCTGTATGTAAAAGATATCAATTATGTAAAAGATATCAATAAATGGATGAAGGTTGTTTTTAATATAGCTGAACAGGTGAACGCTGTTGAGTCTAGGATAACAATACTAGGTTCTTTAATAGATCTTAGAAAAAAGCTTCCAGATTATTCTGAAAGAGAAACGAAAATCATGTGTAACATTATTAAGGGTAAAATAAAACTATTATCAGATGGACTACGCGCCAGCACTCAGACACAAAGCCCTCTTTTATTTCGGCGGGATGCGGAAGAAACGATAGGTGTCACGGTGGTGCCGAGGAATAGACCGCGGAATAAAAATTGATAGATCCCTAAAAAAGTTGGATCCTATGGGCCAAAGCTTCTACCCACAGAGGATGCGTATTCATACAAGGTATAAATACAAACGTTTCTCCCCCTAGATTACGCCATTGTTCACGCGCACGGATATTAACTTCTTCTAAGGTTTCCAAGCAATCGCTCACGAAAGAAGGGCAGACAATGGCAATATTGCGTACCCCTTGCTTGCTTAAATTAATCAGTACTTGATCGGTATAGGGCTTTATCCAAGGTGTGCGCCCCAGGCGTGATTGAAAACAAACCTGGTACTGATCCGATCGTAATGCGAGTTTTTGTGCGATCAGACGCGTTGTTTCATAACATTGGGCCCGGTAACAATCGCTGTTGCTGTTATCCATGTTTTTGCAAGGGTTCGACCTATTAGATTGCAGACAGCTTGCTTGACAGCGCGTTTTCTTAATCTGTCGCTCGGGTAAGCCATGATAACTAAACAGTATGCGATCGATGGGTTTATCTTGAATGTGTTGCTGGATTGAATCTGCGTAAGCATCAATATAGCCCGGTAGACTAAAAAAATCTCGGATAACACGAATATTCGGAATAGTATTTTGCGTGGCCAGTATTTTAAGGGTGGCTTCAAGGGCAGATCCTGAAGACGCAGAGGCATATTGTGGGAACAGAGGGACTATCGTTAAGTGATCAAGTTTTTGATCTTGTAGTGCTTGTAATGCCTTTTGAATAGTAGGTTGTCCGTAGCGCATTCCGAGGCTCACCACAAAATCGGATCCTAAGCGTGCAGATAAAGCTTGCTGTAAGGCCAAACTATGAACGAGCAAAGGCGATCCGGCTTCCGTCCATATAGCCTGATAGGCTGCCGCTGATTTTTTAGAACGTAAGGGTCCAATCACACCATAGACGAGTAAGAAACGTAGTAGCCAAGGAATATCGATGACACGCGGATCCATCAGAAATTGTTGCAAATAACGGCGCACCGCAGGGGTGTTTGGATGAGCAGGCGTACCAAGATTGATCAGCAAGATCCCTTGTTTCATAAGCTCGATTTTTTCGGAATAATTAACAGTGCATCTCCAATCGGTCTGAAGGTTGTCCAGGCAGCGCTGTCTTCATCTTCTGCCTCATCTTCATCGGGATGGTTAAGAATTTTATGATTCATATAAAGTGTCGATGAACTGCCCCCATCTAGATTAAGCGCATATTCGCAGTCTTGTGCTTTCATAAAGGTTGCAAGCTCGGGGATGGTCATGCCGGCGCTTTGACTCAGCGCACTTTGTTCAACCACCACTAAGACCCAATGGCCATTTTTGCGGATCCCCACAGCGGTGCGGGCATAGCGTTCTTTAATAAAAGCATTCAGCACTTTTTCGCCAGAATAATCTTTGATGACGTCTCCGCGATAAATAAGCAAGGGTGCGCCCCCTAGGATATTATCCACACCTTGCCAGGCCAGACGATTTTCTTTTAGAAAATGAGGCAGCACTTCTATGCCGACGGTGGCGGGATGACCGACTTCTACAGGATGCTTAGGCACTTTGTTTTTTGGGAGCAAGTAGCGATAAGTCCCTTTTTGGTTTTGCATCGGGCCTGCCGACTGAATACTGGTTAATCGTTGATCCTGTATACGTAAACCATAGGTGTCGAGTGGTAAGTCAACATTTGCAGGATAAGCATCGGTGTAAAGGACAGCCTTGGTTTTGTTGGGCGGTTGATTGAGCAATTGTACGGGCGATGACTGGTGATTTAAATAAACCCGCGTTTTGGTTTGAACCCTATCCATGAGCGTCATGGGACTGTGGGTAGACCAACCCAGCGCCGCTCTATCACGGTAAGCAAGGCCATACCATTGTCCTTGTATTTTCAGAATGCCGGCCGGTAATCCATCAATCTTCGCACCTATTCTAAAGAAACCACCATTAATGGCTGCCGTCGCACGGTGCTTTTTTGCAAGATCACTGAGCGTGGCTCGGCCAAGGGCTGCATCTTGCGCATGGGTAAGCTTTATCTCAAAGCGCTTGGGATCGACGGTTAAAACATGTACCGTTTGTTTCTCAGGGGTTTTGAAAGTCTGGTAAGGGAGCGCATCAGACGCTTTTGTAAGATTTGCGTGGCAGATACCTGTCCACACAAGTAGAACCACGAAAGAACACATTTTTTTCTGTATAAGCATAGGTCAACCTCAATCATTGATTCTAGGCCCTCACAGTGTACACTAGTTGTAACCAAGGAGGGACTCTCATGAAACGATTAGGCTTCAGTCATCCATGTCGAGCACTGTTTTTATTACTGTTCAGTTCTACCCTGGCCTGGGGTTTAAGTCCAGAAGCCACTTTGATGGCAGCAGAGGCTCGTGCCCTTGCCGAAGCCGGTGATAGGGGCGCGGCGGCTGTTATCTACCGTCGTGCCTTAGCCATGGATGATTCCGATCCCAGTCTACATGCAGCGCTCACAGCCCTTGTGATGCAAGAAGCCCAATTGGAGCCAGAGCGTAGCGAATCGGAGATTTTGCAGGCATTAGAACAGGAACGCACAGCCTCTGCGAACGCAGAAGTCATAAACGAGTAGCGTGTAGCGCCCCTCATTCAGCTGAGAGGGTATCCTAAGGTAGTTGCCTTAAGATTTTCCTTGGCACCTTTCATTCCACATGTTAGTCTTAGCCCCATGTCTATCAATAGGGCTCTAATAAGTCGGGTGGATTAATGATTTTAATAAAAAAACTATTAAGCTGCTTTCAGCCTTCTGAACATCTACCAGAGATAGAAGATTCTGAGGTCTTACAGCAGCAGTATCGCCGTTGGCGCTTGCGGACCTTTTATTCCATGTATATAGGCTACGCCCTCTATTATTTCACCCGGAAGAACCTGACTTTTATTACACCCTATCTCTGTGCCGATTTAGGCCTTAGCAAAACCAACATTGGGTGGTTAATCACTATTTTGTCTATTAGTTATGGGATCAGTAAATTTGCCAGCGGTGTTTTATCTGATCGTGCCAATACCCGTTATCTTATGGCTTTTGGTTTACTCATGACAGGGCTTTGTAGCCTATGCTTTGGTCTTTCCTCTTCCTTAATGTGGCTGGGTATTTTCTGGGGCATCAATGGATGGTTTCAAGGGTGGGGCTGGCCTGCCTGTACGAAGCAATTAACACATTGGTTTAGTCGCAAAGAACGTGGCAAATGGTGGGGTGTTTTTTCAACCTCTCATACCGTCGGTGGTTTTTTAATTGCCTATGTAGCTGTGAACGCTGCGATGGCTTATGGATGGCGTGTTGCCATGTTTATCACGGGTATCATGGGTGTGGTCGCGGGTCTATGGTTGGTGAATCGCTTAAGGGATGCGCCTCAATCTTTAGGATTACCGGGTGTCGAAAGTTACAGACACCGTTTTAGGGGTGAAGCCTTAGAAGCGGGTGAGGCCATAGAGGATGTAGAACATTTATCTGTCAAACAGATCCTGATAGAGCAAGTTTTATCCAATCGTTATATTTGGCTTTTGGCCATCAGTTACTTTTTTGTGTATGTGGTGCGTACCGCTGTGAATGATTGGGGACCTTTGTATTTGGCCCAAGTCAAAGGCTACAGTCCTGTAGCCGCTGCGGCCTGTATTTCTTTTTTTGAAGTCGGTGGTTTCTTAGGGATGTTATTTGCCGGTTGGGGATCTGATTATTGGTTTGGGGGACGGCGTATACCCTTTGTGATTTTCAATTCCATTGCCATGATTTTTAGCATTCTAGGACTGTGGTTTTTAGGATCCGATCAACCCATTTTAATGGCCTTATTGGTAGGTGTGATTGGCTTCTTAGTCTTTGGTCCGCAAATGCTAGTAGGTTTAGCCGCTGCAGAATTGGTTAACAAAGGTGCTGCCAGTACCTCTAATGGATTTGTGGGGGCCTTTGCGTGTTTTGGGGCTGCCGCAGCCGGTTATCCGCTGGGTCGTATGACCGATCTGTGGGGATGGTATTACGGCTTTATCTTAAGCTTAGTGATTTGCTCTATGGCCTGTGTGCTAGTGTTATTGCCGCTATGGTCTGTCAAGAAAGGTCGTCCTCCTGCACATGAAGCAGATGCAGGTGTTGAAGGTGTGCCTGCAACCTAGGGTTAACGATGCACGTTCTATCGAAAATCTGAAAGGCAATTGTAGGGGCCGGTCTCTGTGCCGGCCCTGTTACCCTCGTTTATCCAACCCCACAAAATCCCTTTCCAAAGGCCCTGTATAGCGTTGACGGGGTCTGCCTATCTTAAGCTCTGGATCGCCTAGCATTTCATTCCAGTGTGCAATCCAGCCAATCGTTCTGGCAATCGCAAAAATCACGGTAAACATATTGCTTGGGATCCCAATGGCTTTCAGGATCATCCCAGAGTAAAAGTCTACATTCGGGTACAGTTTTTTCTCCACAAAATAGGGATCTTCTAGAGCAATACTTTCAAGTTTCATGGCTAATGCAAAGAGGGGATCATCTTTGATCTGGAGGGCTTCCATGACTTCATGATAGCTTTCGCGTATTACCTTGGCACGGGGATCAAAGGATTTATAGACACGATGTCCAAAACCCATAAGCCTAAAGGGATCATTTCTGTCTTTGGCTTTGGCAATATATTTAGGGATCTGTGTCACATCCCCAATCTCATACAGCATATTCAATACGGCCTCATTCGCACCGCCATGGGCAGGACCCCAGAGGGCTGCAATACCTGCTGAGATACAGGCAAAAGGATTAGCCCCCGAAGAACCCGCCAAACGCACGGTGGAAGTTGAAGCATTTTGTTCATGATCCGCATGTAGGATAAAGATCCGATCCATAGCCCGTGTAATCACAGGGTTTAAGTATTCAGGTTCTGCGGGGATCGAAAACATCATATGTAAAAAGTTTTGTGCATAATCTAAATCATTTCTAGGAAAGACAAAGGGTTGTCCCAGCGAGTATTTGTAAGCCATGGCGGCGATGGTGGGCATCTTTGCCACTAAACGTAAGGCGGCAAGCTTGCGATGTGCAGGATTTTTAATTTCCAAAGAATCATGGTAGAAGGCCGATAAGGCACCCACCACGCCACACATAATCGCCATGGGATGTGCATTTCTTGGAAAACCCTGAAAAAAGCTACCCAGCTGTTCGTGGATCATCGTGTGGTGACGCACCTCATCGACGAAAGCCTCTTTTTCAGCACGTGTCGGGAGTTCGCCGTTTAAGAGTAAATAACAAACTTCCAGATGGTCCGATTGCGCTGCGAGTTGGGCAATCGGATAACCTCGATAGAGCAGAACGCTTTTATCACCATCGATATAGGTAATGGCAGAGCTACAGCATGCTGTGGATTGGAAACCTGGATCATAGGTAAAAACACCATGATTTTGTAAATGGCCTATGCCTACAAGCGGAGGGCCCGCAGTCCCTACTAAGAGGGGTAACGCGATGGGTTCTCGATTGGGAAGATGGAGGCTGGCCTTAGCATCGTTCATACGGTCATCCTTGCATAATAGTCTTGCTTCAGTTCTTCAGTATAAGAGCAAATTCAAAAGATTGAACCTCTATTCTGTACTAGACTGAATGGGTGTAGGCATTTATACGGTCAGGGGAGGAAAAGCATGTTAGATAGCCATTTAACAAAAATTTTAGGTGGATGCTTCCTAAGTATGTTGGCAAGTTCTGGCATCTGTGCGGATGGACCACTTGCCGTGCCCCAAGCGCAAACCACACAAGCAGCTCCAAGCCCCGCAGCGCTTGCTTATCAGACCCAAATGCTTGCTTTGTCTAATGCGATTGCTGCGAAAATTGCACAGGTCCAGTCCGTACAAAAGCAAATCGATACAGAGATTTATCCGACTTCTCTGCCACCCTTACAGGCCCAAAAGGCACAACTGCAAAAAGAACTGGATGTATTGAATTTGAATCAGCAGCAATTGCTTGCACAAAAAACAGCGGCTGATATGACCACATCGTTACAACAGACTAAACCTTAAGTTGGCAGCTATGAGAAAAAAAACCACAAGGCCTATACATTTAAATTTTTTGGCCATACATTTTCCTTTAACAGCCTGGGTCTCGATTGCACATCGTTTATCAGGTTTATGGCTTTTTCTCTTGATTCCTTATTTGTTAGGGGCTTTAGAGCAATCGCTTTTTTCAGCGTGCACCTTTAAGCAATGGAAGGGTTTTTTGGAGCAGCCTTTTTGTAAAATCATTTTTTTAAGCTTTTTAGCCGCGCTTTGCTATCACACAGTTGCAGGGCTACGTCATTTGCTGATGGATGTAGGCGTGGGTGTTACAAAAACAAAAAGTACAGGTGGTGCAGTCCTGACACTGATAATCGCCTTATTCATTTTTTCAGGATTGGTGTATAGGTTTGTAGGATGAAATCAGCAACCTGTTTTGGAAAACCTGGATTACAAGATTGGCTTTTACAGCGCATCAGTGCGGTGATCTTGGGTCTGTATGGCTTTTTTTTGCTGGGTTATCTGCTTACACATCATCCGCTCTATTATTACGATTGGCACACATTATTTACGCATGAATGGATGCGCATTTTTAGTTTGGCTGCGCTTTTGAGTTTGCTACTACATGCATGGATAGGATTATGGACGATTACGACCGATTATCTGAAGGATGAAGGGTTAAGGCGCTTTGCGCAGATCAGTATTCTGGCTATGTTTGTGAGTCATTTTTTATGGGGTATTGCTATTTTGTGGGGGGGGCGTTAATGGCACTATCCGAGCAAGCGGTCGGTACCTTGATTATTGGGGCAGGGGGCGCTGGGTTAAGGGCCGCCTTACAGATCGCGCAACAGGGAAAACCGGTGGCCGTATTGTCCAAAGTCTTTCCAACGCGATCGCATACTGTATCAGCGCAAGGTGGTATTAATGCAGCCTTAGGGAATGTGACAGAGGATCACTGGAAATGGCATATGTTCGACACGATAAAAGGATCCGATTATTTAGGCGATCAGCATTGCATTGAGTATATGTGTCAAGAAGGCCCACAGGCTGTGTATGAATTAGAACATATGGGTATGCCCTTTTCACGTTTAGAGAGTGGTCGTATTTATCAACGTCCTTTTGGGGCCCAATCACAGAACTTTGGCAAAGGTGGGCAGGCTATACGCACTTCGGCGGTCGCCGATAGAACAGGTCATGCGTTATTGCATACCCTGTATCAGCAAAATCTGAAGGCAAAAACGCTTTTTTTTAGCGAATGGTATGCGGTGGATCTCATCAAAGATGCAGAGGGTCGCCTGTCAGGTGCTTTAGCTTTATGTATCGAAACAGGTGAATTGCGTGTGCTACGTGCAGAGGCTATTGTCCTAGCCACGGGGGGAGCCGGTCGTGTCTATCAATCCACGACCAATGCGTTGATTAATACCGGTGATGGTTTAGGCATGATCATTCGAGCGGGATTGCCGCTCCAAGATATGGAGATGTGGCAGTTTCATCCCACGGGCTTAGCCCATGTGGGTGTTTTAATCTCTGAAGGGTGTCGGGGCGAAGGGGGTTATTTGGTGAATGCAGAGGGTGAGCGTTTTATGGAACGCTATGCCCCGCATGCCAAAGATTTGGCCTCAAGAGATGTGGTGTCTAGAGCCATCGCCCTTGAGATTCAAGCAGGCAGGGGTTGTGGGCCCAACCGTGATTATGTGCTATTAAAACTGGAACATTTAGGGGCCGATCTCATTCAAAAACGCCTACCCGGCATTCGATCCTTATGCAAGACTTTTGCCAGTATTGATCCAATGAAAGATCCGATTCCTGTGGTGCCAACCTCGCATTATATGATGGGGGGTATTCCAACCAATCAACATGGTCAAGTGTTAACCTTGGATAGCCAGGGTACTGAAGTGGCCGTTCAGGGGCTTTATGCCGTGGGTGAGTGTGCCTGTGTTTCCGTACATGGTGCGAATCGTTTAGGGGGCAACTCCTTACTGGATTTAGTCGTGTTTGGACGATCGGCCGGCAATCATATTTTAGAAGCTGTCCATCAGAGACCCAAGACAGCACAGACACAACAACCTCTCGATCCCCGTGTATCTATTGCACGCGTGGATCGTTGGAATAAGGCTAAAAAAGGAGAAAGTGTTCACAGTATTCGCCTTGCTTTACAACAAGTCATGCAAAATCATTTTGGTGTTTTTAGAGAGGCAAAAAGCATGCGAGCAGGGATTGAAAAGCTTAAAAGTATTCATCAACGTTTAGAAAAAGCCTGTTTAGCAGATAACAGCCAAGTCTTTAATACCGCCCGTATCGAGGCCTTAGAATTGGATAATTTAATGGTGGTAGCCATGGCAACGGCGGTGTCTGCCGAGGCCAGACAAGAAAGTCGCGGGGCTCATGCGAGGGAAGATTTTCCCCATCGCGATGATCAAGCCTGGTTAAAGCACACGCTTTATTTTTCAGAGCATAAACTGGGATGTAGACCCGTGAATTTAAAACCCCTATGCATGGAAGGCTTTATACCAAAAGAGAGGTCGTATTAATGCAATTTTCTATCTATCGTTATAATCCTTCGGTTGATAAGAAACCGTATATGCAGGATTATACTTTGGATGTGGCGCGTTATAAACCCGCCATGGTCTTAGATGCATTACGCTATTTAAAAGAACAGGATGAAACACTCTCCTTTAGGCGATCCTGTGGGGAGGGCGTGTGTGGTTCAGATGGTATGAGCATCAATGGACGTAATGGCTTAGCCTGCATTACATCCTTAGCCTCTTTAAAAGAACCGATTGTTTTAAGACCTTTACCGGGCATGCCAGTGATTCGCGATTTAATTGTGGATTTAACCCAATTTTTTGAGCAATACAATAAAACAAAACCCTATCTGCAAAACACAGAAGCACCCCCCGAGAAAGAACGCTTACAATCACCTGCCGATCGTGCCAAATTGGATGGTCTTTATGAATGTGTTTTATGTGGTTGTTGTTCGAGCAGCTGTCCTTCCTATTGGTGGAATCCTGATAAATTTTTAGGTCCGGCAGCATCGATTCAGGCGGCGCGTTTTATTGTCGATAGTCGTGACAATGCAACGCCCGAACGTTTAGAACAACTAGAAGACGCCTATAGTGTCTTTCGTTGTCGTAGTATTATGAGTTGCGTGCAGTCTTGTCCCAAAGATTTAAATCCCAATCAAGCGATTGCAGAGATTCGTGATCAAATGATTAAAAAATGAGTGTGAGAATGCGTTCGACGTACGTAGAATCTTTATATGACGATTTTCTAAAAGATCCGGGATCGGTACCTGGAAGCTTTCGCACTTATTTTGAACAATTGGCGGTAACGTCCCCTGCGTCTTCTGCCCCTGTACCCTGCGATCAGATAGATAGCGCTTACAACGAAAAACAAGCAAAGGTTTTAGCGCTCATAGAAGATTATCGCGCGAAGTCACATTTGAACGCTCAAATAAATCCTTTGTCTCATCCAGCGGTCGATACCCTTAATGCACACACACTCAAAAGTTATGGTTTATCCTTGCGTGATCTCCCAACGCTTTTCGAAGTGGGCACTTTAGCAGGTGCTAAACAGCGTTCTTTAGAACAAATTTTGGCCGATTTGAAGCGCCTATATGGTGGTGCGATGGCCTATGAATATCGGCATATCAGTGATATTGCAGAACGGGATTGGGTACAGACCTCTTTAGAGTCTATGCATGAAGACTTAACACTCAGCCCTGAAATCAAAAAGCATCTATTAAAAAGCTTGGTACAGGCCGAAGGCTTAGAAAAATATATAGGGGCTCAATATCCAGGCGCAAAGCGCTTTTCTTTAGAGGGTAATGATAGTTTAATCGTAGCCTTAGATACTTTGATCCAAAGTTCTACTGCGATGGGTGCGCAAGAAATTATCATGTGTATGTCTCATCGGGGTCGTTTAAATGTGCTGGTCAATCTGCTGGGTAAAAGACACCGTCAATTGTTTGATGAATTTGAGGGAAAACATGAAACCAGCTTAGAAGCCGGTGATGTAAAATACCATCAAGGATTTTCTTCCAATATTGTCACGCCCCATGGGCAGGTGCATGTATCGTTAGCCTTTAATCCTTCACACTTAGAAATTGTAGGTCCCGTGCTGTGTGGGTCTGTAAAAGCCAGGCAACAACGTCGTATCGATAGCAATTACCAGCAGGTTTTACCTGTTACCATCCATGGAGATGCGGCTATTTGTGGACAGGGGGTTGTCATGGAAACCTTTCATATGTCCCAAACGCATGGTTTTAAAGTGGGGGGCACTATTCATATTATTGTGAATAACCAAATTGGTTTTACGACCTCCGATCCGGAAGATGCGCGTTCGACGCGTTATTGTTCGGATATTGGAAAAATGTTTGAATTGCCCATTATACATGTGAATGCTAATGATCCAGAGGCTGTGTATCGTGCCATGCTTTTCGCTTTACAATACCGCTTACAATACCATAAAGACAGTATTATCGATTTAATCGGCTATAGACGACATGGGCATAATGAAGCGGATGAACCCTTGGTCACCCAACCCTTGCTTTACCAACAGATCCGTAAAACGCCCACAGCCCTGCGCATTTATGCCGATCGCTTGATCGCAGAAAAACGTTTAACGCAGATTGAGCTCTTTGATTTACAAAAACAATACCAATCTTTTTTAGATGACAAGAAAAACCCTTTATTACATCATTTAGTGGAGGCTCCGAATCGCGCCTTTGCTAGCGATTGGACACCCTATATGGTCAAAGATTGGCGAACCCATACAGACACGGGGGTTCATCTGCCACGGTTAGGGGAATTGGCCCTTCAGCAGCTTGTGCTGCCAGAGGGGTTTCGTTTGCATCCTATCGTAGAAAAAACCTTAGAGAATCGGCGCGCCATGGCCACAGGAAAAAAACCTTGCGATTGGGGTTTTGTCGAAAATCTAGCCTATGCCAGTCTTTTGTCTGAAAAAACGATGGTGCGATTGTCAGGACAGGATGTGTGTCGTGGCACTTTTTTTCATCGACATGCTGTCGTATACGATCAAAATAATGGACAATCCTATACACCCTTGGCGCATATCAGCGACGATCCAAGCGCCTTTTCAGTGGTGAATTCTTTATTATCGGAAGAAGCTGTTTTGGCTTTTGAATATGGTTTTTCAAGAACAGAGCCTAAGAGTTTAGTGATTTGGGAGGCCCAATATGGCGATTTTGCCAATGGTGCCCAGGTAGTGATTGATCAATTTATCAGCGCTGCCGAGCAGAAATGGGGCATCCAAAGTGGTTTAACTTTATTTTTACCCCATGGTTATGAAGGGCAAGGTGCAGAGCATTCTTCCGCACGTATCGAACGCTATCTGCAATTATGTGCTAAACAAAATATGCAAGTGTGTGTTCCCACGACTCCGGCACAAATGTTTCATCTGCTAAGACGTCAAGTGCTACGTCCTTTAAGAAAGCCTTTAATGATTATGACACCTAAAAATATGTTAAGGCATAAATGGGCAGTTTCTACCCTAGAAGATTTATCATTTGGTTCTTTTAAGCCTGTTTTAGAAGAGATGGATACCTTGTCCCCCAAAAACGCTAAAAAAATCATTGTGTGCAGTGGAAAAATTTATTATGAATTGTTGGAGAAAAGACGTTTAGAAAAACGCGAAGATATCGTGATCCTGAGAATAGAGCAGCTTTATCCTTTTCCTGATCAAGAACTACGGACCGTGATGCTGCCTTATGCCAAGGTTGTCGATATTATATGGTGTCAGGAAGAACCTAAAAACCAGGGTGCTTGGTATGGTCTGGAAAATCGTTTGAAAGCCTGTTTGCTCGAACATCAAGCATTGTCGTTGATTAGCAGACCTATTGCCGCAGCACCAGCACCGGGGTATGTTCATTTATACCGCGATCAACAAACAGCTTTGTTAGAAGAGGCTTTTCGTGAAAGGATAGTGCAATGAGTATTCCGATTAAAACCCCTGTATTACCAGAGTCTATCTCAGAGGCTAAAATTATAACTTGGTATAAGAAGGTGGGCGAGGTGATTCATCGATCTGAACATTTGGTCGATTTTGAGACCGATAAAATCGTGCTGGAAGTGGTTGCACCCTGTGATGGCACCTTGGTTGAAATCATAAAAGAATCGGGTTCTTTGGTAACATCCGAAGAAATAATCGGTTCTTTTGAAGCAGTCACGATCAATAATACCGTTGAACAGCCCAAAGCGCTTTCACCTGCACAGCCTGTCGCCGAGACAAGCATTCAACAACAGGTAGCAACCCTCCAAAAACCCGTGTTGAGTCTGCTGGATCCCTCTTCTTCACCTGCGGTTAGACGTTTGGCGGCTGAAAAAAATGTCAATTGGCATGATCTACAGGGTACAGGCAAAAAAGGTCGGCTTACCAAGGACGATGTGTTAAAGGCATCCGCGCCCACTGTCAATACAGTACAAGATTCGGTATCAGGATTGACACAGCCTGCATCCCGTTCTGAAAAACGGGTTGCGATGAGTCGCTTACGTACACGTATTGCAGAACGTTTGGTAGAGGTCCAAAAAACGGCTGCCATTCTTACAACCTTTAATGAAATCAATATGCAGCCCATCATGGATCTTCGCACAAAATACCAAGTGATTTTTCAAAAAGATCATGGTGTGCGTTTAGGTTTTATGTCTTTTTTTACACAGGCTGTGGTAGAAGCCCTTAAGCGATTTCCTGTTCTCAATGCTTCAGTAGAGGGGCAAGACATTATTTATCATGATTATTATGATATAAGCGTGGCGGTTGCTTCTGATCGCGGTTTGGTGGTGCCCGTCATTCGCGATGCCGACAAACTGCATATGGCCGACATCGAGAAAAAAATTGTCGCATTTTCAGACAAGGCAAAAAATAATCAATTAACTTTGGAGGAAATTCAGGGTGGAACCTTTACCCTCTCGAACGGCGGTGTTTTTGGTTCTTTAATGTCCACGCCTATTTTGAACCCGCCCCAAAGTGCTATCTTGGGTATGCATAAAATCATGCCAAGACCTATCGTTGAAGAAGGAATCATTGTGATAAGACCTATGATGTATGTGGCTTTGTCGTATGATCATCGTATCATTGATGGCATGGATGCCGCGAAGTTTTTGGTGACAGTGAAATCATTATTAGAAGAACCAGCACGACTATGGTTGGAAATATAAAAATGCCAGGGAGAATTGCGTATGCATTTACATGAATATCAAGCCAAAAAAATATTGGCTGAATATGGTCTTCCGGTGCCAAAAGGTGTGATGGCGAATAGTGTCGATCAGGCCTTGTTAGCAGTTAACTTCTTAAATACTGAGCATTGGATCGTGAAGGCACAAATTCATGCAGGGGGACGTGGTAAAGCGGGGGGTGTGAAACGGGTTGGTAGCAAAGAACAACTCCAAGAGGCCGCCCGTCAGCTGTTGCATACACGATTGGTCACTCATCAAACCGATGCAAAAGGGCAGCGAGTGAATGAATTATTGGTGGAAGAAACCTGCGATATTCAACAAGAATTTTATTTGGGTATGCTGGTCGATCGCGCCACTAAACAAGTCCTTTTTGTGGCCTCTGCTTCGGGTGGGGTTGATATTGAAGCGGTTGCGAGAGATCAGCCAGACGCTATTTTGAAGCTGGGTGTTAATCCTTTATTGGGTGTGATGCCTTATAAATGTAGAGATCTGGCGATCAAATTAAAGCTCAATAGCCTTCAAAGCCGACAACTTACCCGTATCATGACCGATCTCTATAAGGTTTTTATTGAGAATGATTTGAGTTTGTTGGAAATCAATCCCTTGGTGGTGACTAAGCGTGGGGATATGATGTGTTTAGATGCCAAAATGAATGTAGATGATAATGCGCTATACCGTCAGCCAGCCCTGCGAGCGATGTTAGATACGTCTCAGGAAGATGCACAGGCGCTTTTAGCGCGCGAATGGGAACTCAATTATGTGGCTTTAGAGGGTACGATTGGCTGTATGGTCAATGGTGCAGGATTGGCGATGGCTACGATGGATCTCATTCAATTAAAGGGGGGCAGTCCTGCCAATTTTTTAGATGTGGGAGGCAGTGCAACCGAAGAAAGGGTTCGCGAGGCCTTTAAAATTATTCTGCTGAACAAGCAAGTAAAAGCCGTTTTAGTGAATATTTTCGGGGGTATTGTGCGCTGCGATTTAATTGCAGCCGGTATTATTAAAGCTGTTTCTGAGGTGGGGGTAAGCGTGCCTGTGGTGGTTCGGCTTGAAGGCAATCATGCCATCGATGCCAATCATCTATTAACACAAAGTGGCCTGAATATTATTGTCGCAAAAAGCTTTGAAGAAGCCGCCAATCGTGCGATTGAAGCAGCAAGGAGATAAAAATATGGGTATTTTAATTGATAAAGACACCCGGGTTATTTGCCAAGGTTTTACCGGACGTCAGGCCACCTATCATTCTGAGCAAGCCATTGAATACGGGACCCGCATGGTGGGTGGGGTTTCACCCGGTAAGGGTGGCACTTTGCATTTAGGGTTGCCTGTTTTTAATACCGTTTATGATGCGGTACAGGCGACACAAGCCGATGCCAGTGTCTTGTATGTACCTGCACCTTTTTGTAAAGATTCTATTATTGAAGCCATTGATGCGGGTATTCGATTGGTGGTGTGTATTAGTGAAGGTATTCCCATTTTAGATATGCTGGAAATCAAAGATTATATTAAAGACCGAGCTGTACAGCTGATTGGTCCTAATTGTCCAGGTGTTATTACACCGGGGGTCTGTAAAATGGGCATTATGCCAGGGAATATTCATCGCAGTGGACGCGTTGGTATTGTTTCACGCTCGGGTACCCTTACCTATGAAGCCGTTCATCAAACCACTACGAATGGCTTGGGCCAAAGTACCTGTGTAGGCATTGGAGGCGATCCCATACAGGGGACCGATTTTGTCGATATCCTCTCCCTGTTTGCCGAAGATCCCCAAACGGAGGCTGTGGTGTTGGTGGGTGAGATTGGAGGGAGTGCTGAAGAAGAGGCAGCAGCCTTTATTAAAAAATATATGAAGAAGCCCGTGATTGCCTATATCGCAGGGGTGACTGCACCTGCAGGCAAGCGTATGGGACATGCGGGGGCCATTATTATGGGCGGTAAAGGATCCGCTGCCCAAAAATATGCAGCCTTGGAAGAAGCAGGTGCCCATATTGCCTATTCTCCCGCCGAAATAGGGGCAACCGTGCTCAAAGTTCTAGCCTAATCCGGGTCGGGCCTAAAGATTCGATTGACGCTTGCGGTAGGCAGGGTATAATGACCTACTTAACCGGGGCCGTTAGCTCAGTTGGTAGAGCAGTAGACTTTTAATCTATTGGTCGATGGTTCAAATCCATCACGGCCCACCCGTACAATCGATGTTTATAATAAAAAAAATAGAGAAGATGCACCTAAATTCAGATTCTCATTCATACACAAAGCAAAAATAGTGTAGCAATCGAGAAAATAAAATGTTAGAGTGCCAACTTCTAAAATAAATATTTTTTTGCCTATTGGTTTGGATAGATGGAGTTGACAATGATTTTAAACGCGTTATACCACTGTGAAAGCGACGAGGCCTTAGAAGGTCAGCTTGATGCCCTAAAATTATATGAATTAACAGAACTGTTAGATCAATGGCCAGCGTTTTGTGCTGCGCTCAATGACAGTTCAGAACACAGTATTGAAAGTGAAAACAAAGCAAAACTAAGACAAGCAATCACAGATAAAATTGAAAGTAAAAAACAAGAACAAATCCAGTATTTCGGACAGTCACTCAGCCCCGTTTTAGAAGATCATTTAGAACAGTATCACCCTCAATTTCCAAAAAATCCTAAGATAACGAATATACATCAACAAGTATCACTGGACTTTGGAGAATTTTCAGAAGCAATGTCTCCCATGCATGCAGCATGTATTTCAGATAAAATATCAGTTATTAAAGAGCTCATGGCGTTAGGAGGAGGGGGGCTTGATCCCTACTTAACGGAAGAATGTTTTGTAACTGAAGAATGTTTTTTTACAGATATGTTTCAGAATGAAGAGAGAGCAAAAGTATTAGAAATCTTACTAGAGGCTTTAACAGAAAAAACCAGGGAAAATTTCCTAGCAGCACTCTTCAAAGAATATCTCAGGTGTTTTTCGGCGTTACAGAGGGTACGTGATTTAATTTCTGAAACCTTAGAAAAACATCCTTTTTATATCAATATTTTCGATGACTCTGTTATTGCGGTGAACGGACAAATTTCACAGGATAATTTTCGGGGGGTTTATGTTCTTAGAGTCAGTAATAGGGATTTGTTCGGCTTCTATTGTTCCGGGCTTAAATTTATAATAAAAAATATTCAAAAAGGAAGTTTTTTATCCTCGAAAGAGGATGTTGAAAAAAACAAGAAAAATGCGGTTAAGCTTATGAGTCTTTGGGTAAAAGATCTGAAGGAAATACTTGAGGTTGATCAAAAATATTCGTGGGCGCACGAAGATTTTAGTGGCAATTGTTCAGAGATTCTATTTGATCAAAAAAAATACAACGATATTTTTTCTCTGCTTTTAGAATTAATAAAAACAATCTATAATGCTGCTCCTTTATTGTATAAAGATTTCAAGGAGGCAATAAGAGAAAGCCTGAAAAGTCCCAGTAACATAATAAATGAATTAGAGATTAGCAAAGCAGTTCTGCAAAGATTATCAGGCAATAATCCGGTCGAAACCGAAGCCTTTGGTTTTTTTCTGGAGTGTGATCTTTTTTCAGAGCAAGATCTAAAATTAATAGTGCAATTTTATTTAAAAGAGCGCAATGAGAAAGGTGTGAGATTAATACAGGATTATTATCCAAAGCTGGCCCATGCCGAGCTGATGAAAATCTGTGCTTCACAGAGTGAGCCTGATAGTTTGTATGCGCTAAGGTTTGTTAAAGATTTCTCTGAATATCAAAGCTTGCCAAGCTCTTCTCTCACAAAGATCCAAGATGATAATACAGCGCTCAGTGTGAGTTACCCCATCGATAATCGTTTGTTTGCACACATTCATCAAGATGCAGCCTTAAAAGGCACTTATGAGTTAGAAGGCTATACTTCGTTGCGTTCGCTTGCCTATTTATATCATTACTTATCTTCTTGTATAGAAAAAACAGAGGTTAGTCATGCGCTTTTTTTCGATGAAGATGAAAAGAAGACATTAAGTGAAATACAGAAAAGAATGCAGACGGCCATGCTGTTTTCTCAAACATTTGGGGCGATTGCCAACGAATCAAAAAGCAGCCTGGAAAATACAGGTCATTTTAGGGTTTATGAAGTTGTTTCCTTGATCATTAAAAAACTATTAGAAAACCACGGAGCGTTATTAATTCCAGGCGGTTGGAGAGGATTGCCTGGTTTTTCCGGACATGCCATGTTGTATGACTTTAAAATGATGGAAAATGGCGAATGGTATTTTCTTATTCGAAACACAGGTGCTGGGTTAGAACTATATCACGAAAACATAGAAAAATCGAACGATGTGTACTATTCGAGTATTAAAGGCTTTAAGTTGCCCTTCTCTTTTTCGGACTTTCAAGACAATCCGGAAATATTAAAAGATTTTATACAAATACTCGTAGAGCCGGTAATTTTACCGCTATTTATTTCTAAAGGTTATGATGAACATAGAGTGTACCGGGCTCTTATGGGGGAAGCTTTAAGGCTTGGCTTTGAAGAAACACAGGCTAGTGTGTTCTCTTTGCAAACAACCAAAGCACAACGTAGTGGTACTTGTAGTTATAAAGTACTGATGTCGTCTTTGTTGAAAACCTCATTGGATGAGCGTGTGTATCAAAAAGTACGCTTAGGTATTAAATGTCATTCTATTCAAGATTATTACGAGCGCTGCAAAGCTAACCTGGGTCAAGTAGCGATGGTTCATCAACTTAGTTTTGCAATCCAAAATACGGCTAGGCTTTTGCTCAAGCTTCAAAAGTCGGGTGTCTTGGAGGTTAAACAAAAAGATAGCATAGCCATAGCATTACAAAAGATGGAAGCCTCACTACAATTGTTGCGGCCAGCGAGCAAAATGGATCTGCCTCATTATCAGCCAGGTATGGATGCTCCTAAACGTGAGTGCTTGATTGCACATCAAAAACATTTGAATGTTATTCACCAACAGGTTCCTTCTTTAGCTGTGAAAGATTTAAGTTTTTCAGCAGATCAAAAAGGTGTTTCAACAGAGCCTGTTTTAGAGTTTGTAAGCTACTCAGCTGAAAATGCACTGGCGACCCTAAAAATCTTGTTAGAAAACTGTAGGCATAACTATGCTTTAGGGTATGAGACCTTCGTCATTCTTCATATCGATAGGTTTTATTTTTCAATTCCTTTTCAAGATCATTGCTATTTAAGATTATCAAAAGAAGAACAAAGCACAACACTAGAAACACTGGCCGAGTTAAATACTTTATACGCCGCATCGGTGGCTGCACAAGATCATAAACCTTTTGCCAAGCACAGTATTGTTTTGGAAAGAGGGCTAAAGATCGCTTGTGATATTATGGTGCATTTTTTCACAGGGCTAGAAAACAACATTTACCCTATGCTTCAATTCAAGCACGCTCATTTTGATAATAGTGGCATGTTGTTTGTAGAAAGCCACTGTAATCCTTCAGTCTATTTTGTAAGCTGCGATCCTAATAAAAACAGTAGTCAGGAGGCCTTTAACCAGTGGCTCGTGGCGAAGAAGGAATCGATAGAGTACGATGAAGGTATTACCATTTTTATCCACCGTTTAATCGAGGAAGATTCCGATATTCTCAACGATTTACAGGGTCGGGTACAAAGCTTTCTTTTAGACACATCGACGATTGGCAGTGAAAGTGTGCTTTTGCGTGACGATTTGAATAATATCAAAGACAAACCTTTGCATCAAGCAACGTACTATTTTTTGAAAAAATGTGAGCTTTTGAAAGCCGAGCCAATATATCAAAAAATCATGCAAGATGTTCGGCTTTTCTTGTTGTTTCAAAAAATAAATTATGAACGTGGCTTATTGGTAAAAGGATCTATGGATGCGCTTTTTCAAATAAAATCAGCCTCTGAGCTCTGGCAAGCATTTCCGAGGAAAGATGGTGTTCGGCTATATTCGAATTCCATGTATGGAAACTATTGTGCGCCGCGCGATATTTTTCCGAGTATGCTCTATGTGTCTTCTCAGGTTTATACGATGGAAAAGACACAGCCCGCTATCAGTGATGAATCTATAAAGCAGCGGTTGCTTGAAAAGCGATCTGAAAGCAATATCGTTCTTGCTCAGAACGAAGGGGAAACTCTCAGCGAAAAAACCTGCCTTTTAAGGACACTTTCTAATATTCGATTAAAGCCAGAAACACAAGTGGTTGCCACAATCGATTTTATGAAAAAACATTCTGCACGATTAAACGACACTGATATTCAAAATTATATATTTTTAAATTTATATTTCTTTGATTTTCTTGAGAAGGCCTTAAAAGAAAATCCCCCTTTGCTGTCCGACTTGGTTGAAATCATCCAAGAAGGGTTTGGAACTAATATTCAAGGAGTAACCCTTAAAGAGCCCCTTTTCTTTTTTATGAAAGTTGCACTGTGCTTAAGAAAAATAGTAGCGAATCTCAATCTAGAAGATGAAAAGATTTTAGAGTTATCTGTCATTTTAAACGATGGCTTAAGAAAACTGGTCGATACCCTTAAAACAAAAGATAGAACCGAAAACACCATTGCCCAATTGCAAAAAACAGTTTCTTTCTTTATTTGGAACATCCAGCTCGGATTGCCTGATAATGGCTTTTCAAGCGATGAAGATGCGCTTCGTTATATTGAGGCTATTATTTTTAGAAAAAATTATACGGATCCCGATTGGGTCGATCCCTATGTAGAAACGGAAGTTGGTGCAGCTATTGCGTGCACAGTGCCGGCTCTTTTAAAATATCTAAACGATCTTGGCGAGAAAAAACAGGGCTTCTTAGCTGAATTAGCCGAGCCTGTATTGTCTATTGTTGGACTTAAATCGCAGAATAAGGGTGGTCAATGGCAAGTTCATTTCCCTCTTTTGCAATATGTTGTTGAAAATGAAACCTTCTATGTCGATTTAATTAAAGGTTCTGTTTGTACTGACCAGAAGTCTTGTAGTCCTTTACCCCCTAGTGTTTATAATCATCCTCTATTTACGTTCTTTTTTTCTGTTAAATCCATTCCATCGATGGTTTCGAACGATCGAAACACTTATGAATTTTCTCATGAGGGACAAAAATATCGATTCCATAGCCTTTTAGGCAGCGATCCTTCAAAAAAAGAGGCCCTATTACAACGTGAAATAAACCATCATGGCGTGGTAGCCTGGTATGAATATATTCCAAATCTTACATTAGCACTACCCTTAACCTTGCGCCACTTTGGGATCCATGCTTGGGCAAAGGTGGATGAAAGCGGTCAATCGAAAGAGCTATTAATACAGGATTCTATCACCCAAGAAACATTAGCTTGTATCGATGTTCCAACACTAAAAATTGCTAAGGAAGCAGAGGGGAAACGATGGTATCTTGTTGATACTTATCACCCATTTGATTTTTATGTCCAATGGTTCCAGCAACAATTTCATTCTATTGGACATTTTGAAGATCTGAGCTTTATTGAAATTTGGTCTTGTTCGCATGATGAATTATTAATCCGATTGCCTCGCTATGATCTTGAATTTAAAGAAACCATGATAGAGGGTGAAAGTTGTTATATCTTTTCCAAAGATCACCGTTATAAGATTGATTTAAGTCATCATCCGGTTATTCCAGGGTTTGATGCCGCTATCGTTCTCGTGCCATTGCCAGCCTATCAAGCGGATCGTTTAAGAACGCTCGTTCTTATGCCTAAGCAAGAGTTCTATTGTATGGATAAGGCATCCGATAATGAATACTATCGATATGTATTTGACACAACCAATAAGGTACCAAGTCGTAGGCTTCTAAAGGCTGGTTTCGTATCTAAGGTTGAGGCCGAGGATCCAAAATTATTTTATTATTCTAAACAAGAATCCACCATTGGCTATACCCTTTCAGAATCGGGCGAATTGATATCGGAAGATTTAACTGCCAGTCTGTATCTTGCCTATTTATATCTTGCAAAACGATTGCCCTCTTTAGCTTATAAAATTTTAAGAGACATTATCGATCGCCCAGTCTTTTTAACAGCCGAACACCTAGAATGGTTAAGGCGTATGATCGAAGAGTTGCCGGCCCAAATAGCAGTCTATACGCATGAGTGTGTTATTCAAAATGACGCCCTCATTGGATCGCCCGAATTCGCTGCGGTGCGCCTATTAGCTGCCGCTATGGTTGAGAAACAAAACTCACAAGCCCATGTGGTTTCTTTTTCAGGCAGGGCTTCAGGAAAATTATCAGACTATATGACTCAAAACGAACGTTTTAGATTGGGTAATCGATTTTATCAAGGGTTGTTAGGGCGAAAAACGGAATCCTTTTATGGTAGTAGCTCAGCTGTTTTATATCCACTCGTGAAAGATTATCTTAATTTGTACAACAATATTCCTGTTAGTATGATTCTGCCACCTGAAATTGAAAAAAGTTTATTATCTGTTTTATTGAGGGATAGCACGAAAAATGGATTGTGGCTTTCTTTTACATCTTCGAAAGCCATTTTGCCAGAAAATCAAAATGTTCTGCGTAAAAGATTACCTTTATTGATTGTGGAGGAAGATAATAAATTAGAGCCTCTTGCAATCATTTTTATTGATCAATCTCAGAGTATTCAAAAATTAGATGGCTTGCCTGTCGATACGTTTAAAGTATTGTTACAGAATTTCACCCGTCTATTTTATCAAAAAGGCGTTGTTTTTTTAGAAGAAAAAGACCCGCTCTATACTTGGCTTGTTACCACAGTAGGTCACGCGCCATTGACGCATGAAATAGAAACACATATTCGCTATCGTCATAGACAATTAGAACAGCAACAATTAGCGCTGCGACATTCAAGAAATATGAAGGTTAATGTTACAGACCCTGTTATGTATGAGCACCTTCATGTTCTTGTAAAAAACGAGGTTCATTTTAGATTTAAAACCTGGAGTCTTGTATTATCAAAGTTTCATCAGCATCGTTTGGGAAGTGCTTCTTTAGAGTCAGACCTTTTAAAGTGGGATTCTAAAAGACAACTAAACTATTTAGTATCATCATTCTTTTCTTTTTGCCAGATTGCTGCCGATAGCAAACATTCCGGGTATGCTTTCATGGCCTTAAAGATAGGTGGACATTTAAATTATTTGGCGTGGAGACAAATGACACCCGAACATTTTTCTTCCGAAGATAAGCTTTTTTCTGTACTAGGATTTATTCTAAAGAATCCTGTTATTCTGAGCGATGAGATTTGCGCCTTGGCCCGTGAAAATCCAAGCCAGGCTTTTGAACAGTTGATGCATCAAATTTCGATACGCCCCGAACAGGAAAGAACATTATTAGCTTCCTATTGGTCTTTATCTGGACAGTCCTCGAATGTGCTTTTAAAGCCTCTGCCCTTGGTATCTTTAGAGCGGCCCTTAGATAAAGCTAGCAGTGATTCTTTGGTGGTCAATAATACCTGGGATTTTTTGTCTGAATATCAACAAAGCTTCAGACAATATTGCATTGATTCAACAAAAAATGAAGTAAAACCTTTTTTTAGTTCTAAGCATTTAGCTGAAAATGCACTTGCTACGCAATTTTGGACTGAGCTAGAAAAAGATTATGAGGCAGGCGTTAGAGAAAATGAGCGTGTAACCGTTCAAAACGAAGCTATTTTTAGATTTTATCAAGAGAAATCACCAGCGTTAAACGTGTTGCTTCAAACTATTATGCGTAATATTACACACGAAGAGAAGTCACTTGAAGACTTGGCTTCCAAACTAATGAAAAGCGCCAATAGAGCCCCTCTGGATGAATCGCAAAAAACAGAACATCAGCTAGAGATTTTTGGTTTAAAACGGTTTGCTCTTACATTCGAAGACATTCTGTATTTGTATCTTTGCCAGGATAAGACTTTATTTAAACAATATACCGTATTAGAAGATACTGAGATTCAAGCTTTAAATCTTCAGATTTTAGATTATCTATCGCGCTTTACGGATTTACAACATTATAAGCGTTTGAAAGGGTCATTAGAGGGGTCTTTAGAAACCAATATAGAAAAGGATATACGCGCTGATCGTTTGAAAAAAGTTGGAGAGCTAATCGATCTTCAGCGATCATTTTTGCCCATCGAAGAGCCTCTATTTTTATTGTTTGAATATTATCAAAACAAAAGAATATTCCCTAAACAATATGGTTATCTTAAAAGTCTTAGTCAAAAAACACCCGCTGGATTTATAAGTCAAAGTGCACAACTTATTATGGGTGGTGGAAAGACTTCCTTAATTATTCCCATGCTTGCTTTAAAAATGGCAACGGGGGCCACTTTATCGGTCGTGGAAGTTCCTTCGGCATTATTGCATGTTAATTTGAATGATTTGCATGAAACAACCTATGGATTGTGGAAAAAATCAGCGCATTCCTTTGTCTTTGATGATGCAGTAGACTGTACAGTGGATTATCTAAAAAACCTTAGAGATCGTTTGATTTCAATTATTCTAGCGCGGGAATATTTGGTAACCACTCGGGAAAGCATGCAATCCTTTGAATTAAAATATATCAAGCTATTACGTTTTAGTATTGATAATGAACTGAACAATGAACGCTTGAGCATTTTTAATGAAATTATTGCTATCTTTATAGAAGGTAATGCTATTTTAGATGAAGTCGATCTTGCTTTGAGCGTTAAAAAACAGCTCATTCAAGTGGTAGGGAAGGGCGATCCAGTCCCTGGTCATGAAATTAAAATTATATTAGATCTGTTTGATTTCATACAAGCTATCGATATTGCGTCTATTTTAGGAAAACCGACTGCAATACTCATGAAAAATGTTTTAGAAGGAGAAACAACACTTTCTCAGGCACATTGGCCACAACTGGTTTCTTTGTTGATCCTGAAATTATTTTCAGAAGCGAAGAGCCCCTTATTTGAAATGCTTAAACGGTTAAAAAAGGACGATGCTGGTCATGTCGAAAAATTAAAGGATTATATCTTAGGTGGAAAACTTGAATATCCTTTTTTCATCGATGATTTTAATGCGGTCGAACAAGATATGATTGGCTTGTATAAAGAGTTATTCTCAATAAAGCCTGAATCCCTTAACTTTTTAACGGCCTGTTTACGAAAATCGGTGGATGAGGAAATTGGTCTTTCACATGATGAGACGAAAGTTGGTTTTGAACGCGAATTATCTATTCCCTATATTGCTAATAATGTTCCGAATGAAAATGCACGGCATGGTCATTATCTTGAAACCGTACTTCATACTATTAAAATTCATCGCATGAAACCCCTTTCAAAGGCCGTTGTCTTGGCTATGCTCGACAGTTACATGCAGCGCTTAGAAAAACCGCTGGGGCCAGATGGCGAGACTTCTTTGGAGGTGGTTCGTTCAGAGTTTAAAACGCTAACAGGACTGGATCTTGTTTTGATAGACATAAATGATCAAGCTGCATTGCATAGGTTTTATGAAAGCGTACGAAATAACGATCGTGTCAAGACCTATTGTTTGCAGCATCATATTTTAAATAATATTGATAAAAATGGCTTTACAGCGCGCAGCAATGCACAGAATCATGCCTCTCAATTTAAGACCCTTCAAGGTGTAACGGGTACCGATTGGACCTATCGTTGTCATCCTCACGGTATGCGTCCTGATGTTGAGAACGGCTTAGGGATTGATGGTCAAACGGTTGATTTCTTAATGAGGCATGCCCAGAAACCTATTTTACAGACAAAAACAGCCAATACAGTCGAAGAATCGATCTCAAGTATTGTGAAAATGATGCCCGAGATGGCAATCTCTAAGTTACAGGCCTGGATCGATTTAGGTGCTTATTTTAAGGGCGTTTCTAATGAAGTGGTTGCTGATCAATTGGCAACTTATCTGAGTTCTGATGCATTAACAGCCTCAAGAGGTATGAAGAAACCCTATTGTTTCGTATTATTTTTCGATCAATCGAATAAGCTATGGGCCTTAACTATAAAGGACCGCACCCTTATTGCGCTTAAAAGCACTGATTATGAGTATACAAAACGGACTTTAAATTGCGAGCCTGAACAGTGGTTTACCTATTATGATCAAATACACACGACTGGAACGGATATTCTTCAAGCATCTGCTGGTTATGCTTTAGTAACATTAGGTCTTAAAACAATTGAGCGTGATGTATTGCAAGCCGTTATGCGTATGCGGAACTTAAAATACAATCAGCGCATTATCTTTGTGGTTCCTCAAGAAGTTCAGGATGCACATCCAAATATAGCAAGCGGGGATTGGAGTGTTCAGGCTATTTTGGAGATTTGTATTGAAAATCAAATAAAACGATTATCTTCCGATCATTATAGCTCTGTGGTTCAAAAGTTGCGCAATGCATTAAGACATGATTGTTTGATGCGCCTATTAAAAGAATCAGATATCTCCTTAAAACGAAAGCTTTGTCAGGTTTTTGAACCTGTGTTTTTCTCTAAAGTGGAAGGGTCTGCTTTCCAACAGTTCAAGCACATTACAACCTTAGAAGATACGCGCGTTGTTTTAGAAAAAATGATTTGTAGTATTTTAGAACAAAGAGCTTCTTTAATGTCGCAAGCAGGCATTGTATTAACAGAGGAAGCAGTTTCTGGGTTTGAAGAAAAATTACAATCCATGATGGAAGCAATGTTACCCGTTTGCTTGGAAAAAGTTATTCAGCCTGATAATAGCGATGGCTTGAACGAAACAGAAGTGAATATTGAAAAAGAGCAAAACACAGAGCAAGAACAAGAGATGGAGTGCGACACTGAGCTACACAGCAAAAACAAAGTACAGCCTTTACACATGAAACGCTGGTACTTTGTGGATTTTAGAAACTGGAATATGGAACCCGAAGTGGTTGGGCGTTTTATGGATATTGCGACACTTGAAACGATGGTGCAAACCCACCATTTAGTACGTGTAGCAACCGATCGTCGATGGGAGTTTTCTTCCGATATTTTTGTGAGCCAAAACTTTAGAGATACTTGTGAAAGCCAACCACAAAAGCTGGATTTTTATAAGAAAGAGATATTATTTGTTTTAATGATTCGGGATGAAATAAAAAATACGTTAAAGTGTTTAATCATTACACCCGAAGAGGCATCTTATTTTAAAGATGTTCTTTTAAAGTTACATAGACCAGAAAATCGTTATATATGGATTGAGACTGTACACAAAACAGTATTCCATGGCGAAAAACCAGGCAATTTAATTGCATGCGAAAACTACCGATCATTGCTCGAACAGTTAGCTTTGGCAAATGGGGACATGGATATATTACTGGAGGCTTTAAGTATTTCAGGAAAAGCCAGTTGGTTTTTCCACGCGTGTGATTCTAAAATGGACTTTTTAGAAAGCTGTATTCTTCCTTTGCATAAAGATAAGCCAAACTTAAGTTCAATGCTAAAACAAAAAATGGCGGTTATCAGATGTGAGACCGAGGCTATGCCGACACCACCGCTTGTTTTTAATAGAATCGCTACGCAGAAACGAACGCTGCCGATAGAACCCCTACTGGTTAAGACAAAAGACATGCAGCCCGATTGCTAAAGGTAGCTAGATGAGGTTTTAGTGGGTGTTAACTAAGGTCGCAGCGTATGAGGTCTGGTAACCTCACACACCACTCGCAAAACCTGACTTGAAAGGAGCCAAGCCCTGCTGCCTCCTATGCTATCAAAGTTCTGGTTTTTTTTCGACATTTTTCTAGTATCGGCTAAATAAGTTTTTCCGAGTGTGCAAAAGGGGCGTCGATTCCAGGGATGTATGCCCCCGAGTGCCATTCGGAACACTTATTTGACCCAGCAGCAGCAGGATTTTTTAGTTGCCAGACTCAGATTCCCGCAAAATAAGCTGGCTGTCGTTCCTCACGCCCAGTTTTTTGAGGGATGTTTTCTCGGTGCATGGGAATAGTGCGTGGATCGCGGTGAAGCAGGGTAGCAAAGGCCTTTAAAACCCGCCATTGTGGCATAAAATAAAACACCCTTCCGGCAATAGTACTCCAGGGTTCTTTATGGCACCCTAACTCAATCCTGTTAAAAGAGCCTACAATATGGAAATCACAAATGATCAATGGAAGACCAAAGCATTAGAAGTGCACAGTATTATTTCTTTAAAAATATCACGCCAGTTTATTTTATTGCCAGAAAAGGATCAATACAAGAAAAAAGACCTCAAGCAAGCTTTAGCGCTTATCGATCAATTAGACTTTTACTTAGAATTTTTTCCAGCACAGCAATCTAGTTATAAAGAAACCTATCGTCGTTTATGGAATGTGTTAAAGGCGCTTGGTTTGCACGATTGGGCGATGGATACGCTGAAAAGACGTTTTGGATCACACTGTTTTTTTGTGCGTCAAGCGCTATGGAGTCTATAAAGACTGGTCGTCTGTTTGATAAGTTTTTACGAATGTTGGCCAGGGGCATCGATTCCAGGGATGTATGCCCCCGAGTGCCATTCGGAAAAACTTGTTTGATGAGGTATTAGCAGATCTTGCAAGCCTCTTCAAAAGCTAAGCGGGGTAGACGTGGAAAAAGCTTTGTCTTGTCTCCATAGCCAATGTTACAAATAAAATTGGATTTCCAAGCAGTATCGGCGAAAAACAGTTCATCCACTTTTTGATTATCAAATCCAGACATGGGTCCACAATCAAAACCGAGAGCACGGGCGGCTAAAATAAAATAGGCACCTTGCAAGGAACTATTGCGAAAGGCGGTTGCTTCGGTAAAGGCTTTGTCAGAAGCAAAAGTATCACGGTAAGCAGGGGCTTGCGGGAAGAGGGTTTGGATTTTGTCATAAAACAGTAGGTCTTGCGCAATGATCGCCGTCACCGGTGCCCCTTTTACTTTATCGACATTGGTCGGTGAAAGACAGGCAATCAACTTTTCTTTTTCAGGGCCATTGCGTAGAAAGACAAGGCGCGCAGGGCACAGATTAGCACTGGTGGGTCCCCATTTCATCAGTTCATAAATGGCTTTAAGGTCTTCATTTAGGACGGCTTTGGGAAGCCAGGCCCTGTAGGTTCTTGCTTCGGTAAAAAGTTGTTTGAGCGCATCGATGGATAGTGGCTTCATTAAAGTATTTCCTTTTCTATGCGGATAGAAAAATATGATACATTCCCCCTGAGGCGATAGCCATGTCTTTTTGAGGGGAGGACCGAGGCAATGATTAATCCGAGTAAAACAGCCTATGATTTTTCCTTTCAGAGTGCTACGGGCGAGGTATTCCCCTTATCCCATTTTCGTGGAAAGGTTTTATTAATCGTGAATACAGCCTCCCAATGTGGGTTTACCAGACAATATCAGGCCTTAGAGCAGCGCTACAAACAGTACCAGGATCGTGGCCTGGTGGTGATAGGGGTGCCCAGTAACGATTTTGGGGGACAAGAACCCGGGACGGATGAAGAAATCCAGGCTTTTTGCCAAGCACGGTTTGGCGTCACCTTTCCCGTTGTGAAAAAAGAGCGGCTGAAGGGCGCATCGATCCATCCCTTTTATGGCTGGGCTAGAGAAACCTTTGGTTTTGGGACTGCACCCAAATGGAATTTTCATAAATATTTAGTAGACCGAAAGGGTTATTTGGCAGACTATTTTTATTCAACAAGCTCAGTCAATAGCCCAAGGTTATTGCGAGTACTCGAAAATCTTTTGCACGCCTGATTATGACACATGAATAACGCCGATAAATATCGCCTATCATTGCACCATGAATGGTCAGTATGATTTTAATGATCACCTTCGATGTTCTTAGCTATTGATCACGAGAATTTTTTTAAAGTTGGAATAATCAGGGTCTTTTGACAGCAAATTGCATACAGCGATTCCCGCCCCCTAAAATAATCGCTTAAAATCAAGGATTTT
>CAZFXA010000023.1:0-27084 GCA_964522825.1 uncultured Legionella sp.
AAAAATGTTAAACTGCCTCCCTGTTAAAGGGCAAAAAGGCCAACTTTAAGTTGAGTAGCTTATTTTGATTATCTTGATGGGGATTAGCCTCTTTCTTTTATCGAGCGCGGGCGTTTATTTTTATCGCGATTATGCGATTCGTTATCAATGGTTGGATATTCCCAATGAGCGTTCGATGCATCAGGCAACCATCCCTCGTGGGGCGGGCATCGTTTTTGTACTGTTATGGTCTTTCAGTCTATTGTTTTTAAAGCTGCAGCATTATCTATCCCTAGAGGATCTGCTTCTGCTATTACCTGCGGGGTGCTTGGTGTCTATCCTGGGTTTTGTGGATGATCGCGATAGCCTGAGTGCCGTAAAGCGGCTGATTATTCAATGTTTGGTTGCTGGGCTTTTTATAGCTCTCTTGGGGCACTGCAGTGCTTTGCGTCTTTGGAGTTATACCCCCGTTTACTTAGGCTTACTGGCACCCGCTATAGTCCTCTTCCTCTTAGTCTGGTCTATTAACGCCTATAACTTTATGGATGGTCTCGATGGGATTTCCGGGATCGAGGCTATGAGCGTGTTTGGGATGGGCACATGGCTCTTTTGGGATCAAGGGGTGAGGGGTTTGGCCTTGGCAAGCGGGGCCTTGGTATGTGTCGTTTCAGGATTTTTGCTATGGAATTGGCCTAAAGCCAAGGTTTTTATGGGAGATGCAGGAAGTTATTGCCTAGGTTTTGCCGTAGCAGCCTTTGCCTTCATAGGTGATCAACGCTATGGGATCCCAATGATGCTCTGGCTGATTATCTATGGAGTCTTTTGTTTTGATGCCACTGCGACTCTTTTACGACGATTACTGAAGGGTGAGACGCTTTCGGCAGCGCATTCTCTACATGCTTATCAGCGCTTGCACCATGCAGGCTTTAGCACAGTGCGTATTTTGTTTGGATTAGGTGTCGTGAATGCTGTGCTGGCTGGCATTGTATACAGTATTACGCGCTATCCTAGTCTAGGCTTGCTGGGTTTCTTATTAGCCCTGTTCATCGTGGCTTCGCTGTATGGCTGGGTCGAAAAAATAAATCCCATGTGGTCAATCGTGAAATCAGGATCGCAGAATAAAGCATGAAGATAAACCTAAAATTTCTTTCACTTTATAAACGTCAGATAGCGATTATTTACGATATCGGTGTTGTACCCTGGGCTTGGTTTGGGGCGTATTGGTTAAGGTTTAACCTGGATAAAATTCCAAGAGAAGTCTTAGATAGCAGTACCCACGTATTTTTGAGAGTGCTTTTGGTACAAATGATAGCCTATTGGTATGTAGGGCTTTATAGAGGTATATGGCGTTTTTCATCGATTCCTGATTTGGTACGTATTGTGCGTGCCGTTTTCCTAGGGGTTTTCTTTTCGGGTGTGTGGATCTATTGCAGCACGGCTTTTCAAGCTTTTCCACGTGCAGTATTACCACTGTATGCGATGTTATTAGCTATTTTTCTCGGTGGCGCGCGTTTTAGTGTTCGCTGGTTTAAAGAATATCATTTTGAACGTGTGGATGCCAAACGGGTTTTAATTATCGGTGCGGGTAGTGCGGGTGAAGGAATTGTTCGCGATCTCTTAAGGGATGGTCAGAAAAGTTATAAACCCATCGCCTTTATCGATGATAACGAGGCCCAGCAGGGGCGGGAGATCCATGGGGTTCGGGTTTTGGGTAAAACGGCAGATATCGTAAGCATTGCCGAAAAATACACAATTAATCTGATTATTATCGCGATCCCTACAGCCTCTGCACAGGCTATGTGTTCTATCATGCAGCATTGTGCGAAAACAACCTGTGCGATTCGTACCCTGCCGGGTCTTAAAGACATTGTGGCTGGACGTGTGAGTATTGATCTCCTAAGAGAAGTCTCTTTGGAAGATTTATTAGGACGCGATCCGGTACAGTTAGATTGGGAAGCTATTCGTTTAGCGATGGTGGATAAAATCGTTTTAGTGAGTGGTGCCGGCGGATCAATTGGTGCGGAATTATGTCGTCAGATCGCTCATTTAAAGCCTAAAAATTTATTATTGATTGAGCGCTGTGAATACAATTTATTTATGCTGGAGCAAGAATTATTACAGCATTTCCCAGCACTCGTTTTTGAAAAACATTTAATTGATATTAACGATCGCGTAGCCTTAGACTTGATAATGCGAAATCAATGCCCAGATATTGTTTTTCATGCGGCAGCCTATAAACATGTACCGATGCTCGAAGATCAACCCCGTGAGGCGGTGGCCAATAATATTCTGGGGACACGCTGCTTAGCCCAGATGGCCGTTTTACATAAGGTACGACATTTTGTGTTAGTTTCGACCGATAAAGCAGTCAATCCTACCAATGTCATGGGTGCGACCAAGCGCGTCTCAGAGATGATTGCAAAGGTTTTTAACGATCCACAGGGTACCCGGTGTATTATTGTGCGTTTTGGCAATGTTTTAGGATCGGCTGGCAGTGTCGTACCTATTTTTAGACAACAGCTAGAAAGAGGGGGGCCCCTTACCGTTACCCATCCTGATATCACCCGTTTTTTTATGACGATTCCCGAGGCTTGTCAACTTATCTTACAAGCGTTGGCGCTGGGCAAGGGTGGTGAGATTTTTGTATTAGATATGGGAAAGCCTGTGAAAATTCGGTTTTTGGCAGAGCAAATTATTCGTTTGGCCGGTAAAAAATTAGAAGATATTCCCATCCAATATATCGGATTAAGACCTGGTGAAAAACTCTATGAAGAATTATTTTATACGGATGAAAATTTAGTGCCGACTCCGCACAAAAAGATTTTTCAGGCACAAATTGAGAGTCATTTAAACAAGGAAACCTTAGAAGCTATGTTGAATCATTTAGAGCATGCAGTTGTTGATGCAAATAGTAGCCAGATTTTAGCGTTGTTAAAAAACTTAGTACCTTCTTTAGGAACATCCTTATGAGTCGTTGTACCTTTGCCATTATTTCACATCCCGATGCCGGTAAAACCACCATTACCGAAAAATTATTACTTTTTTCGGGTGCTATTCAATTGGCAGGTACCATTAAAGGCCGAAAAGCAAGTCGCCATGCGACCTCCGATTGGATGGAATTAGAAAAACAACGGGGTATTTCTGTAACAACTTCGGTCATGCAATTTGCGTATAAAGATCGGGTGATCAACCTATTAGACACCCCAGGCCATGAAGATTTCTCGGAAGATACCTATAGAACCTTAACCGCAGTCGATTCAGCCTTAATGGTGATTGATGCGGTAAAAGGGGTGGAGCAGCGCACCATTAAATTAATGGAGGTTTGTCGTTTAAGAGATACGCCTATTATTACGTTTATTAATAAAATGGATCGCGATAGCCAAGATCCCATTGCGCTTTTAGATGAAATTGAGAGAGTTCTTCATATTCGCTGTGCACCCATGACCTGGCCGATTGGTATGGGGCGACGTTTTAAAGGTATTTATCGTATCGATTCGGATACGATTTGTTTATACGATCCAGGCCATAATCAGACAATACAAAGTGGACGTATTATTCAGGGACTCCATAACCCAGAGCTGGATCAATGCATTGGTGCCGAGAGTGCCGCCGAATGTCGGGCAGAGTTAGATCTGGTTCAGGGTGCTTCCCATGGTTTCGATAAGGATGCTTTTTCCAAAGGGGCTTTAAGTCCTGTTTTCTTTGGCTCAGCACTGAATAATTTTGGTGTGCGGGAATTATTAGATGCTTTTGTGCAACTAGCGCCCCAAGCCACACCCCGACCGACTACTTCGAGAATTGTTTTGCCAACAGAGGATCCTTTTAGTGGTTTTGTTTTTAAAATACAGGCGAATATGGATCCGCTCCATCGCGATAGAATCGCTTTTTTACGTATTTGCTCAGGTAAATATCGTCAAGGTATGAAGTTATTCCATGTGCGTTTAAAGAAAGAAGTACAGATTGCCAAGGCTCTCACCTTTATGGCAGGCGATCGCGATAGGGTTGCCGAGGCCTCTCCAGGCGATATTATTGGTTTACATAATCATGGCACCATTCAGATTGGCGATACCTTTACACAGGGTGAAACCCTACAATTTATAGGGATCCCTTATTTTGCACCCGAGCTCTTTCGTGCCGTGCGTCCTAAAGATCCGCTTAAAGCCAAAGCCTTACAAAAAGGTCTGATTGAACTATCGGAAGAGGGTGCCACCCAAGTCTTTAGACCCCTTTACAATAATCGCATTATTTTAGGGGCTGTAGGCGTTTTACAATTTGATGTGGTCGCACATCGTTTGCAGTATGAATACAATGTGGATTGTGTTTATGATTCCATTAATGTGAGTACAGCACGTTGGGTACGCTGCAGCGATCCTAAAAAGCTGAGCGATTTTGAAGCCAAAGCCAAAGATCATCTGGCCATTGATGGCGGTGGCAATCTGGCCTATTTAGCACCTAATCGGGTTAATCTGGATTTAACGATGGATCGCTGGCCTGATATTCGTTTTTGCGAGACACGAGAGCATTAGTTTTTTAATTTTTCAATAGCCTTTTGGAGCTCTTCTAGGCGTGCTTGTTCTTGTGCCACGATAGCCGGCGGTGCCCTGTCTACAAAGCCCTGATTGCTTAATTTCTGAGAAAGCTTCTCATGCTCTGCTTGAAGTTTTTGTAGCTGCTTTGCCAGTCGCTCATCTTCTGCAGCCTGATCGACAAGCCCTGCAAGCGGTATGAAAAGTGCTAAATCATGCACGATAGCCGTGGCATAGCTTTGATTTTTATCAAGTGCCTCGGCATCTACCCAAGTGATGGTTTCGATTTTTGCCAAACTATAAAGCAGTGGCTCAAATTGTTGTATCCGGCTTTTATCGCATATCGATCCTTGACTCAGGATTAAGGCAATTTTTTTGCTGGGTGCAATCTGTGTCTCGCCACGAATATTACGAATCGCGAGGATGACGGTTTTTAACCAATCCATAGCATCGATGGCTTCCTGATCGATAGCATCGGTGTTCGGCATAGGGTAAGGCTGTAGCATAATGGTGGGTGCATGGATCTGGCATAGCGGTGCTATGGTTTCCCAGAGGGCTTCGGTCATATAGGGCATAAAGGGGTGCATGACTCTGAGGGCTTCTTCAAAAATACTTATCAAGGTGCGACGTGTTTCTAAGGCGATTTGTGGATCGGCATAGGTATTGGGATTGAGTAGGGCTTTGCTGCATTCCACATACCAATCACAATATTCATTCCACATAAATCCATACAGTGCTTGGGCCGCCAAATCAAAACGATAGTCTTTTAATTGTATTTCAATGGTTTTTTTCAGATCTTGCCAAAGTGATTCGATCCAGCGATTGACAGGATCTAACAAGACATCATCTGTGATTACAGGCTGTGTCCATGCAAGGTTTAGGCCCTCTGTATGCATCAACACATAACGGGCCGCATTCCATAATTTATTACAAAAATGTTTGTTGCTTTCAACGCGCGCCAAATCAAAGCGAATATGGCGTGCGCTGGTGGCTAAGCCCGCAAAGGTAAAACGTAAAGCGTCGGTGCCATAAGCTGCAATGCCTTTGGGAAATTCAGTGCGTGTGCTTTTTTCAATTTGCATCGCTAATTGCGGTTGCATCAAGCCATGGGTTCGTTTCTTGAGCAGATCTTCCAGGCTAATACCATCGATGACATCCAGTGGATCAATCCCATTACCCTTGGTTTTGGACATTTTTTGCCCTAAATGATCTTGAATAAGACCATGAATATAAACTTCATGAAAGGGCACGAAGCCTGTAAATTTTAGCCCAAACATAATCATACGAGCGACCCAGAAGAAAATAATATCAAAGCCCGTCACTAACACTTGGGTAGGATAGAAAGTCTGTAAATCAGGCGTGTTTTCTGGCCATCCCAGGGTGGAGAAAGGCCAAAGGGCAGAAGAAAACCAGGTATCCAATACGTCTTCATCTTGGCGTAAGGGAAAAGTTGGATCAAGCTGGTATTTGGTACGTACGGTGGCTTCGTCTTGGCCTACATAATGCTTTCCCGTGGCATCATACCAAGCGGGTATGCGATGACCCCACCAGAGTTGTCGGCTAATACACCAGTCTTGGATATGATGCATCCATTCAAAGTAGGTTTTAGACCAGTTCTCGGGTACAAAACGGATCTGACCCGTTTCTACGGCTTGAATGGCAGGCTCTGCTAAGCTTTGGACCTTTACAAACCATTGATCGGTTAATAAAGGCTCTAGAATAGCACCACTTTTATCGCCACGGGGTGTTCGCAAGGTATGGGGCTCGGTCTTTTCCAGCAGTCCTTGTATTTGCAGATCGGCAAGCATACGTGTGCGTGCCTCAAAACGATCAAGGCCTCGATAAGGCTCTGGGACTTGATCATTGAGTGTCGCTGTTTTTGTAAAGATATTAATAGAAGGTAAATGATGTTTTTTACCCATCTCATGATCATTAAAATCGTGTGCAGGGGTTATTTTTACACAGCCTGTGCCAAAATCTGGATCGACCATCGGATCCGCAATAATAGGAATCAAGCGATCACAAAGCGGTAGCCTCAGCATGCAACCTATCAAGGCTTTATAACGTGGATCCTCAGGGTGGACAGCGACAGCGACATCGCCTAAAAGGGTTTCAGGGCGTGTCGTAGCAACGGTGATAGAGGCAGGGGTGCCATCATCTGAAGGTATGGCATCTAAATAATACCGAATGTGCCAAAGCGTTCCGGCTTCTTCCTCTGCCAGTACTTCCAGATCGGAAACGGCGGTTTGTAAGACAGGATCCCAATGGACTAAACGTTGGCCACGATAGATAAGTCCCTCATCATACAGTTGAATAAAGACTTTGCTGACGGCTTCAGACAAACCTTCATCTAGCGTGAAGCGTTCTTTAGTCCAATCGACCGAAGCACCCATGCGTCGCAATTGTTGGGTGATTTGTCCCCCGGATTCTGTTTTCCAATCCCAAATTTTTTCGACAAAAGCCTCTCGACCCATGGCTTGTCTGGATTGTCCGGCAGCCAATAACTGACGTTCGACTACCATTTGGGTGGCAATGCCTGCATGATCGGTGCCCACCTGCCAGAAGGTTTGATCACCTTTCATACGGTGATAACGGATTAAAATATCCATCAGTGTTTGCTGAAAAGCATGTCCCATATGCAGGGTGCCCGTCACATTGGGCGGGGGGATCATAATACAGTAAGGGGTACCAGAACCAGAGGCTTTAAAATAACCAGCCGTTTCCCAGCGTTGGTAACAACTCGCTTCTAAGGCGGCAGGCTCGTAGGATTTTTCTAGAGTCATAAAAATGCCCAATTTAAAGGTTTATCCCTCTCCCGAAACCGGGAGAAGGATCTGACATCTTAACTATTTGCTTTCTGCGCACGATCGAGTAAATATTGCATCAAGAGTGGTAGGGGTCTACCCGTGGCTGAGCGATCCTTCGCATTGCCTTTAGAGGCAGTCGCTGCAACATCCAAATGCGCCCAGTGATAGTCTTTGGCAAAGCGCTGCAAGAAACAAGCCCCTAAAATAGTACCCGCTTCTGCAGGCGTGCCAATATTGGCGATATCGGCGCAGGCACTGTTTAAGGCTTCTTGATAATCTTCCCAAAGCGGTAATTCCCAACAACGATCGCCCGCATTTTGACCGGCTTCTAATAAATCTTTGGCCAGTGGTGCATGATTACTTAAAAGTCCGCTTGCATATTGTCCTAAGGCGACTGCGCAGGCACTGGTGAGCGTTGCAATATCAATGACCACATCGGGTTTAAAGCGTTCACAGTAAGTGAGTGCATCACACAATACCAGTCGACCTTCTGCATCGGTATTCAATATTTCAATACTGATCCCGGACATGCTGGTCACAATATCATCGGGGCGCGTGGCTGAGCCACCGGGCATATTTTCTGCAGCTGCAATCACGCCAACGATATTCAAAGGTAATTCTAAAAGGGCAGCGGCTTTAATCACACCCAGTACGGTGGCAGCCCCACACATATCAAATTTCATGCCAATCATGCCCATGGGCGGTTTGAGTGAATTACCGCCTGTATCAAAGGTAACACCTTTACCGACCAGTACAATCGGTTTTTGTTTATCATTGCGTCCCCGATATTCTAGGGTAATAAGCCTAGGGGGTTCAACACTTCCTTGGCCAACAGCCAATAAAGCGCCCATTTTTAGAGCTTTTATTTCTTTTTCATCTAAGATGGCCGTGCTAATCGTACTATGACTGGCGGCTAGATGTTCGGCTACTTTGGCTAAATAGCGGGGTGTGCAAATATTGGGTGGGCAATTGCCCAGATCTTTTACAAAGTGCAAACCTTCTACAATCGCTTGGGCTTCTATAATCGCCCGTTGTGCTTTCAGTGATTCACTCTTATTGGTAGTCATGAGCAAGACGCGCTTCAGGCGTCGACCCTTGGTATCTTTATCTTTTTTGCTTTTGAAAATATCAAAACGATAGGTGCTTTCTAGAAAGAGCTGCACAATCTGCCTTGTCTTCCAGGCGATATCACGTTTTTTAACGCTGAGCTCAGTAAGAAAGCACACCGCCTCTTTAATGCCTGTTTGGTGTAAAGCGGACACGGTTTTACGTAATAATTCTCTAAATTCTTTATCATTCAGTTCTTTCTTAGGACCACAGCACACCAGCAGAATGCGATCGGATTGTGTATGAGGTACTTCTTGTAGAAGCAGGGTCGAACCTAGGGTTGCTTCCAGATCTCCCTTGGCTAAGCATTTACTGAGGATACCTTGGCTTGCTGTGTTAAAACGTTCTGCCGCTTCGCTTAGCTTAGATCCTTCAAAAACACCTAAGATTAAGCAATCACTGGATTGTTTGGCTGGAAGATTCATTTTAACGCTAAAGTCCATTGTGCCTCCCATGAATGCTGGTCTGATACCCTAAAAGGCGGTAGTATAACCCAAGAATGTTCCTAGAACGGAACTTTTTGGAAATATAATGAGCATTATTGTTAGATATATAACTAAAGAAATAGCCCTAGCCTTTCTCACCGTGACGAGCTTGTTATTTTTAATCCTCTTAAGCAATCGTTTTTCACTTTACCTTGGTAAGGCTGCCAGTGGCCAGCTGCCCGTGGGGTTAGTGTTTGAAATGGTAGGGCTTTATACGCCTGAATTATTGAGTTACTTGATACCCGTTGGCTTGTATATGGGGATCCTATTTGCCTATGGGCGCCTGTATACGGATAGCGAGATGGCCATTTTCAGTGCCTGTGGTATTAGCCCAGGTCGGATCGTGGGGATCACCCTGCTTTTGGCGGCTGTAGGCGTTTTGATAACCGCTTTCTTAACCTTATGGATAGTCCCTCGGGTGAGCTTGATCAGAGAACATCGATTGAGCCAAGGTGAAAATTTAGGGCTGATGGGATCCTTGCTGCCTCAGCGCTTTCAGAGTATTAACGATGATCAATCAATTGTTTATTTAGAACAAGTATCCAAAGAAGGATTAAGCGGCGTTTTTATCACCGAGCGACCTGTTTTTTCAGAGGGCAAAAAAGAAGATGCTTGGGTATTGATTACGGCTAAAACAGCCGCGTTTCAAGCCAATCCATCGGAGGAAGCCGAAGAGAGTGTCTACGTGGTTTTAAAGAATGGCTATCGTTACCAGGGCTTGCCGGGTAAGGCCAATTATAGTGTGATTGCTTTTGAAGAATATGGACGTGCTTTAAATGATCTGACGACAGCGCCAACAGCCAGCGATAGTATGCGTTTAATAAAGAGTGCAGATTTACGCCGTTTAAGCGATCCCGAAGCGGCTGCAGAATTACAATGGCGCCTATCGCTCCCTTTGAGTGTATTCGTATTGGCGATGATGGCTATTCCCTTATCCCGTGTTTATCCCCGTCAGGGACGCTTTTCTCGGTTCGTGCCCGCTGTGATATTGTATGTTTTGTATTATAACTTATTCACGATTTGTAGACGGTGGGTTGCTTCGGGGGCGTTATCCAGTACGATTGGATCATGGTGGGTTCATGGGGTCTTTTTAAGCGTGGCTTTAGGGGTCATGTTACACGACCGTAAACCGTTAAAGTAAAAGCGATTGTATGCGTATTATCGATCGATATATTATTAAGCAGCTTATCAAAGCCATTTTGGTCGTCGCCTTAGCGCTCGCAGGTTTTGATTATTTTTTCAATTTGGTACAGGAATTAAAGGTTGTAGGGCGGGGGCACTATGATCTCATCGATGCGATTACCTATCTTAGTTTAACCATGCCTACACGGCTCTATGGTTTATTTCCTTGGGCAGCCCTGGTGGGTGCTTTATTGGGTTTGGGGTCTTTGGCCAGTCGCTCTGAACTGGTCGTTATGCGCAGCAGTGGTATTTCAACGCGACGTATTACCCAAATAACGCTGCAAGCCGCCTTATGGGTCACGGTCGCCATGCTATTACTGGGTGAGTGGATGGCGCCTGTCTCCGAACGCTTTGCAGAGCATAAACGCACCACGGCTTTAAGTGGGGGGCAAAGCATTCAAACCCATTCTGGATTATGGGTTAAACAAGGATTAGCTTTTATTCATATTCAAAGTGTTAAAAATGACAATGAATTAGCGGGCGTGACGCGCTACCAATTTGACACCGCGTATCGTTTAGAGGAAGCCTTATTTGCAGAGCGTGCTACCCTCGTGGGTAAAGTGTGGGAATTGTATGATGTGCGTGGTACACGATTCTTGCAGGGTAAGACGCACACCTTTGAGGTGCCCACTCAAACCATTTTGCATTTAGTAGAACCTGAAATTTTAGAAACAGCTACGATTAAGCATCCTGAACGATTATCACTACCCGCTTTGTGGCGTGCCATGCATTATCGTAGCAAGCATCAATTAGATGTTCAAAATTATACATTGGCCTTTTGGACGAAAATTTTTCAACCCTTTGTGATTATTATGATGGTCTTTTTAGGACTGTCCTTTGTCTTCGGACCCTTAAGAAGCGTGAGTATGGGATCTAGGTTGGTATGCGGTATTTTAGTGGCCTTTTCCTTTCATACCCTTAATCATCTTATAGCACCGCTCGCAATTGTCTATCAGGTGCCTCCGGTTCTCGCTGTATTATTGCCTATTATGGTGTTTGCAGGCATTGGAGCCTGGATGTTATATCGGGTGAAGTAGGTGGTCTTCACGTTTTACCCATGTATTTATCACGTTTTGCTAAGCAAAGGGCGCTATTTGCCTCCTTTTAGACTTACATGCTAAACTCCCCCCCATATTAGGTTCTATTTTAGGCGCGTAGCTCAGTGGTAGAGCATCACCTTGACATGGTGGTGGTCGGTGGTTCGATTCCACTCGTGCCTACCAAATATTTAAAGAAGATTTACATGATAAAAGTCACTTTAGCCGATGGTACCCAAAAGTCCTTTCCAGGGCCTCTCTCTATACAAGCGGTGGCCGAGTCTATTGGTCCAGGATTGGCAAAAGCGGCTTTAGCCGCGATGGTAGATGGGCAAGCGGTCGATACCAGCTTTGTGATAGAAAAAGACGCTACCCTTCGTATCATCACCGATAAAGACAGGGAAGGCTTAGAAGTGATTCGTCATTCCTGTGCGCATTTGTTTGCACAAGCCCTTAAAGCTTTGTTTCCCCAAGCGCAAATCAGCATTGGTCCGGTGATTGAAGATGGATTTTATTACGATTTTGATGTCGATCAGGCTTTTTCTGAGGCCGATTTTGCAAAGATTGAAGAGAAAATGGCTGAATTAGCGGCTAACGATTTGCCTGTATACCGAAAAATATTGTCGCGTGCAGAAGCTATCGATTTATTCAAAAGCATGGGCGAATCCTATAAAGTTCAGATTATTCAAGATTTACCCGAAAATGCGTCCTTGTCCTTCTATCAACAAGGCGATTTTATCGATCTCTGTCGGGGTCCCCATGTACCCAGTACCGGTAAAATCAAAGTCTTTAAGTTGTTAAAGGTGGCCGGTGCTTATTGGCGGGGTGATTCCAAAAACAAGATGTTACAACGCATTTATGGGACTGCTTGGGCTCATAAAAAAGATCTGCAAGATTATTTAACCCGCATCGAAGAAGCCGAAAAACGCGACCATCGTAAATTGGCCAAGAAATTTGATTGGTTTCATTTTCAGGAAGAAGCCCCGGGTATGGTATTTTGGCATCCTAAGGGATGGAGTATTTACCAGGCCTTAGAACAATATATACGTAACATTTTAAATAGAAATGGCTATCAAGAAGTCAAAACCCCGCAATTGCTCGATCGTAGTTTATGGGAGCAATCGGGTCATTGGGAAAAATTTCGTGAGCACATGTTTACGTCAGAAATCGACACGCGTGACTACGCCCTTAAACCCATGAATTGTCCCGGTCATATACAAATTTTTAACCAAGGTCTTAAAAGTTACCGAGATTTACCGTTACGCATGGCGGAATTTGGATGTTGTCATCGTTATGAGCCCTCAGGTTCTTTGCACGGTTTAATGCGCGTTCGAAATTTTAATCAAGACGATGCCCATATTTTTTGTACCGAGGATCAAATTTTATCCGAAGTACTGGCTTTTAATACTTTGTTGTTTAAAATTTATGCCCAATTCGGGTTTGAAGATGTACGGATTCGATTAGCCACGCGCCCTGCGCTACGTGTGGGTTCGGATGCTGTTTGGGACCAGGCAGAAGCCGCTTTAAGCCATGCCCTTGAACAAAGTGGCATGCCATGGGCGTTAGCACCGGGAGAGGGGGCTTTTTACGGCCCCAAATTAGAATATCACTGCCGAGATAGTTTAAATCGCAGTTGGCAATGTGGCACCATGCAGGTTGATTTTTCAATGCCTGAACGCTTGGGCGCACATTATATTGCCGCCGATGGTTCCAAGCGCGCACCGGTCATGTTACACCGTGCTTTGTTGGGCACCTTAGAGCGATTTATTGGAATACTGATTGAACATACAGCTGGAAACTTGCCCCTATGGCTAGCACCTGTTCAAGCCGTCATTTTGAATATTACCGATGCACAGGCCGATTATGCGCGTAAAATAGCCGAGGATTTGAAAGACCGGGGCTTGCGTATTGCATTGGACTTGCGAAATGAGAAGATTGGCTTTAAAATCCGCGAACATACCATTCAACGGGTGCCGTATCTATTGGTGGTAGGTGATCGGGAGCTAGATCAGCAAATGCTGGCTGTGCGCACGCGTGATGGGGTCGATCGCGGATCGAAGTCTCTTTCGGCTTTTGTGGCCGAGCTTCATGCTTCGATAAAAGCGTTTGGTATAGGCTTTTGATCAATATAAGGGAAGGAGTGCATTATTAGTTCTACGCCTAAAGAAACACGTAACCGTGTGAATAGCCAGATCCGTGGGATTCGTCAGGTACGTTTGATTGGGGCAGATGGCTCTCAAGTCGGGATTGTGGACCTCTCAGAAGCCAAGCGCATGTGCGAAGAAGCGGGCTTGGACTTAGTGGAAATATCGCCCAATGCCGAACCACCTGTTGCACGCATTATGGATTATGGAAAGTTTCTGTTTCAAGAGAGCAAGCAAAAAGCGGTTGCTAAAAAGAAACAAAAACGGATTAAGGTTAAAGAAGTCAAGTTTCGTCCAGGCACCGATACAGCCGATTATGAGGTTAAATTACGTAACCTACGTGGCTTTTTGGAAGAAGGCGATAAAGTTAAAATTACGGTCTTTTTTAGAGGTCGTGAAATTGCTCATAATATTTTGGGCATGCGTTTGTTAGAAAGGATTCGGGCCGATTTGGTTGATGATGCCAAGGTTGATTTCTTTCCCAGAGGGGTGGAAGGGCGTCAATTGGTCATGGTGGTTTCTTCGAAGAAGAAAAAAGAGTAAAGCACACCCTATCGTTTAATTGTATTGTGGAGTTTAAAGATGCCGAAATTAAAGACAAAACGCGGGGCAGCCAAGCGTTTTAAAAAGACAGGGAGTGGTGGCTATAAACATCGTCAGTCCCACCGTAATCACATTCTGACCAAGAAAAGCAGTAAGCGTATGCGTCACCTGCGTTCTTTACAGATGGTGAACGCCAGCGACGTTGCTTCTATCAACCAAATGTTGCCACATGTTTAAAGGGGTTTTCAATGTCTAGAGTTAAACGGGGTGTCACCGCAAAAGCCAGACACAAAAAAGTATTAGAACAAGCTAAAGGCTATTATTCGGCACGTCGTTCCGTCTATCGCGTGGCTAAGCAGGCGGTCATTAAAGCATCCCAATATGCTTATCGTGATCGAAAAGTGCGCAAGCGTACCTTTAGAAGTTTATGGATTGTGCGTATTAATGCTGCGGCACGTATTCATGGGCTTTCCTATAGCCATTTTATGTTGGGCCTTAAGCGTGCAGCGATTGTGATCGATCGTAAAGTATTGGCCGATTTAGCGGTGCTCGATAAAAAAGCCTTTGAATCAATTGCCAATCAAGTAAAAACAGCCCTAGGCGTTGCAGCATAGATTGATTGCAATATCCTTCTCCCCGTATACGGGAGAAGGTGCACGCCGAAGCGCAGAGCGCTTAGGTGGCCGGATGAGGGGTGAAACAGTAGCGTAGGAGATCTGTCCTGTCATACTCAGAGCTGGACCAGATTCGTGCAGAACTCGATAATGGTATCGGCCTCTGTCAATCGCTTGATGCGCTTGAGCAGTTTCGTATCAATTTTTTGGGAAAGCAGGGGCGTCTTACGCTGCTTTTAAAGCAATTAGGTTCTGTACCAGAGGCAGAACGTTCTCAAAGAGGTCAGGAAGTTAATGCGCTCAAAAGCCATGTAACGACCCTGATCCAAAAACAAAAAGAAATCCTAGAAGAGCATTTTTTATCCAATCAAACGCCTGCTATTGATGTAACCTTACCCGGTCGTGGGATGGATCGTGGTCATCTACATCCTATTACAAGGACGCTAGCTTTTATCGAGGCCTGGTTTGGAGGCCAGGGCTTTAGTATTGAGCAAGGCCCTGAAATAGAAGATGATTTTCATAATTTCGAAGCGCTGAACATTCCCGCGCACCATCCAGCGCGTGCCATGCATGATACCTTTTATTTTCCCGATGGTCATTTATTACGCACCCATACCTCACCGGTTCAGATCCGCGCGATGCGCAGTGGAAAACCACCTTTTCGTATGATCGTACCCGGTAAAGTATATCGCTGTGATTTTGATCTAAGTCATACCCCCATGTTCCATCAAGTAGAGGGGCTATTGGTGGATGAGGGGGTGCACTTTGGTCATTTAAAAGCTATCTTACAAAAATTTCTTCGAGCTTTTTTTGAAGCCGATCTCAAGACACGTTTTCGTGCCTCTTATTTTCCTTTTACAGAACCTTCGGCGGAAGTCGATATACAATGTACGATTTGCAAAGGTGAGGGGTGTAGACTTTGTAGCCATAGTGGCTGGCTAGAAGTTCTAGGGTGTGGCATGGTTCATCCCACCGTGTTAAAAAACTGTTCTACAGAACAAAATGGTCTAGATTCGACTATTTATACAGGCTATGCCTTTGGTATGGGTGTTGAGCGTTTAAGCATGCTCAAATATGGCATTAACGACCTTCGACTCTTTTTCGAAAACGACCTGCGATTTTTAGAGCAGTTTTAAACTTCAAGGTAACCGTTCAGCATAAAACATTACAATTGCATACACACCTATATTGCTAGTTTCGGAAAACGGGAACAGGGGGGATCTTTCTAGGTACAGAGGGTCTATTTTCTTGTCTATTTTCTTTTTGGGACGCACTGAGCTCAAGTGCTGTTTTCGATCCATGCGGTTTATCTAGTGTGTCGTTATGGCTTGTTGATTGTCGATGATGATCAAAACCGGGTGTTAACACAGCAGTTTCAGCGTTGGGTTGAGGTTCTGCTATTTGAATAGGCACTGTTGTTCGGCCCACGACAGCAAGTGTACCATCATCCTTACGAGTAACCGTTTGCAGTTTTCGACGATTCTGACGATTAAAACCTTCGGGTACAGAATGGGGTTTAAGGAATTCTGGCCTTTGTGCAAGACCTTCTGTGTAAATCTCTTCTATTTTGGATAAGGCATCTTTATCGCCTTGAAGCGCAGCTTGTTTAAAATAGTATAGGGCTTCTTGTATGGCTTGACCTTGTTCTTCTAAGGGTAAACCTTCGCTATCTTTATAAATGCAGCCTAGATTATAGGATGCTTCAGATATACCATTTCTAGAGGCAAATTGATAAGAATATATCGCACGATTAATATTTTGCGTTACGCCATATGCGCCATACTGGTACTTCACAGCAAGTTCATAGTGTGCGTTGGGAAGCATGGCTTGTGCCTCGAGATGACCATTTCTTGCGGCTTTTTTGTACCAAATAATGGCAAGATCAGGTCTTTCACTGAGTTCATGCATGCCTTGTTCATACCATAGGCCAAGTTTATACTGGCCTATGGCTTTTTTAATGCCTGTAGTGTTATCGATCAGTGCTAATTGGCGATTCAACAATTCGGACATAGGCATAGAAAATCTCCAACTTTTTTAAAACGGTGTAAATACTTTTATTTTATTATTCTAATGACGACTTTTACTTTCGTGAATGCTAACAATCGTTTTAAAACCATGCAAATAAAAAATGGCTTGTATATGCAAGTTTTATAACGATTGTTAGCTCTTTCTCGAGAATGATTTTCCTTTTTTTAGCGCATTTTTAAGGTTTAAAAACAGGGGCAGGAGGAGGCTCATTTTCTTTAGAAGGCAGCTGAGGTTCTTCTGTTTCTTGCGCGAGGACTTTTTCTTTTGTTGCTATTTTTGAAGGATCAATTCTTTTAAGCCAAAAATCCGCCTCGTCGGATAAACCCTCTTTATTACAAAGGTAATATAATTGGTGTGCAGATTGTTGTTTTAATTTGTCTTTTTGATAGGCCATTTTAAAATAGTGGATGGCTTTTCCTGTGGTGCCTTCTTTTTTGTAAATAATCGCCAGATTGTATGCGGCCTCGGGGATCATTTTTGCATTATTGATAGCAGCTAATGCAAAAAATTTTTTGGCTGCATCTATATTTCCAGCGGCGTAGTATTTTGTAGCCCTTTGAAAACGCTGAATCAAATAGATGTTAGAAGCTTCGTTGTTTTTTTCTTGAGTATTTCGGGCAAAAAGTTCTTTCATAACAATCTCCAATTTTAGATTAAAAAGTTGCAAATGCTTTTATTTTTATTTTAAAAATTTATATTTTTTTTATATTGTCGAGGGATGCTAACAGCCTTTTTAAAAACATGCAAATAAAAAATGGCTTGTATATGCAGCTTTATAGATTTTTTTTAATGGCCTTTGTCAGCAGTGGAGTTACACTTAAAATGTTAAGCTTTGAAGCTTTTGTGGGATTATTGTTTAAATATTGCTGATTAAGAAGCGATAAAGGTAAGGTGTCCGTCAATAGAATTTTATCAATATCGGAATGGAGTAAATTTTCTAGTGCATGATTGGATAGTACGGCATGCGTTGCATAAGCAAATACAGAATAGGCGCCTTGTTTTTTGAGAAGATGTGTCGCGTTGCACAATGTTTTTCCGCTATCCACAATATCGTCCACAATGATACAGGGACGGTTTTTGATGGTGTGTAGGGTATTATTTTTTAAAACCTTTTTATCCAGTACGATATAGTCTGTTTTTAAGGTGAAGGCCAATCTTTGCGCACGTTCAGAACCGCCCAGATCGGGTGAAACAATCAACGGATTTTTTTGCTGAATATTTTCTGCCAATAAAGTTGTACTGTAAACATGGGTTAAAGGCATAGAAAAAAATGTTTCTGATAATGCACTATGTAAATCAAGGGTGATGATCCGATCGATGTTCCGTGTTCCCAAAAGATCAGCCACAAGCTTCGCGGCGAGGGGTGTATAAAAATCAGGATTATGCCTGTCTTGTCGGGCATAAGCACAGTAGGGTATCACGATAGAAATAGATTTACAGCCTGTTTGATGGGCTGCATCTACCATCAATAAAAGTTCCATGAGATGGTGATTCACCGGCGCACACAGTGATTGCGCAATAACAAGCGATCGTGTTTTAAGGGGGTGCGGAATTTGAATGGCGGTTTCGCCATCTGCAAAGGACTGAACAGGCACGGGCCATAGGGGACAACCCAAATAGGACGCCATACGCTTTGCAAGCGCAGGATGCGCATTACCAGACCATAAGGCACTATCAAGCACGGTATTCATCCGGATAGGAAAAGAGGAAAGGTTGAGAGATTGGCTGGGGCGCTAGGATTCGAACCTAGGTATGCAGGGATCAAAACCCTGTGCCTTACCACTTGGCGACGCCCCAAAAGGAGCCCATTATGTTCAGGACTGGGTCTCTGTGTCAATATGCCAGTCGCGCAGCACAAACTTCAAGTGGCGCTTATCGCGGCTTAGGTGCACCTTATGGGGGTAGGTTTTGCCTTTAATAGATTGATAGCTGAGATACTGAATAGTCCAGCCATCTTGTGCTATCTGGGTGATGAGCGCTGCCTTATCCCGTACAATGATCGCTGTTTCTTCGGGTCTGGGTAGGCCACGTAGCCACCATACGAGTCCTGAGATAGGGAGCCTCCAGCCACATTCTTGCTCCAGTAATGTTTCGGCAGAGCCGTAGCTACGCAGTTCGCCTTTCATGTCCTGATAGTATACAGATCGACCAGACCTGGAGTGCTTCGCAGACTGGGTGGAGGATGCTGGCAGATGGCTATGCGTATTACTAAGACGCACGGCACCACTCCCCAAAGGGCCATAGAGGTTGATGATATAGTGTTCACCCCTTTGTTGCCAGCGTAGCGAAATCTGTGCATGACGCTTACCATCGCTTAAACTAGCCTTTCCCAGTACTTTAAAATGCAGGGTTTTTGCGGCGCTAAGCGCGGTTGTATGGGTGCAGGTTGTACTTGTTGTAGCAATAGCCTTTGTCTTTGTTTTGACAGAGCAACCCGCGCAACAGCAGAGCATCAAATAGAAGATCCCTCTTTGACTGGTGCGACGAAGCGCACAGAGCGAAGTTGCAAGGAGCGAGCACGTTTTAGTGCGCAGGGAGCTATTGCAGAGGGCGCTATGGCATCTTTTATGTTGCATCAGAATCTTCCTACTATGCTAGTTGTCGTACTCTTTTAAAAATATCCATAGCCATTCTTATGGATGGGCGCTTATAATCTCTCACAATGGCATGGCTAAAAACCACTCTTTCGCAGCTTCCTTTGGCGACCGCTTGGCGTGAACGCTGGCGGCAGGGCTATACGGCTGCGCATTTAGGTTCGGATTTAATCGCCGGCCTCACCGTTTCTATGCTTGCCATTCCTATGACAATGGCTGTGGCCATTGCTTGTGGGGTAGCCCCCGAACATGGACTTTATGGGGCCATTATTGCGGGTCCACTCATTGCCTTACTCGGCGGATCCCAACTCAGTGTTAGTGGACCCGTCGCCGAACTGTCTGTTTTAATCTATCCCGTGGTGTACCAGTATGGGATAGAAGGCCTTATTGTTGCAAGTTGGATGGCAGGCTTAATGCTGCTTATTATGGGCCTCGCACGCTTAGGGCGTGTGATTGAATTTATCCCTTATCCCGTGACCACCGGTTTTATTGCCGGCACAGGGGTGGTGATTTGTGTTTTACAGATCAAAGATTTTTTTGGCTTGAATCTTCTGGTACAGCCCAAACACTTCTTAGATCGGGTTGTTGGACTTTATTACGCTTTTCCCAGTTGGCGGTTAGGCGATACCCTGGTGGGACTTTTTACCTTAGCTTTAATGTTGCTGTGGCCCCGATTAAAATTACGGGTATCGGGTCATTTGGTTGCCATGGTTTTTGGTAGCCTTTTAGGTGTCATCTTAGCAAGGATCTTTCCTGATTTAAGCCTCGAAACCATTGGCTCACGCTATGGTGGGATCCCCCAAACATTACCGGCCTTATTATCCATGGATCAATTGTTTAATCTTGAACTAATCCGTGCCTTATTTGGATCGGCTTTTGCCATTGCGATGCTGTGTGCGATCAAAGCGCTCATGTGCGCCGTTGTTTTAGATGGGATGCGTGGTACCAAGCATGATCCCAATGCAGAATTAATCGCACATGGTATTGGTAATTTAGTCTTACCCTGGTTTGGTGCCTTAACGGCGACCAGTGCTTTATCGCGATCGGTGGCCAATGTGCGGGTGGGTGCGACCTCTCCTTTATCGGCCATCGTGCATGGTCTGTGTATCTTGTTAGTTGTTCTGATTTTCGCACCTTTATTTTCTTATTTACCGATGGCGGCCTTATCAGCCTTGTTATTCATGGCAGCCTGGAATATTTTTGATTATCGACATTGCCTACACATTATACGGGTGGGAACCCGAAGCGATGTGGTGGTATTACTCATTTGTTTTGGTTTAACTGTTTTATTAGACATGGTCTTGGCGGTCGGTGTGGGTATGGTTTTAGCCGCGCTTTTGTTTATGAAACGCATGGCCAATATTACGGGCGGACGTTGGTTGTTAGAGGCGGCTAAAGGCAGTAAACATGAACGTCCACCACGTCATGTGATGATCTATGCTATTTCAGGCCCTTTGTTTTTTGGGGCTGCCGAAAAAGCGATGAGTACTTTGCGTGAACACAGTGCCGACCTAAAAGCCGTTATTTTAGATATGCGAGGGGTTCCCACGATAGATATTAGTGGTTTGGTAGCCTTAGAATCCTGCTTAGCGTCTTTATTTCAGAAGCATATTTTTGTTGTTTTATCAGCGGTGCAAGAACAAGCATACGAAACCTTAAAACGTGCAGGGATCGAAGAAAAAAAGGATCAATTGGCTATTTGCGATAACATTAAAGAGAGCGTTAAATTTCTGAAGAAATCAATCGCTGGCTTGTAAAGGAATATTCAAGCCTTGTAGTGTTTCTAAAACACTATCATCATGGGGTAGGTTTTGTAAGATTTTATGGGCGAGGGTTAAAGCCTCTTCAACCTGATCGCTCAGCTGTAGTAGCTCGACTTTCTGCAACAATAATTGTTTTTGTTCCTCCAGCGTTTGAGGATTCGCTTCTTCAAGATAGCCTATCGCTTGTTCAAAGGCCTTTTCTTTTTTTAATAGGTCGATCACCCTTAAGCGCGCAGCGATATGGTAAGGTCCTGCATCCACCATTAAATACCAGTGTAGCGCCTCTTTAAGCTGATGCTGCTGTTCTGCAACGGTGCCAAGAATATATTGCGCACTGGTTTTGGCATTCTCAAAAGCCAGTGCTTGTTCGAAGGCTTTTATCGCTTTGAGTGTTTGATGCTGTTGTAGATAATAATCGCCCCTTAAAATAGCACTAAAACCGCCATAGGTTGTGTCTTTTGAGAGCGTTTCTAATTGCTTAAAAGCTTGATTAACCTTTGCATGATCCATCAAGGTATTGGCATAGAAAAAGCGTAATTTTGCATCGCGTGGAAAGGCTGCAACCTGTGTTTGAAGGTATCGCAAGGCAGCTGTTTCACTATCAGCTTCGTTCTGAATCAGACGGGCTTTGAGTAAGATAGCCTCTGTTAAATCAGGTTGACGTGCAAGCGCATGATTCACAAAAAGCGTTGCATGTCGTATATCAGCCGTGGCTGCTGCACTGAAGGCAGCAATCAATTGTAGGCTGGGATCCAGCGGTTTTAATCGGGCTAGCTTTAAGGCAGCCGTCCGTAAGTGTTGTAGGCCATTGTCAGACAGTAAGCTGCCAACCTCATATAAGCTTTCCGTTGCTTGTTTTGGATTGATTTCAAGGGCGCGGCTTAAATAAGGCATGCCTTGATCCGCCGATGCTTCAAGATGAAGGACTAAAGCCACCACCTGTGCATCGAGATTGTTGGGATCATACTGTGCCCATAAGGTGGAGAGGGCTAGTGCTGCTTTTTGATCCTGATGTTGGATGGCAAGCAGGGTGCTTTGTTCCGCAACCGCGGCATTTTTCGTTAGACGTATAACATTTATATATTGTTCGAGTGCTATCTGCGTGAGGCCTCGGCTTTCTGCAATAGTTGCCATAAGCAGTGGTAAGAGGGCATCGCTTGCACTTGCAGCGGTAGGCATCATCGCCAAGAAGCCGATAAGCAGATATACTCTAAAAAGGTTACCTAATGTGCTCACTGTTTTCGATCCATGGTGAGTTCTGTTTCACGATTCATCGGCGGGTCAAACGAAAGCTGAAGGGTTCTTGGGTTTTATGTTTTTAATGGCATTGGGTATTAACCATCAACGCGCAGGGGTTGATGTGCGCGGCAGGCTGGTTTTTGATGCCAATACAGCCATTGCACAGGGACAAAAATTAATAGAGGCCGGTGTGGTGCGTGCCGTGGTGGTACTGTCCACGTGTAATCGCACCGAATTTTATTGTGAAGCAGCCCATCGTAGGACCCTGAATGATATGCTGATAGGTCACCCGGAACAGAATAATCCTTTGTTGCAAGAACAGGCCTATGCCTACGAGGGCTTCGAGGCTGTTCAACATCTCATGCAGGTCACAAGCAGTTTAAATTCACTCATTGTCGGAGAAGCCGAAATTATCGGTCAGGTGAAACAGGCTTATGCGATGGCACAGGCAGCTGACCTCAGCAGTAAGTATTTAGATCGTTTATTTCAAAATGCTTTTTCGGTAGCCAAAGTGGTTCGAACCCGTACAGCGATCGGTACACATTCTGTTTCGATGGCGCAATTGGCCGCCAAATTAGCCGAGCCTATTTTTTCCAATATAAAAGAAAGCACAGTTTTATTAATCGGGGCTGGAAAACTGGCAGAGGCTATTGCGCGTCAACTCTGTGTGATGGGTGTAAAAAGTATCATGGTTGCCAACCGTTCGCCAGGGCGGGCTTTGGCTTTCGCAGCGATTTTTGCAGAACGCACCAAGGCACGTGGTTTTGGCTTGACACAGATCAAGCAGCATTTATCAGAAGCCGATATTGTTATCAGTGCAACCCGTAGTCCTGTGCCGCTGTTGATGAAAGAACCCATGATAGAGGCTTTGCGCTTACGTAAACGCAAGCCGATGGTTATGCTAGATCTCAGTGTGCCACGCACGATTGATGCCAATGTTGCGGATCTCGAAGATGTTTATTTATATTGTATGGACGACTTACACGGTGTCTTAGCCAAGCATCAAGCGCTTAGGCAAGCCGCTGCAAATAGTGCCGAAGCCTGGATTAGAGAGGCTGCCACTGCCTTTATGCAGTGGTTGCAAGCCCAAGATTCTTTTAAGACGGTGGCTATTTTTAGAGAAAAATTTGAATCATTGCGGGATCAACTCCTTGCAGATAGTTTAGATCGCTTAGAACGCGGACACGATCCTGCACAAACACTACAACGTTTGGCGTATCATTTAACCAATCAATTTCTGCATGCACCCACCCATCGGTTGCGTGTTGCTGGATTGAGCGGTGAAAATCATTTATTAACCTTTATCAAAGAGTTATTTGAATTAAACCATGAAATCATCCCTACAAAATAAACTCAATAGCCTGGTTTTACGTTATGAAGAACTGGGACATTTGTTAAGTGAAGGCCTTGTTATACAAGACAATGCGCGTTTTATTGCTTTGTCTCGGGAATACGCCGAGCTAGAACCTTTGGTCCAACAGTTTAAAGCCTATCAAGCGGCTTATGATACGATTCTTGCAGTCGAGGAACTGTTAAAAGACACGGATCCCAGCATGCGCGCACTGGCTCAAGATGAATACAAGCCTGCTAAACAAAGGCTGGAAGATTTAGAAAATGCCTTGAATCTCTTATTGTTACCCAAAGATCCCAATGATCATCGCAATATTTATCTAGAAATAAGAGCCGGGACAGGCGGGGATGAAGCGGCTTTGTTTGTCGGTGATCTATTTAGAATGTACAGTCGCCATGCCGAGAAAAGGGGCTGGAAAGTGGAGTGTATCCATCAGAGCATCGGTGAAAAGGGCGGTTTTAAAGAAATTATTTTGCGTTTAATCGGTCAAGGCGTCTATGCCGACTTAAAGTTTGAGTCGGGTGTGCATCGGGTACAAAGAGTGCCACTCACAGAATCCCAAGGCCGGATCCATACCTCAGCCTGTACGGTGGCGGTATTACCTGAAGTGGAAGCGATTGATGAGATCTTGATCAATCAAAATGATTTGCGTATTGATACCTACCGTGCCAGTGGTGCCGGTGGGCAACATGTGAATAAAACCGATTCAGCTATTCGGATCACCCATATACCCACGGGAACCGTGGTGGAGTGTCAGGATGAGCGTTCTCAACATAAGAATAGGGCACGCGCGATGGCCTTATTACAATCCCGAATACTAGCAGCAGAGCAGCATAAACAGCATGCTTTAGAAGCCCAAACCCGTCGTGAATTGGTCGGCAGTGGCGATCGCTCCGAGCGGATCCGCACCTATAATTTTCCGCAGGGACGCCTAACCGACCATCGTATTCCTATCACGCTTTATAAGCTACCCGAAATCCTCGAAGGCGATCTGGGTCTTGTGATTGATGTCTTAGTGCGTGAGCATCAGATGGATCAATTAGCCACCGTGAGTGAGGAATAGCATCTGTCCTGTCAGTTTACCAGCGCTTTCCGGGTTCGAAAAATCCCATGAACATTGAAACATTGTTACAGAGCGATTTAGCACACAGCATTTCTTCTTTAGATGCAGAATTGTTATTAGCCCATGTCTTAGGGGTATCCAGAACCCAGCTATTAACCTGGCCTTTACAACCTGTTTCTGAAGCGCAGACCCAAGTCTTTCAAGCATTGCTTCGGCGTCGTGCACAGGGTGAACCCTTTGCTTATTTAGTAGGGACTAAAGAATTCTGGTCTTTACCCCTGATTGTCAATGCGGATGTATTGATACCGCGCCCTGAAACCGAATGTTTGGTAGAAGCACTGTTAACACGTTTTCCTGCAGAGGATCCCTATGCTTATCAGGTGCTTGATTTAGGCACCGGTAGTGGCGCTATTGCATTAGCACTGGCCGTTGAAAGGCCTCATTGGCAAATGATTGCGCTCGATTGCTCAGAAGCGGCTTTGAATGTAGCCAAGCAGAACGCGCATGCTTTATCTGTGGATACCATTCACTGGGTAGCCTCGGATTGGTTTTCTGCCCTGCGATCAGAGCGATGCACCGTTGATATTATTGTTAGCAATCCGCCTTATATTGAAAAAGGAGACATCCACCTTCAGCAAGATGGGCTTGGCTATGAACCTCAAGCAGCTTTAGTGGGGGGGAGCGATGGGTTAATCGATCTGCATCAGATTATTTGTATGGCCCCTGCTTTCTTAAAACCGGGGGGTTGTCTCGCCTTAGAGCATGGTGCTACACAGGGTTTGGCAGTGCGGCTTTTGATGAAAAAACAGGGATTTATACGGGAAATAACCCTGAAAGACCTTGGCGGCCTGGATCGCCTAAGCCTAGCGTATACCTAAAAGGTTTTCATTGCCTCTATTTTAAGGTAGACTGGGTTTTCAGAGCTGGGGATTTGGTCCTTAAGTTTTTGCTGTAGGGGTCGACTATGTAAGTTAAGAGACCCGTGTAGTAAAGCTTGACAGGCAGTCTAAAAGCTTTTAGATTGGCTGTTCAGATTCGTGAAAACACGTGTTATTTTGAAATTAACGTTAATTGAGAGGATACAAGAATGAAACAACTAGCAAAAAGTCTTATTATCGCCGGTGCGCTGGCTGTTGCCGGAAGCGCTGTCGCTGATTTCGGGGATATCAATCCCTATATTGGTGCTGATTTATCAACAACCCGTATGAAGGCCTCCGGCCCTTATGCCAACATTCTGCCTAAGAGTTTTCCAGGTGCAACGTTGTACGTCGGTGCAAAGTTTCATGAAAACTTTGGTTTAGAAGCGGGTTACACCTGGACAAAGACAAAAAGCAAAACTGTCAATATTCCAGCGAATTTTGATGGTGCACGCGTTGCGCCTTACAGCACCGTACAGAATAATGCGAACGTTAAATTACGTCGTAACAGCAGCTTCGTTGATGTGGTAGGATTCCTACCCGTGATGGATTGTGTAGAGCTGACCGGTTCTGTTGGTTATGGTTATGTCATGCCAAAATTGAGCATGAAGACCGCATCCGGCGTAGCTATCACAGGTTATGACCTTAAAAATCAAAGCGTAGTACGTTTGGGTCTTGGTGCAAACTACATGGTAACCGACATGGTTGGTGTAAGAGCTAAATTAGGTTGGGAAAGCACAGGTGCTACCCAGTTTAAGAAAACTCAGAATCACCAAAATGTAATGGCTGCCAGTGGCGCGCAGACAAAGAGACCTTTGAAAGACAGCACATCGCTGAACATCGGTGCCTTTGTAAAGTTCTAAGCTAAAAACTTTGGAACGACTCTAAAAACCTGGTTTGGTAACAGACCAGGTTTTTTTTTGCTTCCTTGTTTATACTCAGGTAAACAACGGAGGTGAAGCATGAAGCGATTACAGATCCTAGTCTTATTCGTATCTTGGCTAAGCGCATCATCGCTTTGTGCCTTGGGTAAACCTTATTTAGCTGAGAATCCCAACTACTTAGGTAATCAATCAGAATGGGATACCTTTGCGGGTTTCGATTTTAAACAAAGCTGGATCCCCTCCAAAGCGCTTTGGAAGCCTTTAGTCACTGCCACAGCACCCGGTATAGGTTTCTATGCAGGACAACGTATACACCCCTATATTGCCTGGGAATTAGGCTATGGCTGGGGTATCGATAAATCCAAGAACATGGCTCTACCTGCCAATACGGCTTTTGCGGGTGTTCTCAATACGGGCACTGCAGCCACACTCAAGGGCAGGTTACATTTAAAAACGGCCTATGCCGATCTGAATATTTTGCTTCCATTGAACAAGGCTATGGATCAAAGTCCTGAGTTGTTATTATCTTTTGGTGTTGCGATGATTAAACCGGCTTTCAATATCAGCGTTGTTAATAGTAGCAACGCAAGCCTTGCCTCACTTAGCACCTTAAAGGGCAGTACGCATGGTGCGGCGCGTTTGGGTCTTGGGATCCAAAGCTTTTTGGTAGGGAATGTGGGCATGCGGTTGATGTGGCGTTTTGAAAATACCCAGGTTTTACGCATCGGTAACGTGGTCGATCCTAGCTTTACGTCCTTGTTCCGCAATGGTCAGAGTATGAATGTGGGTTTATTTATGCGATTGTAGGGCCGGCCCCCCCC
>CAZFXA010000024.1:0-25513 GCA_964522825.1 uncultured Legionella sp.
CAATCCGAGAGGGTGGTAAAACAGTGGGAGCCGGTGTGGTTTCCAAGGTTCTGGAGTAATACATGGCTAGTCAAGTAATACGTATCCGGCTGAAGTCTTTCGATCATAAACTCATCGATCGATCGGCAAAGGAAATTGTTGATACCGCAAAGCGCACGGGTGCTCAAGTTTGTGGTCCTGTTCCCTTGCCAACACGGTTGGAACGATTCACGATATTGACTTCTCCGCATATTGATAAAGATGCGCGTGATCAATATGAAATTGCAACGCACAAACGATTGATTATTATTGTGGGTGCAACCGATAAAACGGTTGATGCACTCATGAAGTTAGATTTGGCCGCAGGCGTTGATGTAAAAATTGCCTTGAGCTGAGGAGTAGAACAAGATGGCAGTAGGTGTAATAGGTCTTAAATGTGGTATGACGCGAATCTTTGATCCGCTCAATGATAGTTCGATTCCTGTGAGTGTCGTCTCCTTGCAATCGAATAAGGTCGTACAGCTTAAGACACTCGAAAAGGATGGTTATAATGCCATTCAAGTTGCTTTAGGCGTGCGGCGTGCAAAATGCCTCAGCAAGCCCGTATTGGGACATTATGCGAAAGCCAATGTGTTGCCAGGTTTGGCGCTCGTGGAGTTTCGTGTCGATGCAGCAGTGATTGCCTCTATCCAGGTTGGTGATGAATTAAGAGCTGATCAGTTTCGCGCAGGGCAGTGGGTTGATGTGACGGGTACGACCCGAGGTCATGGTTTTTCTGGTACGGTCAAACGACATAATTTTAGAACCCAAAATGCTTCGCATGGTAACTCTTTATCACACCGTAAGCCTGGTTCGATTGGTCAAAATCAAACGCCAGGTCGTGTATTTAAAGGGAAAAAAATGGCAGGTCATGATGGGAATGCCCGTCGTACCATTCAGAGTTTAGCGATTGTACGTGTCGATGCTGAACGTAATGTATTGCTCATTAAGGGCGCTATTCCGGGGGCGCCCGGTGGTCAGGTTCTGATCTGTCCATCGGTGAAACGAACCAACACCCAATTAACCGAAGTGGCCTAAGGGGGATTTATGAAGCTTGCATTGGCTATACCGGGTGGGGTGTCGACCGAAGGATTAGACGTTTCTGCAACCACCTTTGGCAGAGATTTTAATGAAGCGCTGGTTCACCAAGTGGTGACAGCGTATTTAGCAGGGGGCCGTTCAGGCACCCGTGCACAACTCACGCGTGCCGAGGTGCGTGGTGGTGGTGCGAAGCCTTGGGCACAGAAAGGCACAGGTAGGGCGCGTGCAGGTACGATTCGTAGTCCTATATGGCGTGGGGGCGGTCGAACTTTTGCAGCAGGCCCCACCGATCATAGTCAGAAGGTCAATAAGAAAATGTATCGTGCGGCGATGCAAGCCATTTTATCCGAGCTGGTACGCCAGGATCGTTTGGTGGTTGTTCAGGATCTAGCGCTTGCACGGCCTAAAACACGGGACTTATTGGATAGGCTATCGGGCTTGGGTTTAAAGAATGTTCTTATTATTACGGATGCGTGGGATGAAAATGTACAGTTATCAGCCCGGAATGTATCCAAAATTGCGGTGTGTCAGGCAGCCTATGCGGATCCTGTCAACCTGATTAAGTTTGAGAAAGTGTTAATGACCGTTGCAGCAGTACGCCAATTTGAAGAGGTGCTGAAATGAATGAGAAACGTTTATATTCTATCATTTTAGGTCCGCATGTGACGGAAAAAAGTGTACGTTTAGCAGGCGCTGCTAATCAAGTGGTCTTTAAGGTTGCTAAAGATGCAACTAAATTAGAATTGGCCGAGGCGGTTGCGCAGCTTTTTTCAGTCAAGGTATTGTCTGTGCAAATGCTGAATGTGCGTGGTAAAGTGAAAAACTTTAAGCAAGTTGCTGGGCAGCGCTCACATTGGAAAAAAGCCTATGTGCAATTAGCAGAAGGTCACACGATTAATATAGAAAGTTTTCAATAGTCGGGGGTTTTAAGGCATGGCAATTGTAAAAATGAAACCAACTTCTCCGGGGCGACGTTTTGTCGTGAAGGTGGTGGACGCAACCTTGCATAAGGGAAAGCCTTACCAGCCCCTGCTCGTCGCAAAATCCAATACAGGCGGTCGCAATTCGCATGGTCGTATTACGTCTTGGCATCGTGGTGGTGGGCATAAGCGTGCTTATCGCATCATCGATTGGAAACGTAATAAAGAAAATATCCCTGGTATTGTTGAGCGTTTAGAGTACGATCCCAATCGCAGCGCGAATATTGCCTTGGTGTGTTATGCGGATGGTGAGCGTTGTTATATGATTGCGCCGAAAGGTTTAAAAATCGGTGCTTCCGTATTATCCGGTCAGCGTGCACCGATCGCCGTGGGTAATTGCTTACCTTTAAGTCATATTCCCGTGGGTTCAGTCGTGCACTGTGTCGAGATGCAGATAGGTAAGGGTGCCCAGCTCGCACGGAGCGCAGGTTCTTCCATACAGTTTTTAGCGAAAGAAGGTCGTTTTGCCACGCTGCGTTTAAAATCAGGCGAAGTGCGTCGTGTGGCGCTCGATTGTCGTGCTACTATTGGCGAAGTCGGGAATAGCGAACATAACTTAATAAAATTGGGTAAGGCTGGCGCTAGTCGTTGGCGTAATATACGTCCCCGTGTACGAGGTGTTGCCATGAATCCTGTGGATCATCCCTTGGGAGGTGGTGAAGGACGTACCTCGGGTGGTAGGCCACCTTGCACACCTTGGGGTGTGCCAGAAGGTCGAAAGACACGTCGTAACAAGCGTACGGATAAGATGATTATCCGAAGACGTAAAGCAAGCAAATAAGAGGGGTTAAACAATGCCGCGTTCTTTAAGAAAGGGGCCATTTATTGATGACCATCTACTGAGAAAGGTAGAGGTGGCCGTTGAGTCGCGCATTAAAAAACCGATCAAGACTTGGTCCAGGCGTTCCATGATTTTGCCTGTGATGGTCGGTTTAACCATCTTGGTGCATAACGGTCGTAACCATATACCTGTGTTAGTGACTGAAAATATGGTAGGGCATAAATTGGGCGAATTTTCACCAACGCGTACCTTTAAAGCGCATGCGGGTGATAGGGCTACCAAGGCTAAGCCCGTCAAGAAGGATAAAAAATAATGACGACGCAGCAATTGGTTCGGGCAAAATTATCGGGTGTGGCGTTGTCGCCACAGAAGGCGCGCTTGGTTGCCGATCAAATTCGTGGTTTATCCGTGGCGCGTGCCATTGATCTGCTGAGTTTCAGTACGAAGAAGGCCGCACCTATCATTAAGAAAGTCTTGTTATCCGCCATTGCGAATGCAGAGCATAATCAAGGTCTGGATATTGATAGTCTTTCCGTAGAACGTATTTTTGTCGATGAGGGGCCTCGTTTAAAGCGTATGAGCCCAAGGGCCAAGGGTCGTGGAAATAGGATTGTTAAAAGAAGCTGTCATATTACCTTAGTGGTTGCAGCTTGAGTTTTCAATAGAGAGGATAAGTCATGGGGCAAAAGGTACATCCCGTTGGTTTTCGTTTAGGTTATATCAGGTCGCCTTCTGCAAAGTGGCTTCCAGAGAATGGCGTTTCTTTTGCCAAAACCTTGGCCAGCGATTTAGTGATTCGTAGCTATATACAAAAATATTTACCGGAGTCCGCGGCGCTGAGCGATATTCTCATTGAGCGCACGGGTCGTAATGTACGTCTTACCCTGAAAACGGGCAAGGCTCCAGCGATTATAGGGCATAAAGGTGATGGTGCTAGGAAGCTGCGTGCAGACCTTAGTGCAAAAATTGGTCAGCCCGTTGATATTCGTATTGAGGAAATTAGAAAGCCAGAGTTGGATGCTACTTTAGTGGCTCAAAATATTGCGCAGCAGCTAGAGCGTCGCATTATGTTTCGCCGGGCGATGAAAAGAGCGCTGAGTACAGCCATGCGTTTAGGGGCTAAAGGCGTCAAGATTTGTGTTGCAGGTCGATTGGGCGGTGCTGAGATTGCACGCACAGAGATATGTCGTGAAGGTCGTGTTCCTTTGCATACGCTCAGAGCCGATATTGATTATGGTACCGCGACTGCAAAGACAACTTATGGCATTATCGGTGTGAAAGTTTGGATTTTCAAAGGCGAAATTCTATCATTAAAAGGGGTGAGCGACGATGCTGCAGCCTAAGCGAACGAAATTTCGCAAACAGCAGAAAGGGCGTAATCGAGGTGTTGCAACCCGTGGAAATCGGGTGAGCTTTGGTGAGTTCGGTTTAAGAGCGCTTGGACATGCCCGTGTGACGGCACGTCAGATAGAAGCCGCCAGGCGAGCGATTAGTCGTTATGTGAAACGAGGCGGTAAACTATGGATCAGAGTGTTTCCCGATAAACCGATTACTCAGAAACCTTTAGAAGTGCGTATGGGTAGCGGTAAGGGTAATGTTGAATACTGGGTCGCACTGGTGCAGCCGGGTAGGGTCTTGTTTGAAATTGAAGGTGTGAGTGTTGAATTGGCACGCGAGGCTTTTCGTTTAGCCTCTGCAAAACTACCAATGTCAACAGAGTTAATTGCTCGGGAGATGATGGGATGAAGACCGCAGAATTACAGCTCAAAACGGTGACTGAAATCCGAGAGCTGGTCAGTACGCTCAGACGTACACAGTTTAAGTTGCGATTGTTAAAGTCGAATGCCGATGTAAAGCAGACGCATGGTATTAAACAAGCGCGTCGAGCGATTGCCCGGGCATTGACCCTGTTGGCACAAAAAGAAGGACAAGCCTCATGACTGAATGTGCTATCAAGGGTAGAACCCTACAGGGTATTGTCCTCTCTTCCAAGGCTGATAAAACAGCCGTGGTTCGGGTGGTCAGAAGAGTTAAGCATGCCTTATACGGCAAAATTGTGAATCGATTTACACAATTGCAGGTGCATGATGCTGAAAATCAGTGTCATGAAGGGGATGAGGTAGTCATTCGTGAATGTAGGCCTCTTTCTAAAACAAAAGCTTGGGTTTTGGTGAAGCGACTTGAAAAGGTGTGCTTGTGAATGCTATGATGCCCCCCTTTGAAGGAGGTCAGCCATGATACAAATGCAGTCCGTTCTGAAAGTGGCAGACAATAGTGGTGCCCGCAGCGTAAAATGTATTAAAGTCCTGGGTGGCTCTAAGCGTCGCACAGCTGGTATTGGGGATGTTATTGTCGTCAGTGTGCAAGAAGCCGCGCCCAAAGGAAAAGTCAAAAAGGGTGAAGTGCTGAAGGCGGTGATTGTACGTTCTGCGTATGGTGTGCGTCGAGCCGATGGTTCTGTGATTCGTTTCGATGATAATGCAGTTGTTTTGTTAAATAATCAGTTGCAGCCTTTGGGTACACGCGTTTCAGGTCCTGTGACGCGCGAATTACGTGAGCGAGAGCAGTTTATGAAAATTATTTCTTTGGCCTTAGAAGTATTGTAGGTAGAGTCCCTATGAAAAAAATTAAGAAAGGTGATACGGTAATCGTTAAAGCAGGCAAGGACAAGGGCCGTTCGGGTCAGGTGTTGGCTGTTTTAGGTGCTTCCTGTGCTTCAAGTGTCCGCGTTTTGGTCGAAGGGATCAATCTTGTAAAGCGGCATATTAAAGCGACGCAGGAACGTGCGGGTGGTATTATTCAAAAAGAGGCATCTATCCATATTTCCAATATTGCCATGTTAAATCAGGCCACGGCCAAGGCCGATAAGGTGGGCTTTAAAACACTAGAAGATGGTCGCAAGGTGCGGTTCTTTAAATCGACTGGAGAGATCTTAGATGCATAAGGCGACGGGTTTAAAGGCATTTTACAAAGAAGTAGTGCTTCCAAAGTTGACCAAGGAATTTCATTATAAATCAGTGATGCAGGTTCCCAAGATCACCAAGATAACGCTCAATATGGGTGTGGGGCAGGCTGCCAATGATAAGAAATTGGTGGATCAGGCCTTTGCCGATTTAATGCGTATTGCAGGACAAAAACCGGTGATTACCAAGACGCGCAAATCGGTGGCGGGTTTCAAAATTCGTGAAGGTTGGCCTATTGGTTGTATGGTGACGCTACGAGGCGATCGCATGTACGATTTTTTAGAGCGTTTATTGTTTATTGCGATTCCTCGGATCCGAGATTTTCGTGGTTTGAATCGTCGTTCATTCGATGGGCGTGGTAATTATGCGATGGGCGTTACCGAGCAGATTATTTTTCCAGAAATTCAGTATGATAAAATTGAGGCCCTACGTGGCATGGATATCGTGATCACCACAACGGCCGGTAATAATCAAGAAGGCTTGGCTTTGTTGGCTGCTTTTCAGTTTCCGTTTAGAGAGTAAACTATGGCAAAATTATGCAAGGTCAATAAAGATAAGCGTCAACGAAAGTTGGTATCGCATTTTCAGGTCATACGTGCTGCATTGCGCGCACAAATTCGGGACCCTAATCTCAGTTTTGAAAAGAAACTGCTGGTTCAAAAGAAAATGCAAGATTTACCCAAAGATTCTAACCGTTGTCGTTTAAGAAATCGTTGTTTAGTCACAGGTCGTTCGCGCGGTGTATATCGCCGATTTGGTTTAGGCCGTACTAAGCTTCGGGAGTTTGCTATGCAGGGCCTGATTCCCGGGATTCGCAAAGCCAGTTGGTAAAGGAGCGTCGATGAGTTTACAAGATCCAATCGCCGATATGCTAACCCACATAAGAAATGGGCAGATGGCGAACAAAGCCCAAGTTGTGGTGCCAGCCTCGAGAAAAAAAGTGGATATTTTATCTGTGCTCAAGCAAGAAGGTTATATTGCATCCTTTGAGCGTGTAGGAACAGTCAAAGTCCAACTGGTGATACAGCTGAAATATTTTAATAAAGGGCAGCCGGTGATCGAAACGATTAAACGTGTAAGCCGACCAGGGTTGCGTGTTTATGTACACAAAGACAAGCTACCCAAAGTGATGGGTGGATTGGGTATTGCTGTACTCTCTACTTCTAGGGGCGTGATGACGGATAAAGAAGCCGCACGTTTGGGACAAGGCGGCGAAGTTCTTTGCTTGGTGGCCTAAAAGGGGATTGCGATGTCACGAATTGCCAGAAAAGCTATAGAGATTAAAGCAGGTGTTGATTTGCATCTTGCAGGCCGCGCGCTTTCCATTAAGGGAAAACATGGTGTTTTTGACTATCATTTGCATGAGGCTGTTGATGTGGCGGTTGAAGGGAAGACTTTGAAGGTCTTGGCCAAAAACAAGCCGCATCCCATGGTTGGTACAACCTTTAGACTCATCCAGAATATGATCCACGGTGTTTCCGAGCTTTTTAACGTAGAGCTAGAGCTTGTGGGTGTGGGTTATCGTGCCAAAATTCAGGGCGCACAATTAGAATTAAGTTTAGGTTATTCCAATCCAGTCTTTTTCCCAATACCTGCAGGTGTTTCTGTAGTCGTGCCGGTGCCTGCAAAAATTATACTGCAAGGTATCAATAAGGAATTATTGGGTAAAATAGCTGCGGAAATTTGTGAGTGTAGACCACCAGAGTCTTACAAGGGTAAAGGGATCCGTCGTTTTGGTGCCGTGATTCCTCTGAAACAGACCAAAAAGAAGAAGTAGGGGCCTTTATGAATAACATGCGTAATGCACGCCAGCGTCGTATCCGACGCAGCCGGGCCAAGATTGCTGAATTAAATGTTGCTTATCTAAGTGTCTATCGTAGTGCGCAACATATTTATGCGCAGGTTTTTTGCCCCAGGGGTGCTTTGGTTTTAGCCGCAGCTTCTAGTTTAGAAGCGGTGCTGAATAAGAAAGACAAGGGCAATAAAGTGCAGTTGGCAGAGGCTGTAGGACATTTAGTGGCCGAACGTGCAAAGGCTAAAGGCGTTCAGCGCATTGCTTTTGATCGTTCTGGGTACCGCTATCATGGTCGTGTAAAGGCCTTGGCAGAGGCCGCAAGAGCGGGTGGCTTAATTATTTAAGGTTTTACTGAAAGGGTTTATAAACGATGGCAAGTGTAGCAGTCGATCAAAAAGGGGATGGCTTTCAAGAAAAGCTTATCGCTGTGCGTCGCAGTGCGACTGTGGTGAAGGGTGGCCGAAAGTTTAGTTTTTCTGCTTGGACCGTAGTGGGCGATGGTAAAGGTCGTTTTGGCATTGGACGCAGTAAAGCCCGTGAAGTCCCTGTCGCGATTCAAAGAGCGATGGAAAATGCACGACGTAATTTGATACGTATCGATCTCAATGGCAGCACTTTGCATCATCCTATTCGAGCCAGTCATGGCGCTTCTACGGTCCTTATGTTTCCTGCCAAAGAGGGTACAGGTATTATTGCAGGCGGATCGATGCGCGCTATTTTCGAGGTCTTAGGTATTCATAATGTGCTGGCCAAATCGTTAGGATCCACGAATCCTGTCAATGTTGTCCGTGCAACGGTCAAAGGGTTACAACAGATGTCTTCTGCCGAGCAGGTTGCTGCCAAACGTGGTAAGACTGTGGCTGAGATTGTGGGGAACGACTAAAATGATGCGCTTAAACACATTAAAACCAGCTCCAGGTTCCAAGAAAAAAGCAACACGTTTAGGACGTGGTATTGGCTCAGGCCTAGGAAAAACCTGTGGTAAAGGGCATAAAGGACAAAAGGCACGCGCGGGTGGTTATCATAAAGTGGGTTTTGAGGGTGGTCAGATGCCTTTACAAAGACGCTTACCCAAATTTGGTTTTCATTCAGCCATGTCAAAAGATTGTGCAGAATTACGTGTGGATCAATTAGCGAAGCTAGGTCCGATTTCGATTGATTTAGAGGCTTTATGGAACGCTAAAGTGTTTCCTAAGACGATTAAACGCGTCAAAGTTATTTTGGCAGGAACCATCACCCAGGCGGTGGTATTAAAAGGGATTGCCGTGACAAAAGGCGCCAAGCAGGCTATCGAGGCTGCTGGGGGCAGGATCGAATAGTCTATGCAAAAAAGCAGACAAATAGGGGCTCAAAGCGGCGTTTCAGAACTGAAGAAACGGGTATTCTTTTTAATAGGAGCCTTGTTGGTTTTTAGGATCGGAGCGCATATCCCTGTTCCCGGTTTAGATCCTGCGCGGTTATCAGAATTATTCAATAGCAACCGTGGAATCTTGGGGCTTTTTAATCTTTTCTCCGGTGGTGCCTTAGCCCGTTTAACCGTCTTTGCACTGGGTATTATGCCCTATATCTCCGCTTCTATTATTATTCAATTGTTAACTGTCGCATGGCCACTGCTTGAACAACTCAAAAAAGAAGGTCAAACAGGGCGCCGCAAGCTTTCGCGTTATACCCGTTATGCCACATTGTGCTTGGCTTCTGTGCAAGCTTTTGGTATGGCAAAATACTTAGCCAGTGCAGGCATTGCATTAGATCCCAATCTTACCTACTATTTTACCGTCACTTTAACCCTGGTTACGGGTACGCTCTTTTTAATGTGGTTGGGTGAGCAGGTCACCGAGCGTGGTATTGGTAATGGTATATCGCTAATTATTTTTGCAGGTATTGTTGCAGGCTTACCCAGTGCCGTACTCAATACGCTCGAGAAGGTGAGTCAGGGTGAAATGCAGGCTATTAGTTTGTTATTGCTCTGTGTGATGCTTGTCGTGGTGATCAGTGTGGTGGTCTTTATTGAGCGGGGACAACGAAGGATCACGGTTAATTATGCACAAAGGCAACAAGGTCGTCAGATCTATGCAGCACAAAAAAGTCACTTACCTTTAAAATTGAATATGGCAGGCGTAATCCCTCCTATTTTCGCCTCTAGTTTAATTCTTTTCCCAGCTACCATTAGTCAGTGGTTCGCCAAGAGTCCCGGTATGGAATGGTTAGGTCGCGTGAGCATGGCTTTATCACCTGGGCAACCACTTTATATTATATTATTTGGCTCAGCGATTGTTTTCTTTTGTTTTTTCTATACCGCTTTGGTCTTTAATCCCCGAGAAACAGCCGAAAATTTAAAAAAATCGGGAGGCTATATTCCGGGTATGCGTCCGGGTGAACAGACAGCGCAGTATATTGATAAAGTTATGACGCGTCTCACCGTTGTGGGGGCCGTGTACATTACTTTAGTCTCTTTATTACCAGAGTTTCTGGTCATGGCCTGGAATGTGCCCTTTTATTTTGGTGGAACCTCGTTATTGATTATTGTAGTCGTGGTGATGGACTTTATGGCGCAAGTGCAAGCGCATCTAATGTCTCATCAATATGAATCTTTAATGAAAAAGGCCAACTTAAAAGGTTTAAAGGGGTAGCCTTTAGGGGCCGAGAAGAGTACAATGCGGGCTCCAAGTCAAGAAAGCTTAGGAATACATCATGAAGGTTAGGGCATCTGTGAAGAAAATGTGTGATGAATGTGTCGTCTTTCGGCGAGAGGGTGTTGTTAGAGTCACCTGTAAAAAGACTCGTAAGCACAATCAAAGGCAGGGTTAAGTATGGCTATTCGTATTTCAGGTGTCATACTACCGCCTCATAAGCATATGCGCATTGCGTTGCGTGCTGTGTATGGTATTGGTAATCACCATGCTTTGGCGATTTGTGCCAAAGTTGGGCTCAACCCTACCGTAAAAGTAAGTGATTTGAAAGACGAGCAGGTAACCCTGATTCAGGCTGCCGTCAATCAGTATGAAGTTGAAGGTGATTTACGCCGGCGTGTAGCCATGGATATTAAGCGCTTGGTGGATATTAAATCCTATCGTGGGATTCGGCATAAAAAAGGCTTGCCTGTCAGAGGGCAGCGTACTAAGACGAATGCCAGAACGCGTAAGGGGCGCAAGCGACAAAGCCAGCTAACGCCTAAGCAAAGTACAGATTCGAAAAAATAAGTTAGAGGGAAGCCCATAGATGTCTAAAGTCGTTGCTGCGCGTACGCGCAAGAAAACAAAGCGTGTTGTGACAACGGGTGCGGTTCACGTGTTGGCAACCTTTAATAATACCCATATTACGGTGACAGACCCGCAAGGCAATGTGATTGCTTGGCGCAAAGCGGGTGGTGAGTTTAAAGGCTCGCGTGCGAGTACACCGTATGCTGCACAAATGGCAGCTAGAAAGGCTATTCAGATGGCCAAAGAATTCGGTTTGAAAAGTGTAGAAGTCTATGTTTGTGGTCCTGGTCCTGGTCGAGAGTCCGCTATTCGGGCTGTTGGCGAGACTTGCCACGTGTTGCGCATTGTGGATAGGACGGGGATCCCACACAATGGCTGCCGGCCTGAAAAAGAGCGTCGTGTTTAAGGGGAGAGGCTAGTATAAAATGGCTAGATATTTAGGATCAACTTGCAAAGTATCCAGACGATTGGGTACCGATTTAAGCCTTAAGAGCCGGGTGCGTGACTTGGATTCCAAGTGCAAATTAAGCGCCTTGCCGGGTATGCATGGCCAAAAACGGACACGTCGTACGTCTGAGCATGGTTTGCAGCTCAATGAAAAACAAAAATTTCGTTTTATGTATGGCGTTTTAGAAAAACAATTTCGTCGTTATTACCAGGAAGCAGCGCGTCGTAAAGGTGCTACCGGTGAGATTCTATTTCAATTATTAGAATGTCGCCTAGACAATGTTGTCTATCGCTTGGGCTTTGGTAGTACGCGTGCAGAGGCCAGACAATTAGTTCGCCATAAAGCGATCCTTGTCAATGGTCATATGGTCAATATTCCATCCTATGCGGTGAAAGCCTCCGATAAAATCGAAGTGCGGGAAAAAGCAAAGGCTCAGGTGCGTGTGCAGGATGCTTTAAAACTGGCTGAAAATGCCGGTTTTCCAGAATGGGTTGAAGTAGATACGACCCATTTAAGCGGTGTTTTCAAACGTGTACCGGATAGAACGGATTTACCCGCCGAATTCAACGAACAGCTGGTGGTTGAGCTTTACGCGAAGTAATACTATTTGTCCCTGAGGAGTGATTCATGCAGCAGCGAGCGCTAAAAGATTTTTTAAAGCCACGATTAGTGGATGTTCAGCAGCTTGGCTATCATCGTGCCCGGGTTGTCTTAGAGCCGTTGGAGCGTGGTTTTGGTCATACCTTAGGCAATGCCCTAAGACGCGTTTTATTATCGTCGATGTCCGGTTGTGCCGTCGTAGAGGCCTCCATCGAAGGTGTCTTGCATGAGTACACAGCCAAAGAGGGTGTGCAAGAAGATGTTGTGAATATTCTATTAAACCTTAAGGGTATTCAATTCAAATTAGAAGGTCGCGATAATGTTGAACTGATATTGAGTAAACAGGGCGCAGGTCCTGTGTTGGCTTCCGATATTACCTTGCCACATGATGTAAGCATTGTGAATCCTAATCATGTGATTGCCCATATGACTAAGGCAGGTCAGCTTGATATGACCCTGCGTGTAGCCCGTGGTCGTGGTTATGAACCTGCGACGAGCCGCCAAAAAGATCCGGAAGAGACCACACAAGAGATTGGTTGGTTACCGCTCGATGCCTCTTTTAGTCCAGTGCATCGCGTCACCTATACGGTAGAAAATGCGCGTGTAGAAAAGCGTACCGATCTCGATCGCTTGATTTTAGAACTTGAAACCAATGGTACGGTCCAGCCTGAAGAAGCCATTCGTTTAGCGGCTTCTATTTTGGTTGATCAGCTTTCTGTTTTTGTAGAGCTGAAGGGCGAGCAGCAGAGTGAATTACTACCCAGCAACGCCGAGATCGATCCTCTGCTGATGCGTTGTGTGGATGATTTAGAATTAACGGTCCGTTCTGCTAATTGCTTGAAAGCAGAGAATATCTACTACATCGGTGATCTCATTCAAAAAACCGAAGTAGAGTTATTAAAGACACCGAATTTAGGAAAAAAATCCTTAACAGAGATCAAGGATGTCTTGGCTGTGAAAGGGTTGAGTTTGGGTATGCGTCTTGAAGGTTGGCCGCCAGAAGGGTTAGAACCAGAAAAGTAGCAGAATAATAAAGAGGTTTTCAACATGCGTCATCGCAAAGTAGGCAGACGATTTAGTCGGACATCCAGTCACCGTAAGGCTATGTTTCAGAATATGATTAATTCCGTGCTACGTCATGGCATGATTAAAACAACCTTACCTAAAGCGAAGGACTTACGGCGTTTGCTGGAGCCCTTGGTAACCTTAGCCAAAGAAGATAGCGTGGCCAAACGTCGTTTAGCCTTTGCTAGATTGCGCGATAAGGAAATGGTCGCAAAGCTTTTTGCACAGTGGGGACCTCAGTTTAAGGAACGTCCAGGCGGGTATTTGAGAATTTTAAAATGCGGTCAGCGTTCAGGCGATGCAGCACCCATGGCTGTGGTGAGTTTTGTAGCGTGTGCTTAATGGTGCTATTACCTAAAAATATTTTTTAGAACAAGCCGGGCCTTTACCCGGCTTTTTTTTGTGAGATTTTCATGGAACATCGCACAACACTGTCTTTTGGTCGCATCAGAAGTTTTCTGTGGCCGATCCATCGTTACGAATATAAGAAGTTATTTCCTATATTAATCTTATTTTTCCTGATATCTTTTGTGTACAACATCTTACGTTGTATGAAAGTGACCTTGGTGGTGACCGCCGAAGGATCCAGTGCAGAGGTGATCCCTTTTCTAAAAGTATGGGCGGTATTACCCAGTGCTGTACTGCTTACCTATGTTTATACAAAATTATCCAACCGTCTCAATAGAGAGCAGGTTTTTTATGCGATGCTGGCTATTTTCTTAGGATTTTTTACGCTATTTATGATCTTTTTACATCCGCATCGAGAGGCCTTAGCCTTAAAAGAACTGTCAGAATTTTTAAGTCAGCAACTACCAGAAAGGCTCAGCGGCTTAAAAGGATTGCTTATTATTATACGTCATTGGCATTTATCTTTATTTTATGTGCTATCAGAACTATGGAGTGCGGTGGTTTTATCCATGTTGTTTTGGGGCTTTGCCAATGAAATTACAACGATTGATGAAGCTAAACGATTTTATGCGATTTTTGCCTTGGGTGCTAATAGTTCGGGTATTTTATCGGGACAGTGTGCGCAGTGGCTAACCTTGGATCATTACCACCCGGCATTGCCTTTTGGTAAAGTCGCATGGGAACAATCCTTAATCTTACAATTGGCTTTGGTGTTAGTGATGGGTTTTGCGATTATTGGCTTGTTTTATTGGGTCAATCGTCGACTAATCGTTACGCAACCAGACTGTAAGCCCCTTGCACTACAACCTGAAAGCGGCGAAAAACTATCTTTGTGGGCCTGCTTAAAGGCATTGGTTTCTTCGCCTTATATGTTATATATTGCTATTTTAGTGGTCGCCTATAATATTGTTTACAATCTATCGGATGTTTTGTGGACAGAGCAAATACGTGCACGTTATCCCGATGCCAGCGATTTTAATGCCTATATCAATAGCATTGCTTCAATCACGGGTGTGTTCGCGACCATTGCTGCATTGCTACTATCAGGCAATGTGATTCGCTTTTATGGATGGACCACCACGGCATTAATTACACCCATTTTATGGCTCGTAACCAGTGTGGGTTTCTTAGGGTGTTTACTCGGTACACAGTATGGGCTGTTTTCAGATTATATGTTGGGTTTTCTAGGGGTTCCGCTGAGTACTTTAGCCTTGTTTTGTGGGTCTGCACAGATCTGTTTGGGTAGGGCTGCTAAATATACCGTCTTTGATGAATCTAAAGAGATAGCTTTTATTCCACTGAGTCAGGCGGAACAACGTAAAGGTAAGGCTGTGGTTGATGGAATTGCTTCGCGTCTGGGTAAATCGGGGGGATCTTTTATGATCCAGGCACTGTTGGTGTCTTATGGAACCTTAGCCTTAACGATTCCCGCCATCAGTGTTATTTTTGTGCTGATGATTGCGTTATGGATCTTGGCGGTATTGCGTCTGGGACGTATGGCCAGCAGGAAGATTGATCGTACTATGGCACAGCCAACTTCGGAAAAGGTTATTTATGCAGCATCCTAATTCAGTACCCTTTTCTAGATTTCGGAATTTCTTTTGGCCTATTCATGGCTATGAGCACAAAAAGCTCGTGCCCATGCTACTGTTATTTTTCTTAATCTCTTTCATTTACAACCTCTTGCGGTGTATGAAAGTAACTTTGGTTGTGACTTCCCAGGGATCAGGTGCCGAAGTGATCCCTTTCTTAAAGGTGTGGGCTGTATTACCCTGTGCGGTTCTTTTAACCTATCTCTATACAAAACTGTCCCAGCATCTTAATCGAGAGCAAGTTTTTTATACGATGATCGCAATATTTCTAGGGTTTTTTACGCTATTTTTGCTGGTGTTGTATCCCAATCGAGCGCTTTTAGAGCTCAATACTTTTGCAAACTATCTAGAACAAATCTTACCCAGTGGTTTTAAAGGATTCATTTCTATTATTCGCCATTGGCCCTTAGCCTTATTTTATGTGTTATCCGATCTGTGGAGTGCAGCTGTTTTATCCATGCTGTTTTGGGGTTTTGCCAATGAGGTCACGACGGTCAATGAAGCCAAACGATTTTATGCCATTTTTGCTTTGGGGGCCAATTTCTCGGGTATATTTTCGGGACAATTTGCACAGTTTCTTATTTTAGACGATTACAATGCATGGTTTCCCTTTGGTCAAAATGCCTGGGAGCAGTCTTTAAATTTACAGTTGGGCCTTGTTTTATGTTTAGGCGTTATGATTATTTTCCTCTTTCGGTGGGTGAATAAAAAAGTTTTGCCGATGCAGCCGGCTATCAATCTTCATGAACCGCTGGTGGAAGAACCGTTTACGAAGTTTTCCTTAACAGAATGTTTTAGGTACATCTCAAAATCACGGTATATGCTTTATATCGCAATTGTGGTGGTCTCCTATAATATTGTGTACAACTTGGCCGATGTCTTATGGACTGCGCAAGTGAAGCAGCGTTATCCCGATGCCTCCGATTTTAATGCCTATATGAACGATATTGTTTCTGTGGTGGGTGTTTTTGCAACGATCTCAAGCTTGTTTTTATCGGGTAATGTCATTCGACGTTATGGTTGGACGGTGACAGCGATGATTACCCCCTGCATTTTGCTCCTAACAGGTATTGGATTTTTTGGTTGTATGCTTTTTGAAACCAGTCCTTATTTGAGCGATTGTCTCTTTGCCTTATTTCAGACACCGGTGATTAATTTAGTACTTCTTTTTGGTTCTGCGCAAATGTGTTTGGGTAGAGCTGCAAAATATACCGTGTTTGATGAAACCAAAGAGATCGCTTTTATCCCTTTACCCAAAGCAGAACAACGCAAGGGTAAGGCCGTGGTCGATGGTATTGCTTCGCGTCTGGGTAAATCAGGCGGGTCGTTAACCATACAAATTTTATTGGTCTTGTGTGGCAATTTATTGGCCACAGTGCCTTATATTGCGGGTATTTTTGTGATCTTTATTGTACTGTGGATTATCGCGGTGCGAAAACTGGGTCATTTAGTGTGGAAATCCATCGATAAAGGCTGATGATATAATCAGTCTTCAGATGGGTGGTTATGTTCTAGGGACTGCGATATAATGCGGCTCTTTAGGTTAGAACAAGAGGTACGTCTTAGAGATGGTTGTAGTTCGTTTAGCAAGGGGCGGCGCTAAAAAGCGGCCGTTTTATCATATTGTTGCAACCGATAAGCGTAATCGTCGGGATGCAGGTAATACGCTAGAGCGTTTGGGCTATTTTAATCCTATTGCCCGTGGTCAAGAGATGAGAGTGCATGTGAATCGAGCACGCATTCAGCACTGGCAGGCTATGGGTGCTCAACTATCCCAGCGGGTTTCAGCATTGTTGTTAGAATGGGACAAGAAGGGATCCTAAGGGAGCCCATGGTCGTACTGGGGCGTATAGGCGCACCTTATGGCATCAAGGGGTGGGTACACGTACAGTCTTATACCCAGCCTGCTTCTAACATTTTGCGCTATAAAACCTGGCACATACTAGAACAGGGGGTTCAAACGCCTCTGCATGTGTTGCAAGGTCGTAGCCTGGCAAAGGGTTGTGTGGTGGCTTTGGAAGGCTATGAGAATCCAGAGCTTGTAGGGCAACTGAGGCATGCAATGGTGGGGGTACCCCGTGGTAGCTTGCCTGCCCTAGAGGAAGGGGTTTATTATTGGGCCGATTTGATTGGGATGCAGGTACATAACCAAGCTCTCGATCCTGCAGCACAAAGTATGGGTCGGGTGAAGGAAGTTTTTGAAGCGGGTGCCAATGATGTATTGGTCGTTGAGCCCTTAGAAGGCGTACTGTCATCAAAGACCACAAAGACGGTTTTAATACCCTTTGTGATGGAGTCTGTGATCACAGGGGTTGATCAAGAAGCACGATGGATTCGTTTGTGCTGGGATGAATGGTTTTAGTGATGCACTGTGGGATTGTTAGTTTATTTCCGCAGATGTTTAAGGCTCTCACCGATTATGGCATCACAGGTAGAGCCGTTGAACGGGGTCATTTAGAGATTGCGCTCTGGGACCCCAGAGATTTTAGTCAGGACCCGTATCGTCGTGTCGATGATAGACCTTATGGGGGTGGGCCGGGGATGGTAATGAGTATCTATCCCTTACGTCATGCCATTCAAGCGGCCAAGCAGGCTGCAGGAGAGGCAGCCAAGGTGATTTATATGTCACCGCAGGGCGAGCGGTTGAGCCAGACAAAGATACGGCAGGTCGTTCAGCAGGCTGAGTCCTTAGTGTTTGTGGCAGGGCGTTATGAAGGTGTAGACGAGCGATTATTGGACTTAGAGGTAGACGAAGAATGGTCTATCGGGGATTATGTGCTCAGTGGTGGTGAATTGGCTGTCATGGTAGCGATTGATGCCATGGCACGGTGGATTCCGGGGGTTTTAGGACATGGGGCCTCTGCCGCACAGGATTCTTTTTCAGAGGGTTTATTGGATTGTCCCCATTATACCCGACCCGAACACAGCGATGGTTTGGCAGTGCCTGCGGTGTTATTGGAAGGCGATCATCAGGCTATTGCACGTTGGCGTCTCAAACAGCAATTGGGGAGAACCTGGTTAAGACGGCCCGATTTATTAGAACGCGATTTGAGTGCAGAAGAGACGGATTTATTGCAGGCATTTGTGCATGAATATCACAGTGAATTTCAGAGGAGTGTAAAATGAGTACCATTATTCAACAGATTGAAGAAGCGCAATTACGTACGGATCTACCGACGTTTAGACCAGGTGACACCGTGGTGGTGCGAATCGTTGTCAAAGAAGGTACTCGTAAGCGTACACAGGCTTATGAAGGCGTTGTGATTGCAATCCGTAATAGAGGCCTTCATTCTGCTTTTACGGTACGTAAAATTTCTCATGGTGAAGGTGTAGAGCGCGTATTTCAGCGTCATAGCCCTGCGATTGAAGGGATCGATATTAAGCGTCGGGGACAGGTACGCAAAGCCAAACTTTATTATTTAAGAGGACTGACTGGAAAAAGTGCCCGTATCAAAGAACGCTTACATCAATCATTTCCTGATCTACGTACAGCAACACCCATTGTAGCGTCGACCACTGCAGGCGAATAAACGAACGCTTCCTTCAATTTGGTATATGATACAGAGAGGGTGTTTATTAAAGGGTATTGTATTCGTTCAGAGGGAGTGTAAAGGATGAGGCAGTGGATTGGTGTTTGCGTGTTATCTGTGGTCTTTGGTCAGGCTATCGCAGAATCGCATCAGCACAATCATAAAAAAGAAGAAGGGTCTTGCCATGTCTCAGACAGTGCGAGAGAGAAGATCCGCAGCCAGGTCGAAAAAATATTACCCGATCAACCCATCGATAAGTTAAGCGCCAGTCCTTTGTCAGGATTGTGTGAGGTTCATGCAGGTAATATAGTCTTTTATGCCAGCCGAGATGGTCAGTATTTGGTCATGGGCGATATATTGGACGTGCGTAGAAGTCCTGACGATCGCAGTCTAACGGAAGTGAGCCGTCGTGCTTCGCGTGCGGTTTTATTTCAGTCCCTCAAAGGTCACACCTTGGCACGTTATATCCCTAAAAAGGTCAAAGGTGTACTCACAGTTTATACCGATCCCGATTGTGGCTATTGCAGAAAACTGCATGAAGAAATACCTGCTTTAATGGATCTTGGGATCCAAGTTAATTATCTGGCCTTTCCCAGACAAGGCGTTGGTTCACCAACTTATGATAAATTAGTAGGGGTTGAGTGTGCAACCAATCAAGAGAGTGCCATGGATAAAGTGATGAAAGATGAGAGTGTTCCTTCAGGTACTTGTAAGAACAAGGTCGAAGAAGCGTATAAGATTGGTCAAAGACTCGGTATCAATGGTACGCCCTCCATGGTTTTCTCGGATGGGACCTTATCCATCGGTTATAGACCTGCTCAGGAATTGGCCGACTTGGCGATAAAGCACTATCAAAACCCTCTAAAATAAGATCGTAAAGGAGTGTCCTTGTGCGTGTAATGATTGCCGATCAAGACGCTGCCTATCGACAGATCTTGGTGCAGCACCTGCAAAAAGAGGGTCACACGGTTCAAGAGGCACTCATGGGTCGAGAGGTTGTAGCGCAGTGTCGTAAAAAATGTCCCGACCTTATTTTTATGGATGCACAGTTATCGGATCTATCCGCCATCGATAGTGTGCAACAAGTACGTCAAACGGGGGGGCATGCTTTATGGGTGCCTATCGTTTTGATGGGGCGTGCATGGACAGCGGAAGCTATGCAAAAGGGTATCGAAGCGGGTGCCGATGATATCTTAGAAAAACCCTTAACAGGGTCTCAGCTACAGTTAAGGATCAATGCCGCAGCACGACTCTTTGACCTCAAGCAAGAAGTTTTTAAAGTGGCACATGAGTTAGTGGTTGAAAATCGCTCTTTACAAAATGTGATGACCAAAGATCTGCTCACAGGTCTTAATAATTCAAATCATTTTGAGCACACACTGGTGGAGGCATGGTCTGCAGCCAAGCAGGCTAAAAAAGCTTTATCGCTTATTTTACTGAATGTGGATTTTTTCCAATCCTATAATCAGGCCTATGGTGCGCCTGTGGGCGATGAAGCATTGAAGAAAATAGCAGAAGTACTTAAACAAAAGCTGCCGCCTGATGGTTTTTTGGCACGCACCACGGGTGACACCTTTGCTGTCATATTGTCTAATACGGATAAAGATCAGGCTTTTGTAGTAGGTGAGGCACTACGTACCGGGGTGAGTGCCTTAACAATACCCCATGCGCGCTCAGGTTGCGATCAATACTTAAGTATAAGTTTTGGGGTTGCTACGGTGAATCATGATCAATCTTATGCAAATACTGCCGATTTAAAAGACGCAGCTGATTTTGGTTTATACCAAGCGAAGCATCATGGTCGTAATCGCGGTTATGCTGCAGTGGCTATTTAATGTTCATCTGTTTAATGGATCCACACCAAGGTGCCGACGGGTACCGAATTAAATAAACGAATCACATCGTCTGCACGCATATGCACACAACCTTTAGTACTGGGTGCACCCAGTTTCCACTCCATGGTGGTCCCATGAATATAAACCGCTCTTTGTGCTGTATCTACAATGCGACCCCTGTTGTCTCGTCCTCGATTAAAACCAGGTTGTAGACCTTCTAAGCGCAGAATTCTTGTCGACACATAGTCTTTCAAGTGTTGATGTCGAGGTTTGCGTTGCCACACACCTATAAATTGTCTGCGGTGAAAAATGCCATAGTGTGGGATCCCTTCACCAATTTTCTCATTAATGCGATGGAGGCCTTGTGGTGTTTGGAAAGTATCCGCTTTTTGTCCAGGTCCACGCTTGCTGGTCGAAATCGTATACATTTGTTGGATCTGATTGCCATGGATAAGGGCCAGTGTTTGTTTTTTAATATCCACCACCACGATATGCTCAGTTGGTTGCACGCCCATCCGAGAAATATGTGTACGTACATCTTCCAGTGGGACAGCAGAGACTTGCGATCCCGTACCGCAGGCAGTACTGCTTAGACAGAAAAGTAGAAGGGTAATGATTTTTGTAATAAGCATGTCTGTGATCATAGCATGCACTTAAAACTTTATGCCAAGTTCTTCTGGATAGTTTTTGGGGGTACCAAACCTTCCATTGACACTGGAAGGTTTGGGTGTAAAGCTTCCAGTGTCAATGGAAGGTTTATTTAGTTAAAAGACATGAAATATTGCCGGCAAGCGTGTGGGGACTGCAATCTATTCATCAGGAGCTATTGCCTAAAATGAACGATTTTCTTATGTTAAGCCTCGTGATCATGCTTATGATTATGAGCCCGGGTCCTGATTTTGCCATAGTGGTCAAAAATAGCTTAAGCCATGGTCGCCTGTCGGGTGTAGGCGCAGCCTTCGGGATTGCCTCTGCCAATTTATGCCATATAACCCTCAACCTTTTAGGGATAGGGCTCCTGATTGCGGAATCTGTGATGGCTTTTAAGATCATGCAAATTGTAGGTGCTGCTTATTTGATGTACTTAGGTTACAAAGGCATTACCGCAAAACCTGCACCACAAGCAAATGATGTTGAAAGCATGATTGTAGTAGAGCAGGAAAAAAAACCGCATGGCTATTATACGGGATTTTATAGTGGGTTTTTTACAAGTCTTTTAAATCCCAAAGCATGTTTGTTTTTGTTGAGTTTTTTCTCTGTGATGCTTTCGCCAGCAAGCACACTATCCACCAAGATTTTCTATGGGCTTTGGATAAGTAGCTTGGCGTTAGTATGGTTCACCATGGTTGCCTTGTTTTTTACGAGTGCTGTGGTGGGGCGGCACATGCAGCGCTACAAACATTGGTTAGAGCGTGTGACGGGTGTGGTGTTAATAGGCTTAGCGCTGAAGCTGCTCCTACTGACCTAGACAGACGCTATAAAACCTGAAAGAATGGTTTTTCCAGGGGAGTGGTGCCATGAATAAAACACGTCGTATTGTCTTATTAAGTTGCTTAGGGTCTAGCCTAGAATATTATGATTTTATCATCTATGGCATGATGATTCCCTATATTACGGCTGTTTTTTTCGTCGATCATCAACCAGCTGTTGCCTATTTAAAAACCTTTTCTATTTTAGCGATTGGTTATTTGGCGCGACCGCTAGGGGGTTATTTTTTTGGGATGATTGCCGATATTTACGGACGTAAAAAAACCTTTTTGGTCATTATGTCGGTTATGGCAACCGCAACACTGATTATGGGATTATTGCCAAGCTATAAAGAGGCCGGTTTATGGGCCCCTTTGCTTCTGATTCTAGCCCGCATCCTACAGGGGCTTTCTTTTGGTGCGGAAATTCCGAGTATTAGCACGCTTATTAAAGAACACAGTGCTTCTAAACCCTCAGGCCATTATTTTGGTTGGATTATTTCGAGCACCAGTGTGGGTGCGCTACTGGCCTCGCTGGTCGTTTTTCTGATGGGTCGCACTTTTTCTACAGAAGAAATAACACAAGGCCTATGGCGTCTTCCCTTTATACTGGGCGGTATTTTGGCCGTTGTGGCTTTTATCCTGAGAAATCAGATTGATGAAACGCCCGATTTTCTTCAGCATCAACATGCAAACAATCTACATCATTCTGCTAAAACCATTCTTGGATCGCTTTTAAAAACACAGCCTAAAAGCTTGATCCGTGGTTTTTGTATGACTTTCTTTTTTTCATATTTAATTATTTTCACGTTGTATCTGCCGGTTTACCTCAAGCAATATTTTGGTTATGCCACCCAGACGGTTTTTTCAAGGATGTCCTTTGGGATTTTATTGGCAGGCGTAAGTGCCCCTCTTTTTGGTTATTTATTCGATTATATTGATCGCATCAAGGCCATTAAAGTCATCACGCCGCTTTTTCTTCTCTTCTTATATGCATCCTTAAAAATGTTAGAGGCACATGCTAGTTATGCCCTAGAAATTTTTTTGTTGGGTTATCAACTTTTTATTGCGGCCTATTCTACGAATCTACTGGCTATTTTACCCACGCTGTTTCCCATGCCGGTGAGAAGTACTGGCATGGGTCTTTGTTATAATCTCGCCTATTCGGTGGCCAGTTTAATTCCCTTAGGTTTAAGCGCCTGGGTCCACCCGCATAATTATCAGAGTATGATTCTAGGCTGTGGCGCTTTGGTGGTAAGCATTACGCTGTTAGGGACGGTGTATACAAAACAAAAAGCCGCGGTTCTCTATCCGATATAAGCAGGCAACCTGTGATCAAACCTCTATAAAAACGATGCGAAAGGTATTCGCTTAAACCACAAAAGTGAAGCTCCTTTATGGTTGTGAGCGCTTTATCGGATCAGTTGATAGATTAGGGTTTTGCATAGTAGGTGGGTCATCACTGGTTGATGCATGAGGGTGTACAGAAGTACTGTGCGTGGCACCATAAGCGTGGTTTCTAGAAAAGCTTAGTAAACCTAAACCAGGACGAGATATGTTATGAAGAAGTACATCAGTCGGTGTTTGTACTACAATCTGTAAACCTTGGCTTTCAAAAGTTTGCGATACTGCTTGCGTGATTGCTTTATATCTTGAATCTTGCAACAGGTCGGCTAGAGCCATGTTACTAATTTCTTGATGTTGCTGAAAGTTTTGGGGCACTACCACTTGGCGTTTTAATAATTCTAGCATTCTACACTGTATTGCCAAAACAGTGTACCACATGGCTTGTGTAATTGTTTTATAGGTTGGATCTTGTAAGAGTTCATGGAGAGTCATGCTACTAATGCGTTGATCTGGCACAAAATCTTCTGGCACTTCGAATTTACATTTTTGTAGCTCCAATATTCTATACTGTATAGCCGCCATAGTTCGTAATACTGTTTGAGTGGTTTGTTGATAGTCTTCATGGGCTAAGAGTTCATCCCGGTTCATACGACAGATTGCTTGATACGGACTAAACTGTTCTGCAGCTTTTTGAATCTCGAATCCTGATAGTGCAGCGAGTGTCAATATTTTATCCTGTATGGCTGCATGTAATATTCCTTGTGTCTCTAATGAAACATTTACTGTAGATACTGGCGATAAGTTTTGAGGCGAGCCTCCATTTAAGAAACCTTCTAGCTGTTCATCTGCTTTTCGCACATAGGGCAGTTGGGGCCCACCTTGAATGACAGCAAAACTTTTTCTGCGTAAATTTAAGTATTCTTTAGCATGTAGTGCAGTAAAAAGAATGCCTGATATCAATTGTAAATTTAAAACCGTTGACATCAGTATCGGTGCCCATAACTGTTCTTTGGGCAGTGACTTGAATTCTGCTTCTAGATCAAGAGCCTTATACAACATCAAGCTAATGGTGATGATAGATAACATGAGACTTTCTATTCTTTGTGAATATCTCGGTTTAAAAGTTTCTATTAGAAATGCTAAAATGGCTACTGGAATAGCCAAGTATTCATAGGTAATGGCCCTGAAAGTTTTGCTATAACTATTCGTTAGGTGCATACCATTCCTTAAGACGAATGACAGACCACGGCTATACACCAATGTTTTATAGAAAGCTTCTAACACGGCGACCGTAGTATAGCTAATCGTGTTTCGTTTAGACAAAGCTGTCTTTACGGAGGCAGGCGTCAAATCCCAACCAGTATAAAAAATACTTAAAGCAGCAGACATAGTAATAAACTGTGTCAAAAATTCTTGATAAGAAACCTCACACAGTTCGTCAGGCTGTAAGTGTTTTATTTCCGTACAAAAAATCTCAAAGCTTGCTCCCGAGATAGCTGCGAAGACAAATCCTACATTTATAGTTAGGACGTTAATAATGTTTGTGCTTAAACGACTCCTTATGTTTTGGTTAGGATGTCGTGCTAAATAGGCACCTGCCACCCAACCATAAGTACCCAATGCGATAGAAAGGGGTTCCCTAATATACAGTGCTTCTTCTCCCGATTCTCGAAAAAGTGCAAGAAATTGTTTTGCGAAAGCGTCTATACCAATACTATAGAGCAGCGATAAAAGAGCGGGATTTGTGCGAACTAAGCGTGCAATATTTTCGAAATGCTCGTTAAGCCTATGATCCGGTTGCAGATTAGGATGACGAATCAGCGGTTGTTCTTGTGTTTCCATGATATTATTTTTTAATTACACGCTAAAGAAATGTAAATTGTAATATTAACTGGTGGTCTTTGTAAATAATGTTGCAACATTATGACACACATTTTATAATCTTATCAAAAACTTCATTGGCTTCATTTAAAATTTTACCAAAAACAGATTGTTCTTTTTCACAGTTAAAACCATTTAAAATGAAAGGTGATTCTGATGCTGGTGGTATACTTATGCGGTATAACTCGTTTTTTTGAGTGGTATAACAAAAAGCACCTAATTCAAACTGTGGTAACAATGATACGCCAGACATATTATCTTCTGAAATAATCGCCTCTGGTGGTTTGTACCAACATTTCATATTTTTATCGTCTTCCTCAAGATAGGAAAAATCAAGCTTATTGTCGTTTTGTACATCTTGTCTTATATCTTTAGGATGGGTGTCCTTGATGCCTTGGAGTTGACGATAACGATCAAACATAGGTGTTGGCATGCGTTGTTGTAACCCACCCATCTTAATTAAAGCTTCTTTTTTTTGCGCCGCCATGTGTAAATTTTGAAAAGATTGGCAGCGATTCCCGCCCCCTAAAATAATCGCTTAAAATCAAGGATTTTTAGAGACA
>CAZFXA010000025.1:0-19465 GCA_964522825.1 uncultured Legionella sp.
AGGGGTCCGGCCCGTCTAGGGCCGGGGGGTGAGGGCAAAAAAGGGCGGCGAGTAGTTACAAGAAGTCATAGCAATTCCTTCAATGTCTTAATCATTTCCCCATAATCCTTCGATCCAAAAAGCGCCGAACCTACCACAAAGGTATCAGCCCCCGCATCACGAATGCTTTTGATATTCCCTGTATGAATACCGCCGTCGACACATAAGCGTATGGGATATGCAAGATCGGCACGACGCGCAACACAACGCTCTATCATCAATCGCGCAGCACGAATTTTATCTAAAACCGCCGGCTTAAACGCTTGTCCGCCAAAACCCGGGTTGACAGACATTAAGAGCACACTATCAAGCTGATCGATAAAAGTCGGCAGCAAAGTAAGCGGTGTATGGGGGTTAAAAACAAGACCCACTTTGACACCCTGATCACGTGCGCATGCGATACTGTTTGCGAGGGAATCGCTGGCATCGGGATGAAAGCTAATACTATTAGCACCGGCCTTTGCAAAGGTTGTTATTAAACGATCGACGGGTTTTACCATTAAATGCACATCGATAAAGGCTTGAATACCCTCGTCCCTTAAGGCTTGACAGATCTGCGGGCCAAAACTTAAGTTTGGCACATAGTGATTGTCCATCACATCCAGATGGATCCAATCGGCACCCGCCTGCAACACCGCCTGGACTTCTGCGCCTAATCGCGCAAAGTTGGCTGAAAGAATGGAAGCCGCTAGGATCATGAAACCAATGCCCGCTGTGCACGAATTTGATCATAGGCCGCACGAATAGCCTGCGTCTTTTTTTGGGCCGCAGGCAGCTGGCTGCTGGGTAATCCGCGCGCAAGCATTTTATCGGGATGGTGTTGATTCATGAGACGCCTATAGTGTTGTTTAATTTCTGCATCGGTGGCTGTTCTGGACAAGCCTAACACACGGTAGGCCTCTGCTAAAGGATCTTCATAGACGGTATAGATCGTTTGACGAAAAGTCTGCTGTGTCCCCTTTGAACCGAACTTCAAGGACCGATAGGTACGCACAGCATGATCCACCATAAAACCAAGCCAAAAGCCTATCAGAGCCCCAAAAAAACCCAGCAGTTTGGCACCGACTATAAGACCCATCACTCTACCCCAGATCATTGAATTGCTCCGGTGTGCCCATATTGTGCCACAGCCCTGCATAATGCTGACCGGTGGCCTTTCCTTGGTCAATCGCTTGTTCAAATAAAAGATGCAAAGGAAAAAAACCCGGTGTGCAGTCTACAAACAACGCTGGATCGTAGACACCAACACCTGCAAAATTAAGCTTAGGGCTTCCCTTTCTATCAAGATGCCCTTCTATTAAGGCATAATCCCCCTCTGGATGATGCGGTGGATTATCGACCATTAACAAATGCAGCAGCCCTTCTGATTTTTTCGGCAATAATCTAAAATCAAAATCCGTAAAAATATCGGCACTCACCACGATAAAGGGATCGGGCCCTAAGTGTGCTAAGGCTTTTAGCACACCCCCTCCGGTTTCTAAGACCGGATCTTCCACCGAGTAATGAACCGGTATCGTTAAAGTGGGATCCTTTATACGTGCTTGGTCGATATAAAGAGGGATCTGATAGCCTAAATACCCAAGATTGATGACCACTGCTTCAATGCCTGCACGCTGAAAGGCATACAAATGCCGTAACAATAAGGATTGCCCCTGAACCTCCAATAAAGGTTTGGGTTTGTCTACCGTAAGATGCCGCATGCGCACCCCACGCCCTGCACATAAAAGCATCGCTTTCATCGAAGGGCCACCAGCGGTACCTCTTGGTTTTGCCCGTTCGAATCTTCGGTGATCGCACGCAACAAAAAACCTAAAGGTTCTAATTCGGCATACAAGGCACAGGTTTCCTGAATATAACCCAAGACCCTGGGGATCTCTTTTAAATACATGGATTTACGATCCCGATGGTGAAGGCGGGCAAAGATCCCTAAATTTTTAAGATGCCGTTGCACGCCACTTAAGTGAAACCAACGCAAAAACTGCGCATCGCTGACGCACCCTACCAATCCTGCTTGCTCGGCACGTGCTTGAAAAGCCCGCACCCAGTTCTGAATGCGATCGGCGGGCCAATCGATATAGCAATCCTGCAATAAAGAAACGAGATCGTAAGTGAGCGGTCCACGCATCGCATCCTGAAAATCTAAAATACCTGGACTCTTTTCAGACAATACCATCAGATTGCGCGAATGATAGTCGCGATGAATAACGACCTGTGGCTGCTGACGCGCATTTTCAAATAACACCCGATATACGGCTTGTAAATCGCTTGAAAGAGCGGGCGTTAAAAAAAAATTTTTGTGATGCTTCAGATACCAATGCTCGAAGAGATCATTCAGTTGCTGATGCATAAAGGCTCTGTCAAAGTGCGCCAACGGTGCAGTGCACTGCTGTAACGCTATTAAAGCCACCATGGCTTTTTCATACAAGTGATCGGCGCTGTGATCCTGCAGCTTTTGCAAATAGAGATCATCCCCAAAATCGGATAACAACAATAAGCCCTGATCCAAATCGGCTGCGATGATGTGTGGTACTGTTAAACCGGCCTGCGCGAATAGGGCCTGACAATCCACAAAACGATGGGGTGCTTCAGGTGGTGGGGCATCCATCAGCACATAGGACTGATCCGGGTGATGAATACGGTAATAACGACGGGCACTTGCGTCTCCTGCCAAAGCCTTACGCTGAAAAGAGGATGCACCAAAAAAGCTTTGCAGCCACCGGTCGATCATGGACTCACGATTCATGTTTGAAACCCTACTTAATAACAAAAATTTGCAGCCTGCTCTAAAAAAGTTTAGCGTGGAGGCGGTGAAATTGATACTGAAGCTTTTTTATATATTTGTCATCCCTTTATGCATACTGTTTTCGGCCCTAAGCCCAAACAACGTGCAGGCTTCCGGCTGCATGTTAGATGATTGGCTTTCAGATCCTAGCACCCACACGCTCTGTGGAGGCTATTACCAAGAACCCCCCTTATTAAACCTACCTCTCAGTGGCGAGCTAAAGCTGAATGCCGATCAGGGCTTTTTTAAACCCGAAGGGGTATCGACCTTAGAAGGTCATGTACAACTCTTTGAAAAGGATCGTCAGATCCGTGCCGAACGTGCGCTGATCCACCGCGATCCAAAGCGCGCCAAACCCCTGTATTGCATAGAAGCCTTTGGCCATGTGCAGATTACAGAGCCGGGAAGACGTGTGGATGGCACGCACGCAAAACTGATGGTCGCAGAAGAAGAACAAACCGTCGATAACGCCGCTTACCGACTCTACGAACAGCATGGCCGTGGGGAGGCCACACAATTAAGCATCCACCATAAAAACTTTATACATTTAGACAACGCGAGCTATAGCACCTGTGCCCCCTGTGAAAATACGTGGATACTCAAAGCCAAAAGCATTGATCTGAATCAGGAAACGGGGCGTGGACAAGCCTATCATTCAAAGCTCTATGTCAAAGATGTCCCTGTTTTTTACCTACCTTATGTTGATTTCCCCATGGATGATCGACGTAAAACCGGCTTTTTATACCCTGCGATGGGTCATCGCAGTGGATCGGGCATGGCCTTGAGTGCACCCTTTTACTGGAATATAGCGCCTCACTACGATGCAACCATTACCCCTCACTTTTTTAGCGAACGAGGGGCGGGACTACAAGGTCTAGGGCGTTATCTGCAACCCTACAGCCAAGGGGAAATAGATGGTTTTTGGTTACCCAATGACAAAGCTTATCAAACATTTAAAACCCAAAAACGCATCCATCCCGGTATGACACAAACGGATCCACGTCTGAAAGCCTTAGAACGCGGGAATAACCGCGGATCCCTGCGCCTGAACCATCAGATGACACCCCATCCAAACTGGCAATCGAACATTCGCTACCATCGTGTGCATGATGATAATGATCTGATAGATTTTGGCGATAGTTTAGGGATGGCCAGCACAACCCAATTATTGCAAGAGGCCTCTTTGAATTACCAAAAACCCCAATGGTCTTTACAAACACGCTTGCAACAATACCAAACCCTGTATCCCTTTGATGCCCCCCTGAATCAAGCCGTGTATAAACGATTACCACAAATAACCCTCCACAACCAAAACGATGATTTGCCCTTGGGTTTAGAATGGAAACTGCATGGAGACTTCACACATTTTGCCCATGTGCCTGATCCCCAAACACAACAGGCTTTTACCACGGGCGATCGTTTGCATCTGCGTCCTAGTTTAAGTCTACCGCTGCGAAGACCTTGGGGAAAACTGACCCCAAAAATCCAGTGGAATACCTTGTCCTATCATCTACGCCCTGGTCCTCATAATCCCACGCACCATGCGCGCGCCCATCTGGACTTGCCCCTGTTTAGTGTAGATGCCAGACTTTTTTTCGATCGTTCTTTCGCTTTCAATCAGGAAACGTACCGGCAAAGCTTAGAACCCAGAGCCTATTATGTACGCGTGCCTTTTCGCAACCAACAAGGCCTACCCAATTTTGATACCAGTTACGCAGGCTTTAGTGCCAATCAACTCTATTGGGATAATCGCTTTACCGGGCTTGATCGCGTAGGCGATACCGATCAATTAACCCTGGGTGTGAGCACAGGGTTTTTTCCGAGCAGTACGGGCATTGAAAAATATCACTTAGGCCTTGGACAGATCCACTATTTCAAAGAACGCAGGGTGCGAAGCTATTATGGTACCGGTAATGATCCTGAATCTACGCTAAGTGCCACCAAAGCCCATCATTCATCCCTGGTATTCGATGCACGCTATCAGATCATTGATGCCTGGCTTGCGACCGCTGATACCCAATGGGATCCTCTCCAAAAACACACCGATAAAACAAGCTTTTACCTACAATACCATCCAGACCCCCAAGCGGTTTTTAATCTAGGCTATCAATTTCTGCGGGCAAGCCCTTGGGTGATTAACCCTGAAACGGGTCAGGCACAAAGCCTACGACAAAGCGATCTCTCCTTGGCCTGGCCACTGAACCCCCGTTGGCGCTTACTCGGACGGTGGCATTATGATATCGATCGCAAACGTTCGAACGATTTTGCCTTCGGTATTGAACAACAGGGTTGCTGCATGGCCGTGCGCCTCTTGGCAACACGCTTTTTAAAGCCCTACGATCTGAATCGACCCCAATCAAAGGCCTATACCAATGCTATTTTTATCCAGTGGGTCTTTAAAGGTCTGGGGGCTTTTGGTGACAACAGCATGCATAGCACCCTTAAACGCGCCATTCCAGACTACCGACCATGGTCAGATAGGCATTTTTAAGGTAGAATGAGCAAGAATTAGTTATTGGACTTATTTATGAAATATCGTATCATGTTGTGCCTTTTGGCAATGCTAAGCTTTTCATCGGCCACAGTGGCTTCTGTGCCCAAAGCACCACCGTCTCTCGATCGTCTGGTAGCATCGGTCAATGGTGAGGCCATTAGCGAATCCGATCTTAAACTGCGCACCAAATTACTGATGATGCACATTCATCCCGACATGGCGGTTCCCCCCCTGGGGGTGTTACAAAAACAACTGCTCGAAAAAATGATCTTAGAAAAGTTGCAGCTGCAATGGGCGACCCCCGAAGATTTAAAACTCGAAGAGGCGATCCTTGATGCGCAGATCGCAGACATGGCTGCCCAAGATGGTTTATCCGTGGAAGCCTTTGAAGCTTTTTTGACGGATCAAGAAATACCGCTTAAAAAATTTGGTGCTTGGCTAAAAACAGAACTCATTTTGGCGAAAATCCAACAACGTGAAGTTGGATCCTTGATCCATGTTTCCAAAAAAGATATTGATGCCTTTTTAGCATCCCCTGCAGGACAAGAACACAGCGAGATTGAGTACCACCTAGCCCATATATTGATTGCCATGCCTGAACCCCCGACTGCGGCGGCGATTAGCCAGGCACGTCTCACAGCAGAGTCTGTGGTGAAAGAACTTAAAAATGGCGCAGATTTTGCGAAGATGGCGATGGAAAAATCGACTGCCCAACAAGCACTCCAAGGGGGTGATTTAGGTTGGCATAAAGCTGCTTCGGTACCCACGCTGTTTACAAAAGTCCTACCAGGCTTCGGTGTAGGTGAAATCCGAGGTCCTATCGAAGATAGTAGCGGCTTTCATATTATCAAGCTTTTGGATAAAAGACAGGGAACAGATAATCCCATGCAATTACAAGAAAAGGCGGCTGAAGCTTTGTATCGACGTCAATTTGAAGCACAATTAGTACGCTGGTTAAAACAATTGCGTGCAGACTCCGATGTCGAAATTGTCCAGCCATAAGCCTCGTAAGCGCTTTGGCCAGCATTTCTTAGACGATCCGCTGGCTATTGCACAGATCCTAGACTGTATCGATCCCAAACCTTCAGATTGCTTGATAGAAATTGGTCCTGGTTTAGGCGCGCTCACCCGACCGCTCTTAGAACGCGTTTCGCACTTAACCTTGATTGAAATTGATCGCGATCTGATAGCGATGCTCAGCGCCATGGCCTCTCCTGAACGATTAAGCATCCATAACCAAGATGTACTGCGTTTTGATCTGAAAGCTTTTGTACAAAGCCATAACCCACACACCCTTGTACGGATCGTAGGGAATTTACCCTACAATATTTCTACGCCCTTGGTGTTTCATTTACTGGACCATGCGGCTTTGATTTTTGATATGCATTTTATGTTTCAAAAAGAGGTCGCTGCACGTTTGGTCGCACAACCCGGGGATACAAACTACGGTCGATTAAGCGTGATGACCCAGTATTTTTGCGACAATGCACTGCTCTTAGACGTGGGGCCCGAAGCCTTTAGACCGCCTCCACAAGTAGATTCGGCCTTTGTACGTTTAAAACCCTATCAAGCACCACCCTTTGTTGCGCACGCATTTTCAACCTTTGCACAGATAGTACAGAGAGCTTTTAATCAACGGCGTAAAACACTACGCAATACCCTCGGATCTTATATAGACACCCAGGGTTTTACAGCGGCTGGGATTGATCCGGGTGCAAGGCCCCAAACACTTTCGGTCGCCGATTTTGTACGGTTAAGCAATACCCTAAACCAGACCACCCTTTCATGACAACCTATGCGATTGGCGATGTACATGGTTGTTTGGAAACTCTGCAGCGCCTACTCGAAAAAATCAACTGGAACCCTTCAGAAGACCGCCTGTGGTTTAGCGGTGATTTAGTCAATCGAGGACCCCAATCCTTAGAAACCCTGCGTTTTATACGGGATTTGGGTGATAAGGCCTGCACCGTTTTAGGGAACCATGATATTGCGTTGTTAGGTGTTGCCTGTGGTGCCCTACCTTATGACAGCAAGCGTCATACTTTTAGCGATATCTTAGCAGCAACCGACCGAGAAGAACTGATCCATTGGCTACGCCAACAACCGTTGATCCATCAGGATCTGACCCTTGGATTTACCCTGTTCCATGCCGGAATCTTGCCGCCTTGGGATCTCCCAGAAGCGCTACGTCTGGCGACTGAAGTCGAAGACTGTCTCCAGGATGATGCGGGGATCAAAACACTCCTGTGCGGGATCTATAAAGAGGCTCCACTGATGTGGGATCCTGCTTTAAGCGGCATGCCACGTCTGCGTTTTATTTTGAATAGCTTTACACAATTACGGTACTGTACGCTCGATGGCGCTGTCGTGCTGCTAGAAGGCTATCCACAGCAAGAACCCCCCGGCTATTATCCTTGGTTCAACCTTCAACATCCCTACAATCGAGAAACAAAGCTTTTGTTTGGTCACTGGTCTTTGTTAAAAGAACGCTGCCCTGCACCCAATGTCTTTGCACTGGATACCGGCTGCGTCTGGGGTGGATCTTTAAGCGCACTGCGTTTGATCGATGCGCAGTGGTTTAGCGTGGATCACGCAGGCAATGCGGGTGGCCAACAAGGCGGCAGTCAATTGCTAGCTTAGGGGGGGGCGCTTAAAACCGCCCCTGTTTTTTTCTACTTCTTGATACACCCCGTAGACACCCGTATGATACCCACACATTCTACGGAGCCTTTCATAAATGACCATTTTAGTCACAGGCGCGGCAGGCTTTATTGGCTACCATGTCTGCCAAAAACTCTTAGCCCGCGGCGAAAGCGTCCTCGGTATTGATAATCTGAATAACTATTACGATCTAAACTTAAAAAAAGCACGCCTGGCGCAGTTGACGCCCCATAAAATGTTTGAATTCAAACTTATTGATATTGCACATCAACAGGCCATGCAAGCTTTTAAGACAGAGACCCCCAACATCGATCGTGTGGTGCATTTAGCCGCACAGGCTGGCGTACGCTATTCGCTCATCAACCCCCATGCCTATGCCGAGTCCAATGTGATGGGTCATCTGAATATCCTAGAGGCTTGCAGAGCTTGGGCCGTACAACATCTGGTCTACGCCAGTAGTTCTTCGGTCTATGGTGCCAACCAAAAACTACCTTTTTCGGTGCATGATCCGGTGGATCATCCTATGTCGCTGTATGCTGCGACCAAACGCTGTGATGAATTATTTAGCAGCACCTATAGCCATTTGTTTGGCCTATCGGCCACGGGTTTACGTTTTTTTACGGTGTATGGACCCTGGGGCAGACCCGATATGGCTGCTTTTCTTTTTACCCAAGCACTCTTAGAAGAAAAGCCCCTCACCCTTTTTAACCAAGGGAATATGCGAAGAAATTTCACCTACATTGATGACATCGTGACAGGCGTGCTTGCCTGTTTAGACAAGCCACCTGCAGCCTCGCTCAACGAACCCAGACATCGGATCTATAACATCGGCAACGATCGCTCCGAATCTTTAATGGATTTTATGAATACCCTTGAGCGACTCACCGGGAAAAAAGCACGGATCCATCTCGATGCGCTACAGCCGGGGGATGTGATCGAGACCATTGCGGATATTGCTGAGACCACGCGCGATTTTGGTTTCAAACCCACCGTCAACATTGAAGAAGGTTTACAACAATTTATTAACTGGTATAAGGCTTATTATGCATAATCCATCTTTGACGATTGCCATTGTTGGCCTGGGTTACGTTGGTTTACCCTTAGCCGTTTCGCTGGCACCTCATTTTGAGGTCACGGGCTTTGACATTAACACCGCACGCATTGCAGATTTAAAGCAAGGCCTTGATAAAACCTATGAAATTGACCAGGCAACCCTGCAGTCAACCCCACTTTTCCTAACCCACACGGTTGAGGATCTGCGTGGAAAAGATGTGTACATTGTCACGGTGCCAACGCCCGTCACATCCCAAAACACCCCCGATTTAAGCTGTTTGCAAAGTGCCTCTGAAATGATTGGCAAAGTGATGCAAAAAGGCGCTATCGTGGTTTTTGAAAGCACGGTGTATCCCGGTGTGACCGAGGCATTTTGTGGCAAAATACTGGCCGAACACTCAAACCTTGTTTGTGGTGTTGATTTCTTTTTAGGCTATTCGCCCGAACGGATTAACCCAGGCGATAAACACCATACTGTGAATAGTATTACCAAAGTGGTGGCCGGACAAACACCTGAGATTGCCAAGACACTGAAAGCCATTTATGGCAGCATGAATGAGGGTCGTATTTTTATGGCAAGCTCCATTAAAACCGCCGAAGCTGCCAAAGTGATTGAAAATGCACAGCGTGATATTAATATTGCCTTTGTGAATGAAATCACCACCATTGTGAATAAACTAGGCCTATCCATTTATGATGTCTTAGACGCTGCAAACACCAAATGGAATTTCTTGCCCTTTCAACCGGGTTTAGTGGGCGGGCATTGCATTGGGGTGGATCCTTATTATCTCGCCCACTGCGCACGCACGCTGAATATAGAACCCGACGTTATTTTAGCAGGACGACGTATTAATGAAAGCATGGGAGCCTTTATGGCCGACCAGATCTATCAGGCCCTAGAACGCTTAGATCCTTCGCGCAGGGATTTTAAGATCCTTATTCTGGGTCTCACTTTTAAAGAAAATATTCCGGATTTAAGAAACACCAAAGTGATTGATTTGATTCAGGCCTTACAAGCTAAAGGCTGTGTGATAGCCGTACATGATGCCTTTGCCGACAGACAAGATGCCGAAACTTTATTGGGTATGTCGCTTGCATCCTTAAACGAGTCTAAAGACTATGATTGCGTGGTCAGCGCCGTGGCACACCAACCCTATACACAGTTCAGCACCGAAGATTTAACGCGGCTTTTAAAGCCTCGGGGATTGGTAGCCGATCTCAAGCGGATCTGGAAAGAAAAGCAGCCTGCAGGAATGGCTTATTGGACGTTGTGAATCACCCCCACCCCAACCCTCCCCCGCATAGCGAGGGAGGCGGTAAGCCATCAAAAAAAATACTGTACTTTGTTGCAGAAGCTGATTATTTCTGTTCACACCGCTTACATATTGCGCTTGCTGCGCGCAAAGCCTTTTATCAAGTATCGCTTATTACAAGATGTAATACAGCGGTACAACAAAAACTAGAGGCTTTGGGTATAACGGTGTTTCCACTGCACCATTTTAAACGTGGTGGTTTTAATCCCTTCCATCAAATACGATCGCTCCTAGAAATTTATTCGATTTATAAACGCTACAAGCCGGATGTTGTGCATCAGGTTGCACTCAAGCCTGTGATTTTTGGATCGTGGATAGCACGCATCTGTGGTGTACCCCGTGTGATTAATGCACTGCCGGGATTGGGTTATTTATTTACAACACCCTCACCCGGGCCCTTGGCACAAAGGGCCGGAACGAAGATCGGCCCCTACAGTTGCATGAAAGAGAGCGTGATCAAAAACATGGGTCAACGACTTGTGTTACGAATCTTTAAAAATATTTTTTCTGCACCTAACAGCATGCTTATCTTACAGAATACCGATGATCAAGATTATTTAATCCAACAGGGCACACTTCGGCCTGAGCAATCGGTGATTATTCCTGGTGCAGGCGTGGATTTGCAGCACTATCAAGTAGCACCCTTCCCACCCACGCCCCCCGTACGCATTGTCTGTATGGCACGTCTACTGTGGCATAAGGGCATCGGCGAATTGGCAGAAGCGGCAAGGATCCTAAAAAACATGGGCATGTTTGCAACCACAACAGCACCTGCTATCGAGATTGTACTCTATGGCTTACCCGATCCTGAGAATCCTTCTTCAATCCCAGAAGCGACCCTTCAAGCGTGGGAACAAGCAGGCTTGTTGCGCTGGGCGGGCCATTGTGGGAATGTAGCCGCAGCCTATGCAAGCGCCCATATTGCCGTACTACCTTCCTATCGCGAAGGCTTACCCAAATCGTTGCTGGAAGCCGCCAGCTGTGGTCGGCCGATTGTAACCACCGATGTACCCGGCTGTCGTGCGATCGTACAGGCGCTGGTGCACAGCCATGCAACACCCGGGCTCGTACAAGAAGGGGAGAATGGCTTCTTGGTCCCTGCTCACGATGCAGAAGCACTGGCAAAAGCATTGACCCGCTTGATTGAAGACCCCGATCTTCGAGCCCGTATGGGTCTTGCAGGCCGCAGGCGCGTCGAACAATCTTTCTCGGAGCAATGGGTGCAGGAAAAGACACTGGCACTGTACACACAACCTCCACCCTAACCGCCGTCGCTGACGCTTTGGCGTGCTTTGCCCCTCCCTCACATCCGAGAGAGGGCATTTTGAAAATATAGCCTACAAAAACAGCCTTATTGGTAAAAATACCATTCTCTACCTACACTCCAAATAGGGCCCCCCTATACCCATTGGAGATTGTATTGATGAAACGTTATACAAACAAAGGTTTTTCGCTTATCGAATTGATGATCGTTGTAGCGATTATCGGGGTATTAGCCGGTGTCGCGGTACCTTCCTACAGAACCTACATTTATAAGTCTCACATAAGCGAAGTGATTGGTTATGCACATACTGCTTCCCAATCGGCCACCGCCTTTATCGCTGAATCGGGGGGGGCCGTCGCAGTCAGTAGTCCATTATCTGGCAACCTCTGTACTGCAATGGCTGCCTCATTAAAAACCGGATCACCAGGTGCCACAACTAATACCACCTCATGGACTATCGCTAATACATGCATTGTTACAGCCGTCAGTACCGCCGCTGCCGGAGGGGGTACTGCAGTTAATATTATCTTAACGCCTTCTGGATTAGCGGATGGTTCTATAAACTGGACTTGTAACAGTGCTACTTTTCCTGCTACTACTGGTGGCAGCCCCTTTGCACCTGCCAGTTGTCAATAATCCATGGAGAGCCCCCCCTGCTTCCACTTTGGCACGCTTTTTGCATCACCTTATCCTAAACGATAGGGTGATCAGCAAAGAGCGTGTTTTATGGCAGATGAAAACAATATCAAAGTAGCGCCCCTCGGGGGACTTGCCCGAAAGTTAATCCAGATTGGATTGCTAAGCGAAGAACTTGCCTTAAACATTAGCGAACAAGCCCTGAAAGAAGCCAAACCCTTTATTAGCCGTTTGATTGAAAATGGCACCCTCAACCCCACCGATCTCGCGATTCGCTGTTCCCAAGAATTTGGGATCCCGGTGCTTAATTTGGATGCTTTTGAGCAACAAAACATTCCACGCGATCTGCTAAGTAGCACACTGATTGTGCAATATCACGCGCTACCTATTTTTAAACGGGGCGATAGACTGTTTATTGCAATTTCGGACCCGGCCAATTTAAAAGCTGTAGATGAAATTAAATACCAAACGAACATGTATACCGAAGCCGTATTGGTCGAAGAACATAAACTGAGTGCGCTCATCACCAAAATTATTGCCAACCTTGAGGCGGCATCGCTAGGCGCCTTGGATGCAAATCTTGAAGAAGTCGATTTCTTTAACGAAGAAGAAGCCCGGGAAGCGGCTGCCAAAATAGCCTCGGGCGATAGCACCGAAGATGCCCCTATTATTCGTTTTATTAATAAAGTGATCCTAGAAGCGGTGAATATGGGCGCTTCCGACCTTCATTTTGAACCTTATGAAAACAACTATCGGATCCGCTTTAGACATGATGGCATTCTCTACGAGCATGCAACCCCACCCTCTAATACAGCCGATCGCTTAGCGGCACGTCTGAAGGTGATGGCTCGTTTAAATATCTCAGAACGTCGTATACCCCAAGATGGTCGCTTTAAAATGCGCCTTTCGTCTGCACGATCCATCGATTTTCGTGTAGCCAGCTGCCCTACGCTATATGGGGAAAAAATCGTGATGCGTATTCTGGATCCAACCTCGGCCAAAATAGGCGTCGATGCACTGGGGTTTGAACCTTTTCAAAAAGAACTTTTTCTAAAAGCTATCGAAAGACCCCAAGGCATGATTTTGGTGACAGGCCCCACCGGTAGTGGCAAGACGATTTCTTTGTACACCGCCGTTAATATTTTAAATACCTCCGAACGCAACATTTCCACCTGTGAAGATCCGGTGGAAATTAATTTGCCGGGTGTGAATCAAGTGAGTCTTAATCTGAAAGCAGGTCTTACCTTTGCCGTAGCCTTAAGAGCTTTTCTGCGTCAAGATCCTGATATTATCATGGTGGGTGAGATTCGTGATCTTGAAACCGCAGAAATTGCCGTAAAAGCAGCCCAAACAGGCCATATGGTGTTATCGACCCTGCACACCAATAGCGCAGCCGATACAATTATACGCATGGTGAATATGGGGGTTCCGGCTTATAATTTAGCCACTTCTATTTCTTTGGTGGTCGCACAACGCTTAGCACGTCTTTTATGTCATGATTGCAAAAAACCCTTCGAACTACCAAAAAACATTTTATTAGAACACGGTTTTAGCGAAGAAGAGATACCTAGCTTACAACTCTTTGAACCCGTAGGGTGTGAAAAATGTAAAAACGGCTATAAAGGTCGTATTGGTATTTACGAAATCATGCCTATTTCGACTGCCATCAGCACGCTTGTGCTTGCGGGTGGCAATCCTATAACGATACACCAAAAAGCGCTGGATGAAGGCATGTGGAGTTTGCGACGCGCAGGCTTAGAAAAAGTTAAGAAAGGCCTTACAACCCTGGATGAATTATTCAGAATTATGAAGGAATAAAAAATGAGCGATAAGAAAACGGTTTCGACCAAGGCATTTAGTTATACTGCCATTGATCAAAAAAATAATAAAATAACCGGTGATATTTCTGCCCTGTCTTCGATTGCAGCACGTGGCGCCTTGCAAAGCCAAGGATTGAAGCAAATTAAGGTGCATCAAAAATCTAATGGCTTTTTTGGCGAATCTTCTAGCATTAAAGGCGATCAAATTGCTGCCTTTTACCGACAACTGGCGATTATGCTGACCGCGGGTATTCCTATTGTGCAAGCACTCACGATTATCGGCGATGGTTGCCCCAGCGGTGCACTCAAAAAACTTTGTAGTCAAGTGCGCACCGATGTAGAAGGTGGAAAATCTTTTTCGGTGGCGATTAAGGCACACCCTGAACAGTTTGATACCCTCGTGTGTAGTTTAGTCGAAGCGGGCGAATTATCGGGTACCCTCGATGTGATGATGAGCCGCATCGCCCTTTATAAAGAAAAATCTGATTCCTTAAAAAAGAAAATAAAAAAAGCTATGTATTATCCTGCTGCTGTACTATCTGTTGCTTTGATCGTCACTGGCATTCTACTTATTAAAGTAGTACCTACGTTTAAAGAGCTTTTCGCATCCTACGGTGCAGAGTTACCGGGTTTTACACAGTTTGTACTTAACATATCAGAAGCCTTACAAGCTCATGGCTTATTGATTCTAATGATACTGGTAGGCTTTGGGATCCTCATCAACCAACTCTACAAAAGACATAAGAAAACAAGAGATTTCCTGCAAAAACTGCTGGTAAAATTACCCTTGTTTGGCACGATTATTAAAAAAGTGGTGATTGCCCGCTTTGCCCGTACCCTTGCCACGACCTCGGCTGCGGGTGTGCCACTGATTGAATCGCTAGAGGCGGTGTCGATTGCAACCAATAACATCGTGTATTATACCGCCATACAAACCATTAAAAGTTCTTTAGAAGCCGGACAACAAATGGGTCCTGCCATGCGAAAAACAGGGGTATTTCCTGTGATGGTCTCACAAATGATCGGCATTGGCGAAGAGTCGGGTGCCTTAGAAGAAATGTTGGCCAAGGTTGCCACTATCTACGAAGAAGATGTCGATAATACCATCGATGGACTGACTAGCTTGCTAGAACCCCTGATTATGGTAATACTGGGTATAGTGGTTGGTAGTTTGGTGGTAGCCATGTACTTGCCTGTATTCAAGATGGGATCTATCATGTAGGAGCTGTTATGGAATGGATGCAAAATAGCTGGCTATTTCTAAGTAGTGTAGGGATCTTCGGTCTTTTAGTCGGTAGTTTTTTAAATGTAGCCATCCTGCGGATCCCAAAAATGATGCAGGCAGAAGATGAAGGCCAACCCTACACGCTTTTCAATCTGTGGCGGCCCCGATCCCACTGTCCTTATTGTAAGCACCTTATCCCCTTTTATTACAATATCCCCCTTTGGAGTTATCTGCAGCTGAAAGGACGCTGCGACAAATGCCAACACAAAATATCGCTACAATATCCCCTGGTTGAAAGCGCGAGCGCCTTACTTTCTGTCTGCGTGGCACTGCAATATGGCTTTAGTATGGCAACCCTTGCCGGACTGCTGTTGGTATGGGTATTAATAACCTTAAGTGTGATTGATATCCATCATAAACTACTACCCGATACCCTCACGCTACCCTGTTTATGGCTAGGATTGTTCTTTAATACTTACCAAACCTTCGCAAGCCCTGCTTCGGCCATTCTCGGTGCGCTCTGTGGATACCTATCACTGTGGTCTGTGTATTGGGTGTTTAAGTGGATCACCGGCAAAGAAGGCATGGGTTATGGAGACTTTAAACTCATGGCGCTGATGGGCGCATGGTTTGGTTGGCAATCACTCTTGTTTATTCTCTTTTTCTCCTCGATGCTAGGTGCTTTATTTGGCATTGGTCTGATACTTTTTAAGGGCAAAGATCGCCATACCGCAATCCCTTTTGGGCCTTTCATCGCAGCGGCTGGTCTTATTGCCTTGTATTTTCAAAACATGATCCCCGTGTATTATTTTCGATTGCTAAGCCTTGGATAATAGGCCCTATTCAGGCAGCGGAAGATCCTATATAGTGAACGCATGTCAAGCCGGATCTTATACGAGCATCCTTTAAATGAACGGATCAGAGTTTTCTTAAGGCTGGAACATCTTTTCAGTCAGATTTCACACTTCAAAAATGGCTATTCTGTCTGGGATAGTCATGCCAGCGTTTCAGCACTGGTCGAGGTGATTACTATTCTGGATCGTACCGATTTACGCTCCGAAGTACTCAAAGAATTGGACCGTCACCGCAATGAACTCTCTAGGCTTTTAGACATCGCGAATGTTGATAAGGGTCGCCTCGAAAAAACCCTCCAAGAACTAAGCCATCAATCCCAGAATATACAACGCTTACCGAATAAACTCAGCAACCGGATCCGCGAAAATGATCTACTAAACAGTGTGCGCCAACGCACCGTGATCAGTGGTGGCACCTGTAGCTTTGACATACCGGCCTACCATTATTGGCTCCATCAAGATCCTCACCTTAAATCAGAAGCTTTAGCCCAATGGTTAGAGGAAATCACCCCTTTTTATGAGAGTATTGAATTAATCTTAGCCTTGATTAGAAACAGCACTTTATTCGAACGACAACTAGCGTCTAATGGTTTCTTTCAAAAATCCCTGGAAACACAGTACGCGTGTCAGTTATTGCGTATTGCATTGAGTACAGACTCTGAGCTTTACCCAGAAGTGAGTGGTAATAAGCATCGTATTAATGTGCGCTTTATGCAATATACCGATACTGGACGCCCTAAACAGGTTTTAGAGACTTTAGAATTTGAGATGAGTTGCTGCGCCATTTAGTTGCGCCATCTATATAAAGTGGCGTCCCCAAGGGGATTCGAACCCCTGTTATCGCCGTGAAAGGGCGGTGTCCTAGGCCTCTAGACGATGGGGACAGCAAAACAGTGTGCCTGATCTCTTTGTGTCTATGGTGGAGCTAGGCGGGGTCGAACCGCCGACCTCTTGCATGCCATGCAAGCGCTCTACCAGCTGAGCTATAGCCCCTTAGGTAAACACCTAGAGAAGGCGCGATTCTACCCCTGAGAACCCTGGCTGTCAATAAGCCTGTCCAGCCTCTGCAAAACCCTTGTCGGCCCTATCAGTACCAAGGTTTGATCAATGGGTGGAGAAACCGTGCTACCGGTAAGGGCTAAACGTAAAAGCTTTGCGATATCGCCCAGTTTTAGGCCGAGGGCTGTGGCAAGCGCTTCTATGGTCTGATGCAGCGTAATAGCCTGCCAGTCTGTCTCTGCCAGCGCAGCCAAGGCCTGGCGCACGGCTTTTAATCGGATCTGTCCCGCTTCTGTATAACAGTCTGCCTGCACGATGACATCCGCGGGAGGGTCTTGATAAAAATACAGACTTTTCTCCGCCATTTCTTTGAGGGTTTTCACCCGCGCACATTGCACAGCCCACACCATTTCTAAGCTGGGATAATCCGTTGGAAGATTTTCAAGCAATGCAGAACTCAGACCACACTGTACGAATTGCGCAATAAAATCTTTTTTAAACGCTTGAGGATCGCCATGCTTCAGGGTGTGTTGATTCACCCACAAAAGTTTTTCCGTATTAAAAATAGCCGCTGATTTATGAATGTGATCCAGTTCAAAATGTTCGATCATTTGTTCGCGGCTAAAGATTTCCTGATCGCCATGGGACCACCCTAGCCGCACTAAATAATTTAAAAGCGCAGGTGCCAACACGCCGCTGTCTCGGTAATGCTGCACACTGACGGCACCATGGCGTTTTGACAGACGTTTGCCATCAGACCCTAAAATCATCGGAATATGAGCATAAATAGGCAATGTGGCGCCTAATGCTTTGAGAATGTTCATTTGTCGGGGTGTGTTATTCAGATGATCGTCTCCACGAATCACATGGGTAATGTTCATCTCCCAATCATCTACCACCACCGTAAAATTATAAGTGGGGACACCGCTGGAACGTACAATAACCAGATCATCCAGTTCGCGATTATCCACCACCACCTTTCCATGCACCGCGTCGATGACAATCACGGATCCCTCTAAGGGATTACGAAAACGCAAGGCTGACTGACCGACTATGGGTGACAACTGCAAATCGCGACAATGTCCGTCATAACGCGGTTTTTGTTTGTGTGCAATCTGATCGTCCCTTAAAGCGCTTAAGCGCTCGGGCGTACAATGACAATAGTAGGCATGCTTTGTGGCATGCAGTTTTTCTGCGGCGGCTTGATAGCGATCAAAACGCTTGGTTTGGTAATAAGGACCTTCGTCCCAGTTTAAGTCTAACCACTGCATCGCATCTAAAATGGCTTCTACCGCTTCGGGCGTTGAGCGCTCCAAATCGGTATCTTCGATGCGCAGAATAAATTGCCCACCCATTTTACGGGCATAAAGCCAAGCATAAAGCGCGGTACGAGCACCACCTACATGCAGAAAACCCGTAGGACTGGGGGCAAAACGTGTACGAATCATGACAGAACCTCCTCTACACAGTACTCGTTAGCCTTCTCAGACAATGGAGTATTTTCAATAAGCGACCCTGCCCCGATAAGTGGAATAATTCTAAATAGTACTTCTTTCATAACCCCAGGACGTGCCTCAATAATAAATTTTACCTTGCGCTCCTTCCAAGATAGGGTTTGGATAAGATTCGCTGCTACTACAGAATGCTCATTGTCTATGTTATCAATCGGTACTTCGGTGGGTGCTCCACGTGCACGCGTACTGATAGGACAACAAATCAACAAACCCGATTTTTGATTATAGGCTTCGGATGATAAAACCAAGGCTGGACGGTATTTTCCTATCTCCTTACCCTTTTTTGGATCAAAATCTAACCAAACAATATGATTTCTTCTGGGAATATAGACTTTACCTTTAGCGAGAGAACCTGGCATGATTTTAATATTCGCTCTTAAGGGGATTTGTAATAATATCCGCATGCGCTGTTCTAGGCGTCATACCCTGTAGCAAAGTAGCCTCACTAAAAGGTAATACTGAAGCTTCTTTGATCTGAAGCTTGCGAATATCTAATCCACCCTTAGAAATCTGAATTTCAATAGGCGTCCCTTCTTTAAAGTCGGGAATATCACGTGCCATACCTGAAACTCTTATGGCTAGCCCATTGCCCCATTTTTGAATTTTTGCATTCACTTTCATCACATCAACCCCCACGGCCCTTCACATTATTCAGGTATAAGCGCTTAACATGCTAGCAGGAGAGTATATATAATGTTGATACAATATACCACCTTTCTTTCTCAGATCCGCTGGTCCCGCAGCTCAACGCCCTAAAGTATTTTCCAATCCAGGTATGAGTCTGAAGCCCGCCAGTGTCATATAGCTCGCT
>CAZFXA010000026.1:0-11815 GCA_964522825.1 uncultured Legionella sp.
CAAAAAGATAAAGCAGGCGCCAATTATTGGGATAATAATTGGTCCAAAGTTGAATTTCCAAAACCTTTTAGCCATGAAGATCAAAGTCTTGATAATTATGTTAACTTAGAGCTCCATAAATATTTCCAACAACTTCTAGGCAGCAGAAAAAATTTTAGTGTGTTAGAAATAGGATGCGCTAATTCTGTTTGGCCTATTTATTTTCACCAATATTTTGATGCTAAAGTTTATGGATTAGACTATTCAGAGATTGGTTGTGAAAAAAGTCGTTTGCTTCTCGAACATTACAAAACACCGGGGGAAATAATTTGTGCTGATTTATTTGCACCACCCGATGAGCTTTTGGGAAAATTTGATTTGGTTGTATCTTTTGGGGTTGTAGAGCATTTTACAGACACAGCCGATTGTTTGAAATCATGCGCAGCTTTTTTGAAGCCGGGTGGTATGCTTTTAACATTAGTTCCTAATATACCAAGCATTATTGGGTTGATTCAAAAATATGTTGATCGGGCAATTTATGATGTTCATGTGCCCTTGACTAAAAAAATGTTTATTGAAGCCCATGAGAAATCTTTATTAAATATAGAATATTGTGATTATTTTATGTTTATAAATTTATCTATTATAAATTCCGATGCTTTCTCTCTCCGTCATTTAAATAAATGGTTTCGTCATTTTTTGTCAGGAATTTCTAAAATATTTTGGATATTAGAAAAATATGGAATAAGAATGCCTAAAAACAGGTTTACATCTCCTTATCTAATAGCATTGGCAACGATATAAAGAATTTTTAGTTTTATGAACATCCTTTTAACCATAGGTTCTCTAGAAGCAGGTGGCGCAGAGCGCGTTCTCTGTGCCTTAGCTAATTACTGGGTTAAACAAGGGCATGTCGTTTCATTGCTAACCCTAAAATCGCCCGATGCAATCCCCTTCTATCCATTAGATTCAAGCATCAATCTCATTCAAATGAATCAAAGCCATAGCCGTAAACGTCCATGGTATCAATTTATATTCAATAGCATCCAATGTCTTTTTTGTATGCGGAAAATTTTTAAAACAATCAAACCTGATCGTATTGTCTCTTTCATGGATCTGATGAATATCGCAACGCTATTAGCCAATGTTGGCTTAAAATATCCCGTGATTGTCTGTGAACGCACCGATCCGCATTACCAACCGCTCTCTCGTTTTTATCTATGGTTACGTGGGTGGCTGTATCCAAAAGCCTATAAAATTGCCACGCAAACAGCTTCTGCAGCTTCTTATTTTCCGAAAAAATTCTCAAAGAAAATGGTGATTATCCCTAATCCTGTTTTCGAGCCTTCAAAACACAAAACGTTCTATGCGTCAGATCCTAAAAATATTATTGCCATTGGGCGTTTAGATATATTCAAGGATCACAAAACGTTAATCCAAGCCTTTGCTAATCTTCTAAGCCACAATCCCCATCTAATCCTTACCATTTATGGCGAAGGTGTTGAACGCAAAAATTTAGAACAGCTCATTCAAACCCTCCATCTTCAGAACAAGGTCAAACTACCTGGCACCATTACGCATGTTCAAGAAGCATTACTGGAGGCCGATCTTTTTATCTTTCCTTCACGGTATGAAGGCTTTCCGAATGCACTGTGTGAAGCCATGGCGGTTGGTCTACCCGTGATTGCATCGAATGTGACAGGCAATGTCGATTTGGTGCAGGATAAGAAAAATGGGAGGCTCTTTCCAGTTGGCGATGTCCAAGCCTTAACGAATCTTGCCCTTGAATTGCTAAATGATCCCACCCAATGCCAAGTGCTTGGCACCCAAGCTCGTAGGGTTAGCGAGGATTTTAAGCCAGAGACTATTTTCGCCCGCTGGGATGCTTTAATAACACCCTTGGGTTGAGTCTAATATTTTAATCTTCATAAACATCCTTACGATGCTTAATGGCTACAATTAGGACCGTATTTGCTTTAGCTTCTATGCGATAAACAATCCGGTAATCACTCACTCGTAAGCGTCTATGTCCCTTAAGGCTATAACGTAACGGTTTGCCGAAACCAATGGGATCGGCGGTCAAACGTTCCTCGATAGCGCGTTGAATGAGTGTTTTTGCACTAGTCGGAAGATTTGGAATGTCTTTGCCGACCACCTCTTCCAAATAACGAATCTGGTATTTTATTTCCATGCTTCGTGATGACTATAGGTTTTAGCCCCTTCTTGGTCTAATTGTTCAGCAATCCTAGATAAATAGACATCTTCACGCATTTCTAAGGCTTCAATCGTTAAGTTTTTAACCAAACTGGCAACAGATTGATGCTCCTGATGGGCTAAATGGACCAATAGTCCTGCGGTCTTTTCTTCAAAGGTCACATTGATTCTTGGATTTTTGGTTGGCATAGTGTTTACCCCGTATTGTGCCTATTCACCAGGAAAAGTGTAACACTTTTACATCATTTAATCAAGATTCAACATTAAGTTTCACTTAGTGTAACTTTGTGTTGAGTGTAAATAAGCCTAAGGCCTGCCTGGCCGTAGCTTTAGCGACACGTAGTGCCGCGTACAGGGCGGAACGCTGGCGGAGAGAGAGGGATTCGAACCCTCGATACGGATTAACGTATACACGCTTTCCAGGCGTGCTCCTTAAACCACTCGGACATCTCTCCAAAGTCGCCCACCATAACGTAAATCTTGATGACATTGCAAGCGATAGTATTTTAGTTAAATGGCTCTTAAAAGTTAAAGAATACTTGACCCCTTCCTTGGCTTCTATTACTGTTCTTTCCATGAACGTAAAACAGTGGTTTGTAGTCCATACCCAGGTGCGACAAGAGCTTTTAGCCCTGCAGCATTTGGAAGAACAGCATTTTAAGGTGTATCTACCCCGTTTTAAAAAAATCCGATCGCATGCGCGTAAGGTGGATGAGATTCTCGCCCCTCTTTTTCCCCGTTATCTTTTCGTAGGGATTGATCCAAAAGTTGATCAATGGCGTAGTGTGAATGGTACGCGGGGGGTATCCTATGTCTTAACCGCGGAAGGACAACCCTTATGGGTATCAACCTCTATCGTTGATGATTTAAAATCACGTGAAAATACCGAAGGGCTTTTATCGGTAGAGAGTCTAGCGCTTTTCACAACAGGCGATATACTGCGTGTGAAAGAAGGTTCCTTTGAAGGCCAAACAGGCATCTTTGAGAAATGGACCGATCGCCAAAGGGTACAGATTTTACTCCATTTTTTAGGTAGAGAACTGCGTGTTTCTGTGCCTGCTTATACTGTAGAGGTTTTTTAATCAATGTGTGGATTGACCGGCTTTTGGGCTTTTAATAGCGTAGCATCCGAAGAACTTTTAGCCTTGGCTTCCAAGATGGGTACTGCCATACAAGCACGTGGTCCCGACTCTGCGGGGGAATGGTGCGATCCCGATGCAGGACTTGCTTTTGCACACAGACGTTTAGCGATTGTGGATCTCTCGGAAGCAGGCAAGCAGCCGATGATCTCGCATTCAGGGCGATCGGTTATGATCTACAACGGTGAGCTTTACAATACGAATGATTTAAGAAAAACCCTGGAACAAGAAGGCTGCACTTTTCGGGGCTATTCGGATACGGAAGTGTTATTAGAAGCCTGCGAGCATTGGGGGGTGCATAAAGCGGTTGAGCAATGTATAGGCATGTTTGCCTTTGCCTTGTGGCGAACGGATCTCAAGCAATTATTTTTGGTGCGCGATAGAGTAGGCATTAAACCCCTTTATTGGGGTTTTCATCAAGGTCTATTATTTTTTGGATCCCAACCCAAAAGTTTTATGGAACATCCCCATTTTAGGCCCAAGCTTAACAAACAAGCACTCACAGCTTATTTTCGTTTTAATCATGTACCATCCCCCCAATCTATCTTTGAAGGGATCCAGCAACTATCACCGGGCATGGTCTTAAGCATCGATATCCAAAAAAATGTTCGGCAAGACCGTTTTTGGGATTTGGAGTCGGTTGTGCGCGAAGGGATCGCTAACACAGTTGTGCAATCGGATGCTGAACGTATACAAGCGCTAGATGATTTATTACGTGATGCAGTGAAGCGTCGAATGATAGCCGATGTACCCTTAGGGTCTTTTTTGTCGGGCGGTATTGATAGCTCTTTAGTATTAGCATTGATGCAGTCTCAAAGTGCGGTGCCTATCAAATCTTTTTCAATAGGTTTTGATGAGGTAGGCTACAATGAAGCGCCCTATGCAGAAGCCGTGGCACGACACTTAGGCACTGATCATCAGAGCTTGTATCTTCAATCACAGGATGCGGCGCAGATTATTCCAGAGATCCCCACCTATTTCGATGAACCGTTTGCCGATGTGTCTCAAATTCCAACGTTTTTAGTCTCACAATTGGCGAGACAGAAAGTTACGGTTAGTCTTTCAGGCGATGGTGGGGATGAGCTTTTTGCAGGTTATCACCGTTATCTACAAGGCCATCGTATTTGGAAAAAAATAGCATGGATGCCACAAAGTCTTAAGTCTATTTTGAGTTCTATGATCCATAGTATTTCACCAGCTCTTTGGGATCGATTAGCCTATGTCTTGCCAGCGTCCCTCTGTCCAACCTTATTGGGTGATAGGATCCATAAACTAGCCAAGATTTTAGGCGCCAAGGATCTGCCCGCCTTTTACGGTTTATTGTTGAGCCATTGGGATCAGCCTGAACAAATTGTGTTGGGGGGTACAGAGCAAGCGGTTGATTTCTGGCAACGTGCAGATGCAATACCTTTTAGGCATCCTACTGAATCGATGCAATTTTTTGATATGTTGGGCTATTTACCGAATGATATTTTAACAAAAGTTGATCGGGCGAGTATGGCGGTGTCTTTAGAAGCCCGTGTCCCTTTATTGGATCATCGTGTAATAGCGTTTGCTTCGCAATTGCCCTATCACATGAAAGTCCGCGATGGACAAGGGAAATGGATTTTAAGACAAGTGTTAAACCGCTATGTGCCGAACGCTTTGGTGGATCGCCCCAAAATGGGTTTTGGCGTGCCGTTAGATGCTTGGTTACGTGGGCCTTTGAGGGAATGGGCCGAAGATTTGTTATCAGAAAAAACCTTAAAAGAACAAGGAATACTTCATCCAAAACCCATTCGTGTACGTTGGCAGGAACATGTGTCTTCAAAACGTAATTGGCAGTATTCATTATGGGGCGTGTTAATGTTTCAAGCTTGGTATAAACATTATCAGGCTAAAATTTCTTTATGAAACGCTGCTTTGTCACAGGCGCCTCTGGTTTTATTGGCAAAGCCCTGTGCGCACACTTACAAGCCCAAGGTTTTTTTGTACGTGCTTGCTTGCGCACACCCATGACAGGTCCTTGGGATGAAATCGTCATCGGTGATTTACGTGATACCACAACATCGGCATGGCAGAAGGCGATGCCGGGCTGTGATACAGTTTTTCATTTCGCAGGTATTGCGCATACAAAAGCGAGCACACGCGATTATTGGACGATCAATGTCGAAGCCAGCGAAGCGCTGATGCACTTAGCGATGACTGCGGGTGTTGCACGTTTTATTTATGGTAGTAGCATTAAAGCCATAGCGCCGGATGATGATTATGGACGATCCAAACAAGCGGCCGAAAAGCGTCTACTTGCTTTAGGTCAAGCGCATGGCGTACAAGTTTCTGTTTTACAACCTGCTTTGGTTTATGGCATACCCCTGAAGGGAAATCTTCTAAAACTCTTGCGTGCCATCGACAAAGGATGGTTCCCGCCTTTGCCAGAAACCCATAACAAGCGATCCTTAGTCAGTCTAGAAGATGTGATTACCGTGGCCTGCTTAGTGCTAGAGGACCAACGACCTTGGGATGCAATCAAGGATCCCATCTATGTCATTAGCGATGGGATCGCCTATTCCACCCATCAGATTTATGATGCAATGCGAGAGGCCTTAGGATTAAGTGCCTGCAAAGGATTGATACCATTGTGGTTATTGAGTTTTATGGCTAAGTTGCCTTTTGCGGGTAATATTGTCAAAAAACTCTTAGGGTCTGCTTATTACCCTTCGGATCATTTGCAGCAAAGCTTGGGTTGGCAACCCAGCACCACGCTTTTTAAGTCCCTTCCAGCCATCGTTGCGGCCTATAAGCAAGGTGGTTGCCCCTAAGGACAGGCCCATGTAGACTGTGCCTTCGAGGGCGTCCTCCGCGGTCCCTTCGCAGCGACGCCTTGTGAACCCCGCCAGGCCCGGAAGGGAGCAACGGTAGCAATGGATTCGGGTGCCGGAGTGCGGCTGTAGGGGGCGCCACCATTTTTGTGAAGCGTCTTTTTCTGGATTGCTTTGCGATGCTCGCAATGGCGAGCCTTCTAACAATCATTTGGAATAGGCTGGAATCAATATGGCATTGGCCTTATACAGACGCTATAGACCTCAAACTTTTCAAGCAGTTGCAGGCCAGACCGCTGTGGTCAGGGCTTTATGCAATGCACTTGATACGCAGCGTTTACACCATGCTTATTTATTAACGGGTACCCGTGGTGTCGGTAAGACCACTTTAGCGCGTTTATTGGCCAAGGCTGTGAATTGTAGCCAAGGTGTTTCTTCAACGCCCTGTGGTCAGTGTGAACCCTGTCAAGCCATTACAGACGGTTGCTTTCCCGATTTGCTAGAAATTGATGCAGCCTCTCGTACCAAAGTGGAAGATACCCGAGAATTACTGGACAATGTTCAGTATTTACCCGTCAAAGGACGATACAAAGTTTATTTGATCGACGAAGTACATATGTTATCGGGGCATAGTTTTAATGCCTTGCTCAAAACCTTAGAAGAACCGCCTAAGCATGTGATTTTCCTTTTAGCGACCACTGATCCACAAAAATTACCCGTGACCGTCTTATCGCGTTGTTTGCAATTTCATTTATCGCGTGTATCGCTCACACACATTGTGGATTATCTTCGTAGTGTGTTGGCAGTCGAGGGAGGTTCGGTCGAACCAGAGGCTTTAGCGCTCATTGCCAAAGCGGCCGAGGGTAGTATGCGAGATGCGCTCACCTTACTCGAACAAGCTTTAGGCTATGGGGGCGGCACCATAGGTGCAGAACAAGTTCGGCAAATGCTTGGCTTGGTAGAAAAATCGGCTTTAGTCTCTTTATTGCAAACGATTGTGCAAGGCGATCCACGGTGTTTACAGGATCAGCTAAGAATTTTGGCACAGACCGGTTTAGATTATGCTGGATTACTAAGACAGTTTTTGGAAATGATCCATCAGCTCTGCATGGCGCATTTTGTGCCAGAAATCTTAGAGGCAGAGCTTCAGGAAAAAGAAGCAATGTGCGCACTCAGCAAACAATCTCCAGAGACATTACAGCTTTATTACCAGATTGCTTTAAACACACAGCGAGATTTGCCTTATGCGCCGAGTCCGCAATTGGGTTTTGAAATGGGTGCCTTAAGGATGATGGCTTTTCAACCGGTCGTTGTTTCTGATTATAGGCAGCGTAGCCTAGAAAAACCTTGGGTATCGATTGCATCTGAGGCATCTGCAGCGCCCGCATCGGTGCTGCCTATCGTCGAAACCACGCGAGTGCCCGAAGTGTCTCCACGATCTGCAGTATCGGCAGCACCCCAAAAATCTGATCAGAACACCGTGCCCTCTGAGTGGCATACCGTGGTGAAAAAATTAAATATTAGCGGGTTAACGCGTGTTTTAGCCGAGCATTGTGTGGTCGATCAATGGACAGAACATCATCTAAGCCTGATTGTGGATAGTGCTAAGAAACCTTTGCTGAATCAGCGTCATCAGGATCGGTTACAAGAAGCCTTAAGCCAGTATTTTTCAAAGTCCATGACCCTTAGAATACAAGATAAGCCTGAAAAAACACTGCCTACAGAAACCCCCGCGCTTAGACAAGCGCGTGTGGCGATCGAACAGCATCATGTTGCCACGCAGCAAACCCATCAGGATCCACGCATCTCGGAAATGCTGCAGGCTTTTGATGCAAAAATTGAAACTATTTCTGTGGTGGACGTTTCATGAATCGATTCTGCTTCGCTCGAGAGGGAGTCGTTAGATATGCGTTTTAGTCCTTTAATTCATCAATTAATTACAGCCCTGCGTTGTTTACCGGGCGTGGGTCCTAAATCGGCACAGCGGATGGTTTTTCATTTGTTAGAGCGTGATAGGGCGGGTGGGCGTGAATTGTCGCGTGTATTGGCAGAGGTCATGGCTAAGATAGGTCATTGCAAACGCTGTCGTATTTTATCGGAGGACGCATTGTGCGGTCTGTGTGCCAATCCGGCCCGTGATCAAACCCTGCTTTGTGTGGTTGAAACCCCCGCCGATGTGCTTGCGATTGAACAGGCGGGTGGTTTTCGCGGGCTTTATTTTGTGTTGGCCGGGCATTTATCGCCGCTCGATAGTATTGGTCCAATGCAACTAGGGATCGAATTATTTCATGCGCGTTTAAGTGGCGAACCCATTGAGGAAGTGATCCTAGCCACCAATCCCACCGTAGAGGGTGAAGCCACAGCCCATTATTTTTCAGAGGTTGTGAAAAAATACCAGATCCGTGTGTCCCGTATTGCCCATGGGGTGCCCTTTGGGGGCGAGTTAGAGTATATCGATGGTGGCACGCTTTCACGTGCTTTGTTAGATCGTTCAGCTATATAGCTTAACCATGGCCTTGAAAAAGAGATTTTAGCCCCCATTTGGGGGTAACAAGGGTTTTTAGGCTATCAATATTTTGAGGATGAAAGAATGACAGAACAAAAAACAGACAATACAACCAAACAAACCTTTGGTTTTGAGGCAGAGATCAAACAGGTCCTGCATCTTATGATCCATGCACTGTATAGCAATAAAGAGATTTTTCTTAGAGAGTTGATCTCCAATGCCTCCGATGCAGCCGATAAACTACGCTTTGAATCCTTGGGTAATCCGATGTTAACCGTGGACGACCCCGATTTAAAAGTGTGGGTAAGCGCAGATCCCACCGCCAAAACGCTCACCATTCGTGATAATGGTATTGGTATGTCGCGTGAAGAAGTCATTCAAAACTTAGGTACGATTGCCAAATCGGGCACCCGTGAATTTCTGAATAGCTTAACAGGCGACAAGGCTAAAGATAATAAATTGATTGGTCAATTTGGTGTAGGCTTTTATGCCTCCTTTATTGTGGCCGATAAAGTGGTGGTCAGTACACGTCGAGCAGGATTGCCTGCGGATCAGGGTGTGCGTTGGACTTCCGCTGGAGAAGGCAGTTACGAACTAGAAACGATTGATTATCCGCATCGTGGCACAGAAATCGTTTTGCATTTAAAACCCGAGGAAGAAGAGTTTCTGAATACCTGGCGTCTTAAGCATATTATTACCAAATATTCTGATCATTTAACCTTGCCCGTGTTGATGAAAAATGACAAGGACGAAAACGAGATTGTGAATCGTGCCACTGCGCTGTGGACCTTGCCTAAGCAAGAGATTACCGATGAGCAATATAAAGAATTTTATAAGCATGTGGCGCATGATTTTGAAGATCCCATGCTCTGGACGCATAATAAAGTAGAGGGTAAACTGGAATATATTGCCTTACTCTATATTCCTAACAAAGCTCCCTTCGATTTATGGCATGTCAGCAAAAGTCGCGGGTTGAAACTTTATGTGAAGCGGGTCTTTATTATGGACGATGCTGAACAATTTTTACCGCATTATTTGCGTTTTGTGCGTGGGGTGATCGATTCAAACGATTTGCCGCTCAATATCTCCCGCGAGATCCTACAGCATAATCGTGTGATTGATTCCATGCGTACGGCCGTGGTGAAGCGTGTTTTAAGCATGCTAGAACAATTAGCGACAGACGATGCCCCGAAATATCAACAATTCTGGAAAGAGTTTGGGCAGGCCCTTAAAGAAGGTCCGGGCGAAGATTTTGCAAACAAAGAACAGATTGCAAAATTGTTACGTTTTTCGAGTACACGAGATGATACGGAAGAGCAAACCGTATCGATGGAGGCTTATAGTGCACGCATGCCCGCGGGGCAGGATAAGATTTATTATATTACGGCAGAAACCTTTAATGCGGCAAGGCATAGCCCTCATCTGGAAATTTTCAGAAAGAAAGGCATTGAAGTTTTATTACTAAGCGATCGGATTGATGAATGGTTAATCAGCCATTTAACGGAGTTTCAAGGCAAAACCTTGCAATCGGTGGCACGCGGTGGGTTAGATTTGGGCGAATTAGCCGATAAGCCCGCTATCGATGTTCAGGCCAAGCAACAGAGTGATTTTTCCGAAACGCTCACACGTACACAGGAACTCTTAAAAGAGGTGGTCAAAGAGGTGCGTCTAAGCCAGCGTTTAACCGATTCTCCCGCTTGTGTGGTCTTGGATACCCAAGATTTGAGTGGTTCGATGGAGCGTCTCTTACGGGCTTCCGGTCAACCGGTGCCGACCCACAAGCCCATTTTAGAACTGAACCCCGATCATCCTATGGTCCAGACCTTAAGAACCCAGACCGATCCCGCCCATTTCGAGGATTGGGGCTGGATCTTGTTCGATCAAGCTGTTTTAGCCGAGGGTGGGCAGTTGTCGGATCCCGCGCTTTTTGTACGGCGCTTTAACAAGTTGCTGTTGGAAAGGGTGTAAATACCCAGTTTTATGTTGTCGATGGATTTGATTTTGTTGTCGATTAGCTCTAGAATTGTTGTCGATTAGCTCTAGAATTGTTGTCGATGGATCTTTATTGGAGTATTGACAATGAAGCTGAGAGAAAGCACAGCAAAAATAAGACACCATCTTTTACAGCTTTGTCGAGAAGAGGCCCCTAATGTCGCCTCCCAGGCAGCACGAGACTTAGGGTTGAGCAAGCAATCTGCTGCGCGACACCTTCAGGCTTTAGAAAAAGAAGGCATGGTAAAGTCCAGCGGCAGAGGTAAGGCAAAAGTTTTCACGCTTCTTCCTTTATTGACCTTTCAGTGGGAATTTAAGAAAGAAGGCTTAAAAGAAGATAATGTTTGGCGTGAAAACCTAGCACCCTGTTTTAAAGATTTTGCTAAGAATGTTCAAGATATCTGGGACTATGGCATTACAGAAATGCTAAACAATGCCATTGATCATTCCGAAGGTTCAACAGTAAATATTCTTTTTGAAGGTACCGCTATTGATTCAACGGTTTTTATTACAGATGATGGAGAAGGTATTTTTCACCGTATTCAACGTTTGCTTGGTTTGTACGATCCTAGAGAAGCTATCCTTGAGTTGGCAAAAGGTAAATTGACGACCGATCCAGACCATCATACAGGCCAAGGTATTTTTTTTACCTCTCGAATGTTCGACGAATTTTCAATTCTGTCGCGTAATTTGAGCTTTATTCATAAAAGGGGTACGGAAGACTGGTTAAACGATGATAATACTGATGATATTACGGGAACAACCGTGATTCTCACTCTAGAAAATGATTGTACAAGGACAACAAAATCGGTTTTCGATACATTCGCGCCACTTGAGGATGGTGATTATAGTTTTAGTAAAACCATTGTTCCGGTTAAATTGGCAAAACATGAGGGTGAGAAGTTGGTCGCAAGATCGCAAGCCAAACGCCTTGTTGTGCGGTTTGAAAAATTTGAGACAGTAGTCTTAGATTTTGAAGGCGTGGAAGATATTGGGCAAGCCTTTGCAGATGAAGTCTTTAGGGTGTTTGCAAAAGCACATCCGAGTGTGAAACTGACGTCTGTTAATGTTAGTCCTGATGTGCAAGCCATGATCTCAAGAGCATTAGCCGTCAGACTGTGAAAAAGGGCCATTACCCTAAAAAGAGCCTTGGAGGTCTATGGCTCCTTGACCTACACTTTGTAGAG
>CAZFXA010000026.1:11915-18899 GCA_964522825.1 uncultured Legionella sp.
CACCATCAATCCCGATCGCTATGCCTCTTTGAATGCCTTTTTTGAAGAAAGCTGTACTGCCTTTAAGGATAGGCCGGCTTTTATCAATTTAGGGCATACCTTGCACTATAAGGATGTAGAAGTACAAAGCCGAGCCTTCGCCGCTTATCTACAAAACGATCTGCAACTACAAAAGGGCGATCGCGTGGGTATTATGATGCCTAATCTTCTTCAATACCCCGTAGTGCTGTTTGGCATTTTGCGTGCCGGTTGTGTGGTTGTGAATATTAATCCCTTGTGTGCACCGCCGGAATTAGAGCATACCTTGCGTGATTCGGGTGCACAGACTTTGGTGCTTTTAGATCAAGAACGAGAAACAGTGAGGGTTGTTTTAAAAAATAGAGAGATCAAAAATATCATTGTTACATCAGTCGGTGATTTATTGCCTTGTTCAACAGGTTTTATGATTAATCAATATTTAAAATTAAGCCTAAAATTAAAAAAGACACGAAAAGATCTAGGCTCTTTCTTTAAAGATGAAAAACCTCTAAATAATGAAATACCGCTCAAAAAAGCATTGTGTATCGGATCGAAAAAAACCTTAGAAAAACCTTTTATTTCTGGCAATGATCTGGCTTTTTTACAATATACGGGTGGTACGACGGGTCTTTCCAAGGGGGCTATGCTCAGTCATCGTAATATGGTTGCGAATATCGAACAGGCAGTGGCGTGGTTAACAAGTATTGCCTCTAAAAATCATCGGGTGATTACAGCCTTGCCGCTGTATCATATTTTTTCTTTAACGGCGAATTGCTTAACTTTTTTTCGTATGGGGGCCGTGAATATACTGGTAACTGATCCGCGTCAGACCAAAGCCTTAATTAAGATTATGCATCATTATGCTTTTACCGCGATGACAGGTGTGAATACCCTCTTTAAGTCTTTGCTCGATCATCCTGATTTTCCAACCGTGGATTTTTCTAAAAAACCGTTGGTGTTATCCGGTGGTATGGCCTTACAACCCGAGGTGGCACAGCATTGGGAGGCAGTCACAGGCATTCCCTTGGTGGAAGGTTATGGTTTAACAGAAGCTTCACCAGCCGTGTGTATTAATCCTATTAATCTATTGCATTATCAGGGATCCATTGGCCTGCCCGTAAGTTCTACGACTATTTCTATACGCGACCCAGAAGGCAGGGAATTGGGTTGTAATCAGGGGGGCGAACTATGGGTGCAAGGGCCGCAAGTGATGCCGGGGTATTGGCAGCATCCACAGGAAACCCAAGCTGTTTTCGAGGATGGCTATTTAAAAACGGGCGATATCGCGCGTATAGACGAACAAGGTTTTGTGTACATCCTCGATCGTAAAAAAGATATGATGATTGTTTCAGGTTTTAACGTCTATCCCAATGAAGTAGAGGCTGTTATTGCCAGCATGGAAGGTGTGCTTGAAGTCGCTGTTTGTGGGATAAAGATCGAGGGACTTGAAATCGTGAAGGCTTTTGTTGTAAAAAGGGATCCAAAGCTTAGTGAGAAAGCCATATTGGCTTACTGTCATGTGCAGCTTTCTGCCTACAAAGTGCCTAAGATTATCGAATTTAGGGATCATTTACCCAAATCTACGGTAGGTAAGGTTTTGCGTCGGCTGTTGCAGAGCTAAGCTATCGGAGTTCGAATGTCAAAAATTTATACACTGAATGCCCTGCGCAAGCGTGGATTAATTCCTAAGAGCGAGCAGCGTGCAGATCAAAAAAATCCACAGGATCCGATCGTACAAGTTGCAGAGCAATTTTCTGTGGCAGTGAGTGAGCATTTACTTCAAGTTATCGAAGCATCCCCCGATCCAAAGCAACATCCTATGGCCTTACAATTTTTGCCAAATCCTGCGGAGTTAGACATAAGGCCTGAAGAATTCAAAGATCCTATTGGCGATCAACCTCGTAGTCCTGTGAAAGGTATTGTGCATCGCTATCCCGATCGTTGTTTGCTCACGCCCTTAATGGTGTGTCCTACGTACTGTCGTTTTTGTTTTAGACGCGAGAAAGTCGCTAAAAAAGATCAGTCTTTATCCCGTGATGAATTGGAAAAAGCCCATGCTTATATTGCAGAACACCCTTTGATTTGGGAAGTGATCTTAACGGGTGGAGAGCCTTTGATGTTAAAGCCTGAAAAATTAAGAGCCATTATAGAAAGCTTAAATACCATAGAGCATGTAAAGGTGATCCGGATCCATACACGATTGCCGGTGTTTGATCCAGAAAGAATTACCCCAGCGCTTGTTGAAGCATTGCAATCACCCAAAGCAGTGTATGTGGCATTGCATGTGAATCATCCCACAGAACTGACAGAGCCCACCCTTCAAGCCTCGGCACGTTTTATACAAGCTGGGATTCCGATGCTCAGTCAAACGGTTTTACTCAAAGGTATTAATGATAATCCAGTGGTCATGGGGCAACTCATGCGAGCTTTGGTAAGCCACCGCATTAAGCCTTATTATTTGCATCATGGTGATTTAGCGCAGGGCACCTCACATTTTCGTACTTCGATGAAGGCGGGGCAGGCGCTGGTTAAGGCTCTTAGAGGCCACTACTCTGGTTTATGTCAGCCTACTTATGTGCTCGATATCCCTGGAGGATATGGAAAAATGCCCATTCATGAACGTACTATCCAGGCAATAAAACCACGGGATGATGCTGCCAATCGCTATGTGGTCGAGGATTATCAGGGCTGCAAGCATGAGTATGTGGAGTGTCTTTAACCCTCCCTGCGTTATTAATCGGATAGGTTTTTGCTTTGGCTTCCTGTACAGTAACGGGCATGCAGAATAAACGTATTCGATCCTTTCTAAAATGGCCAGGGGGTAAATACCGCTTGATGCCGCGCATTTTAGAATGCTTACCTGAGGGCACGCAATTAATTGAGCCCTTTGTAGGTGGGGGATCCGTTTTCCTGAATAGTCATTTTAAGCGCTATTTGTTAAACGATGCGAATAAAGATCTCATTACACTCTATAAAACCCTGCAATCTGAAGGTGAAGCTTTTATAAAAGTCTGCAAGGGGTTTTTTCATGCAAAATATAATACTGAAAAAAATTACTACAAACTACGAGAGGCTTTTAATAAGAGTGTGGAACCTGTAGAGCGATCGGCCCTTTTCGTTTATTTGAATCGACATGGTTATAATGGATTATGTCGTTATAATGCGGGGCAAGGGGCCTTTAATGTGCCCTTTGGGCGTTATCTGAAACCCTATTTTCCCGAAGAAGAACTGTATTTTTTTTATGAAAAATCTAAAAAAGCGCGTTTCACCTGCGAGGATTTTTCTAAAACATTGCGAAAAGCAAAACAAGGATCGGTCGTTTATGCCGATCCTCCCTATGTGCCCTTAAATAACACAGCCTATTTTACCGCGTATTGTCAGGGGGGCTTTGATCTAGAGGCACAAAAAATATTAGCCGAACTGGCTATCAAGCTATCTAATCGGGGTATTCCCGTGTTGCTATCCAACCATAGTACTGATTTTACCAAAGCTTTATACAAAGATGCACGGATAGAAACATTTTTGGTGCCACGTTTTATTAGTTGTAAAGCTGCACTGCGATCCCCGGTGTTAGAATTGTTAGCCTTGTATTCAGGGACCTGATCGCTTATTGTGCCTGACTCACCGGTGCAATACGTGCCAGCTTCACGGCATTGTCTTTCATGCTGATCACTTCGATCGAATACCCAGCAATACAGACGCAGATCCCTGGTACGGGGATACTTTCAAGGGTTTCGGTAATCAAACCACTCAACGTAGTAGGGCCATTCACAGGTAAATGCCATTGTTGATGGCGGTTGAGATCGCGTAAGCTAATACCGCCATCCACCTGTAAGGATCCATCACTTTGCACTTGTATTTCAGGCTCAGCACTCGGAACATCCGTGGTGAATTCGCCTACAATTTCTTCCAAAATGTCTTCTAAGGTCAATAGACCTAAGACATCTCCATATTCATCGACCACCAAGGCCATACGGCGCTTATTTTCTTGAAAATGGAAAAGTTGGGATTGTAAAGAAGTACCTTCTGGTACAAAATAAGGCTCTTCTGTAGCCCGTAATAGAACTTCTTTATCAAGACTTTGTTCGGCCAAGAGTCGTACAATATTTCGGGTATGCAAGATCCCCTGTATATTGTCCAAATCAGAACGGTATACAGGGAGTAGGGTATGTTGTAAATTTTTAAGCTGTGCAATGATATCAGGCAGGGTCTCATCCAAATCAATACCCACGACCTCATTCCTGGGAATCATCACTTGTTCAACCCGGACTTTTTCTAAATCTAAGATGCTGAGTAACATATTTTGATGCCGACTGGGCATGCCTGTGGCCGATTCATGCACAATGGTGCGAAGCTCGTCATCGCTCATAGCATCTAAGGTTCGGTTGGAAAACTTCAATCCGAATACATGTAAAAGGGTATTGGAAATACCATTGACCATGCGTACCAAAGGATATAAAAACCATAACATACCCTGTAAAGGTAGGGATACAAAACGGGCTGTTTTTTCTGGTTTTAAAAGGGCAATGGTCTTGGGCATGACTTCAGCAAAAATAAGCAGCACCAAGGTCACTATCATCGGCGCTGCGATAACGCCTATGTCGCCCCAAGCCTCTTCAGCCATTTGATGTACAATGCTGGCACACGTGGCGGTGGCTAGCGTATTGCCAATTAAAATAGCACCAAGCATACGTTCAGGATGGATTAACAATCGTGCAACGCGTTTGGCATACGATTCTGTTTTTGACAGATGCTTCAGCCTGTATCGGTTCAGTGTCATAATGCCCGTTTCGCTCGCAGAACAAAAAGCACAGAGCAAAAAGGATACGAAGAGCACTAGGTATGCAAAACCATCAATTGATTCCATAGATCCTCAGGGGTTATTGGTTAAAAGAGTGAAGCGAGCGGCTACAAAAGCCGTGGTTAGTAAGGCTAATCCTAGAAAAGTCCATTGGATAGCCTTGCGTCCGCGAAAGCCGAAGCGATAATGCCTATAGAGTAAAAAGGCAAACAAAGCCCACGTTAAGGTAGCCAGTATAATTTTTTGTTGATGCGCGTGGATCTGATCACCCAAGTATAAGAAAGCATTGCAGAGTGAAATACTCAGTAGCACAAAGCCTACACTCATGACCTGAAAAAGAAAGCGCTCCATGGTTTGCAGGGGTGGTATCCGATGGATAAGACTGAGGCACTGTGGGTTTAAGGGGGCACGTAGAAGACGATTTTGCACGTAGAGTAAGCCGGCTTGTAAGGCAGCTAGACTTAAAAAAGCGAAAGATAGGGTAGCCATAAGAACATGACTTAAAGACCCACAAAAGACTAGAAGGCAGCCGATTAAAAAAGCTAAATAACTAAAAAATCTGGCCAAAGTAGAAATGATTTACCTCATCAAAGTACACTAGATTCAGCATAGCGCTTTTTGGGGCTATGTTACAATCACAACCCATCATAAACGAGGGAGCCTATCTATGTTTGAAAGCTTAACGGAACGTCTAACGAAGACTTTTAAGCGCGTCGCAGGGCGCGGGTCTCTAAAAGAGCATCAGGTGAAGGAACTGCTGAAAGATGTGCGTAAAGCTTTGCTCGAGGCAGATGTTGCGCTAAGCGTTGTGAAAGACTTTATCCATGGGCTGCAGAAAAAAGCTTTAGCTTTGTTAATCAATACGCATTTGTCCTCCGAACAAAATCTGGTGAAGTTGGTGCATCAGGAACTGATTGTCTTAATGGGCGAGGAGACTGTTCCGCTCAATCTTCGGGCACGGGCACCGGTCATTCTGATGCTGGTGGGTTTACAAGGGGCGGGCAAAACAACTACGGCAGCAAAACTAGCTCATTACCTAAAAACGGTGCATCAAAAATCGGTATCGATGGTCAGTACGGATGTTTACCGTCCGGCTGCGATTGAACAACTACAAACCTTGGCACAAAGCGTTGGGGCCGATTTTATACGCTCAGAAGCGCATGAAGATCCGAGTCACATTGTACAGCGTGCGATACGGGAGGCTGAAACAAAGCAGCAGGCTATTTTGATCATTGATACCGCGGGCCGCTTACATGTAGACCAGCCTATGATGGATGAAATTCAAAAGCTTTGTGGTCTTGCTAAACCCACAGAAGTACTCTTTGTGGTCGATAGCATGATGGGGCAAAGTGCGATTCAGGCAGCCGCTGTTTTTGGTGCTTCACTGCCATTAACGGGTATTATCTTAAGTAAAATGGATGGCGATGCCCGAGGCGGCAGTGCTTTATCGGTGCGTCAGGTGACGGGGAAACCGATTAAATTAATGGGGGTCGGTGAAAAAATAACGGCTCTTGAAGTCTTTCACCCCGAGAGAATTGCTTCTCGTATTTTAGGGATGGGCGATGTCTTATCACTGATCGAGCAGGTTGAGCGCGAAGTGGATAAAGAAAAAGCCGAAGCCCTTGGCAAAAAACTCAAGCAGGGACAGGGTTTTGATTTAAACGATTTTCGTGATCAAATGAAGCAGATGTTACACATGGGCGGTATGGGCTCTTTCATGGATAAGTTGCCAGGGGCGTCCCAATTGCCTGCCCATCTAAAATCAAAAATCCATGATAAAGATCTCATCAAATGCGTGGCTGTTTTAGATTCGATGAGTGTACAGGAGCGATGCTTTCCCCAAAAGCTTGGTGTTTCAGGATCACGCAAACGCCGCATTGCCTTAGGATCGGGCACGCATGTGCAACAGGTTAACAAGGTGCTCAAACAATATGAGCAAATGCAGACAATGATGAAGAAAATGTCTAAGCAGGGGGGAATGGCGCGCATGATGCAGCGTTTACAGGGACGGTTGCCGCCGGGGATGTTGGGTGGATAAAATGAGACCTAAAACCCCTGTCGATCCAAAAACCTTGTATCCTATTGAAGGTATTACGAGGACTGTTTTCTTGAAAAACATTATTAAAAACCCACAAATTCTAGTAGGCGATTATACCTATGACGAT
>CAZFXA010000027.1:0-18673 GCA_964522825.1 uncultured Legionella sp.
CTCCCCCGCAAAGCGGGGCGAGGGGCTACTAACTTCAAGCGCCGTGCACGTGTCCCCGCACACAAAGGGAGAAGGCTTTGAGTCCTCAAAATGCCACGAAACCCTTTTATGTTGGGAGCTAACGGGTTATTATCGGTTAACTAGCACAATATGTTTTCATGGGTTTAAATAAGTGGGGAATGTTTTATGTCGCGTACACTCATATATCGGCTCTTATGGATTTCTGTTCTCTTCACTATATTACCTTCTACTATTAACAGTCATTTGAATTTTAGAGAAAAATTAATAACGGTAATGATTGCGGTGTTTTTTTGTGGCCTCTTTATTTCTATCGATAAATTGATAAGAGAGTATAAATCAAAGGGACCCTTATTGATGGAAAAATGGCGCTGGATTCTGTTTTATCTTGTTATCTATCCTGCATTTATGCCTCCATTTGTGCCCCCACATGATAAAGTAAAAATGGCTGCTGCTCAGAATGCTTACGAAGTGAGCAGTGTCTTTGGTGGATGGATTGCACGAATCATTGTATTTTATGCCTTCTCTTTAGTATTTATCTACGGTATTGCATGGTTAGTGAAGGTGTTAACAAAAAAGAAACTATCACCCAATGTTTTTGGAATTGTTATTCTTTTACTGTGGCTGCCCGCTAATATCGGCATGGGCATCTCTGTGAACAAAGTGCACAGGGCCGACGAAACCAATTTAAACCAACTTAGTGTTTGTCTAAAAAAAAATATACAAACCATTCACGAGGCCTCTTTTACGGATGTTGATTTTTCTTTGATAAACGAGGATTTTTATGGTTTGCCGGAAGTTGTTTTATTTACCGATGGCGACATACAATCTTTAACAGATTTACATGCGATCAGACGCTCATTTAAAGCGCATTTGAAAAAATATGAACAACAAGATGCTCTTATGCAGAAAAGTCTTCAACCAACCACTGCTAATGAACTGTCGTTTCTTCGAATTCTCGTACCTATCTGTGAAAAATGTGAACCTTGGTCTAGAATGACCAAACAACAACAAGAGGGAATAATTATTGGCTTCAAACAGGGACGTTTAAACAATATTGAAAAAATGAAATTCTTTCTGCATGAGCATCATATGTCATCAGGTATCGCATTTAAAATTGCTTATCTCAAAGAATCCTTAAAATTATTAGATGTTTGGCAAGATGTATTGCTGGACAATGCTAACGAACCGAGCATAAAGCTTAAACAAGATTTTGATTTGCATGTTAAAAATATTAATGAAATTGTTAAAAAGGAATCAGAATTTCGTTCAGACGTAGAAAAATAGCTTGTTGAATTAAAAAAACCTGATCAAGTGCCAGGCAACCAGGAAAACATACCCGATCATTAAGTTGCACATAATGTGCTATGATGCCACCGCTGCTCTTTGTACAGAACGTGATGAAATGGCTATTCCTTCTTTTGAAACACGCGGCAACAGAATACTGCGCGTAGCGCCTCCTTTTGTCAAAGGCGATGGTGCTCAGCTCTTCGTTATGAGATCGGATGGGATTTTTAAGCTGGTTCTAGCTGCATGCTTGCATTGGATTTAACCGCATGAATGTTTAGCAATTCGCGGGTGAGACAATCGATATCTTCTTTAGCAATGCTGGTTTTCAGGGTATCGAAAATGGAACGATTCTCTGCAATAGACTTTGGAAAATCATTGGAATAGCGAACCGTATTTTTTAACAAATGGGCACCGTATTGGGGATGCCTGAGCAAATAGCCCAGGGTATCGAAGGACATACGCGTTTTGGATTCAAATTTGTTAAGCAATACCCTTAAAGGGAGCTTAACCTGAAAATGTTGTTCTAATTCTTCAATCACCTGGTAAACCCTATGCAAACCGGCCAAAGCAAATTTCTCGGGTATCACCGGCGCAATAATACAATCGGCGGCAAGCGCACAGGCTGAAACCGATTGCCCAAGACTGGGCGGACAATCCACCAAGATTAAATCATAATCCTTTTTAAAGGCTTGAAACGGTTCTCGATAAATGCGATCTAAAGGTAATCCTTTTTGGGTAATGACTGCATCTAAGAGCGCATTATCAAATCGACTGGGTAATAGATCGATACCGGGTAATACTTCGACAATCGCATCATGAATCGGATAGTGATCGACCAACACATCGATCATCACGGGTAATTCATCGGCATTTTGATTAAAAGCCAAACTTAAATTGCCTTGTTGATCCATATCCACACAAAGCACTTTGGCACCATATAAACTCGCCCGAATAGCCAATTCACGTACCAAAGAGGTTTTGCCAGTGCCACCCTTCACGATCTGAAAGACCATCACCTTGGGCTTGAATGAAAAGTTGAAGACTTGCCGCGCGGTATGATGTCCAAAGTGTTCTTGACTGGCGGTTTTCACATAGGGCAAGCTACGTTCTTTGAGGCTAGCAAGGAGCCAAGCCTTGGTCTTTGCAAGGCATAGCGCTGCGTCTGATACAGTGATTCTAGGATCCATTGAATCTTTATAGTCGATATCGGTTAATTTTGCCTATTTTGTCGCTACTGCTTAATCCTTCTCCTGTTTTACGGGAAAAGTTATTTTTCTGTATTAAAACTCTGTCCACACCCACACTGACTTTTAACATGAGGATTGTTAAATTGTAGATCGCCACCCCAAGCATTCGCGACCCAATCAAGCTCCATGCCTTCCAACTTGGGCAAACTAGCGCTGTCTACCAACAGCGTGAGGCCACCTATCTGAATAACATGATCATCTGCTTGAATTTCGTCGGCTAGCTCTAGGCTATAGGCCGAACCCGAACAACCGGATTTTTTAACCCCTAAGCGGATCCCAACAGCCTCGGGCATCACCCCTAAAATACCTTGAAAATGGGACACAGCTTGATCGGTAAGTGTGATAAAAGACATTATAACTCTCCTCTAGCTCTAGTATGCAAGGTCCTAATCACTCGCGCAATATCATCCTTTGTTGTAAAGCGTCCGAAGGAAAAACGCAAGGAAGCCGCCGCCTGCTGATCGCTGAACCCCATGGCCTTTAATACATAAGAAGGCGCTAAATGGGTCGCATGGCATGCAGAAGCCTGTGAAAAGGCTAAGCCATCGACCGCTAAACCCTTGATCAGGCTTTGTGAATCGAGCCTCTCAAAACGTAGGTTTAAGATATGAGGCACCGTGTTTTCTGCAGAAACATTGGCCATCACACCCGGTATTATTTGAATGCCTTCCCAAAAAGCATCCCGTAACGCTGCAATAGCCTTAGAATCACTTTCCATCGATTCATGGGCAATCCTACAAGCTTCCCCCAGACCAACAATTTGGTGTGTCGCTAAGGTTCCTGCCCTTAAACCACGTTCTTGCCCCCCACCATGCATCTGCGGTGTTAAACGAATACGTGGGCTATCACCCACATAGAGCACCCCCACACCCTTGGGGCCGTAGATTTTATGCCCTGAAAAAGATAATAGATCCACTTTTAAGGCCCGTACATCGATGGGGATCTTGCCCACACTTTGGGCTGCATCCACATGAAAAATAATGCCGCGATCACGTGCTATGGCTGCCATGACAGCAATGTCTTGCACAACACCTGTCTCATTATTTACCTGCATCAAGGTTATTAATACGGTATCCGATCGACAAGCAGCCTTAAAATCCTCTAAGGCTATCAGACCATTGGGCAGCAGATCCAAATAGGTAACTTCATACCCGATGCTCTCCAAATAAGCACAGCTATCTAATACGGCTGGATGCTCTGTCTTAGCTGTAATAATGTGCCTACCCCGATCGGGGTAGGCATGCGCAACCCCTTTCAGAGCCAGGTTAATCGATTCGGTAGCCCCAGAGGTGAAGACAATAGACCGCGGCACTGTATGAAGCAGCTTGGCAACCTGTGCTCTGGCTTCTTCCACCAAAGCTTTGGCGACCGATCCCAAGGCATGATCGGAGGCGGGGTTTGCAAAAGCACCCTCCAAACCAAGGCAACACTGCATTTTTTGAACAACACGCGGATCGACCGGCGTGGTCGCCGCATAATCCAAATAAACAGGATCTAAGAGACGTTGAGTTGATGAACGCATAGGAAGCATTTTATAGTTAGCTTATATCTATAGCAACCACGATAACCTTGAACGAGAATCTCAGATGTCCTCGAAGCGAAGAACGGTGTTCCGAAGCCCCCTCTCAGGGGCGAGTTGGATACCGCGGCGCGCAGAAGCATCTGAGACGATTTGTACAATGAGGAATCACAGTGTATCTACAAAGTCTTGTTGTCATACTCTGCATGCTTTACAGCACGGTTTTCATCATTGGAAAATATGCCCTCTATCATATACCCCCTATTTTGCTCACGGGCAGTCGGATGGTTTTAGCCGGTGTCTTAGTCTTAGCCTTTCAATTCTTTTTTAGACCTCAGTCTTTTTCGCTCAAAAAAATCCATTGGGGACCTGTTTTGATGGTAGCCCTGATGGGGGTCTACCTTACCAATATCTTAGAATTCTGGGGTCTGCAATACATGGAAAGTGCTAAAGCATCCTTTTTATGCAGCTTTTACCCTATTGTGACGGCTTTATTGTCCTATCTATGGTTTCAAGAAAAGATTCATGCCAAACAATGGCTAGGGCTATTGCTGGGCATGAGTGGTTTTATTCCGCTTCTTTTAAAAATGGATCCCAAAGCGATCCTCGGCTTTTCACTACCTGAATGGGCCGTATTATTATCGACTGTCACCACCGCCCTAGGCTGGATAGCGATGCGAGAAGCCGTAAAAAAAAGAAATCTCTGTCCCCTGATGGCGAATGGTCTTAGCATGCTTGTAGGAGGACTTATGGCTTTACTACACTCTTTCTGGATTGAGAGCTGGGACATAAGTCAACAAACAAACCTATTGACTGCCCTTCAATGGTTGTTCTTATTAACCCTTGTTTCCAATATTCTGTGCTATAACCTACACGCTTATCTTCTTAAGCATTTTAGTGCGACCTATTTGTCCTTTGCAGGACTCTCTCAGCCCTTTTTTACAGCCTTTTTGGCCTGGTTTTTTTTAGCGGAGGTGCTCGAGACCTCTTTTTGGTTCTCCCTTGGCCTGGTCACGCTAGGGCTTTACTTCTACTACCGAGAAGCCCTCAAATCTGCTAGAGTGGGAAGCCTAATTTCTTAAATATGTGAGTATGGTTGATGCATCCTTATCTGAATACTGCCGTCCAAGCTGCACGCCGTGCTGGAAAAGTTATCAGTCGCTACTACGAGCAGATGGATGCCAGCAAAGTCTCTGAAAAAGGCTTCTGCGATCTCGTCACTATTGCGGATAAAGCGGCCGAAAGCGCGATTATCGATACCCTTTTAAAAGCCTATCCAGGACATGGTATTGTGGCTGAAGAAAGTGGTGTTCATCCCGGTAACGACTTAACCTGGATTATCGATCCCTTAGATGGCACCATGAATTTTGTGCATGGCTTTCCGCAGTTTGCAGTCTCTATTGCACTTAAACACGGTACACATATTGAACACGCTGTTATTTACGATCCCCTTAGTCACGATCTCTATACAGCCAGTCGCGGATCGGGTGCACAGCTTAATGATCGCCGCATTCGCGTCTCTACCCAAGAGACTTTTCGCAATGCGCTAATTGGATGTGAGTTGAATTGTTATCGTTCTGAAGAAGAGAACTTATACCTACTCAAACTCATTAAAAGTATTTTTGAAAAAGGTGGCGATACGCGAAAAAATGGATCAGCTGCCTTAAATCTAGCTTACATTGCAGCCGGTCGCTTAGACGGTTTCTTAGAACCTGGCCTGAAAGAATGGGACATTGCTGCAGGGATATTGTTGGTACGCGAAGCGGGCGGCTTTGTGTCCGATTTCGCAGGCGATAATGGATTCTTAGAAAGCGGTGATATTATTGCCGGCACGCGTAAAATACACGGGGAGTTATTGGCTTTATGGAAAGAGATTCACGGCATTCCATTTGCATTATGAATTGCCTTGGTATAGACTAGTCTGCAGACCGGTTTAAAAAAGAGGCTTTTATACTATGCATACCAAAACCGTAGGTGCCTATGAGGCAAAAACACACCTCCCTGCTCTTTTAGATTCTGTAGCAACTGGAGAAAAGATTATTATTACCCGTAAAGGAACCCCTGTGGCAGTCCTCAGCCGTTATGAAGCAGATAAACCCTCTGTTGATGAAACGATTAAGGCTTTGTTGGAATTTCGCAAAGGCCAATCACTCAAAGGTCTATCTATTCAAGATATGAAAGAAGAAGGAAGACGTTTTTGAAAAAATTTGTGCTTGATTGCTCTGTTACCATGACATGGTGCTTTGAAGATGAAGCTACCGAAAGCGCTGAAGATTCCCTTGCTTTATTAAAAGAAATGACGGCTATTGTACCCCCTATTTGGTCAATAGAAGTCATGAATGTATTAAGAGTGGCCGAACGTAAAAACCGCATTAATATTGCAAGTGCTGATCATTTTATTCGGTTTTTAAATACGCTACCGATTATACTAGACTCTGGTTTAAATCATTGTCTAAATACCTCGATTCTAGCTATCTCAAGAAAACACTCACTATCAGCTTACGATGCTGCGTATTTAGAAATAGCGCTACGATATAATATCCCACTGATTTCTTTTGACAAGAACCTTTGTGCCGCAGCAAAAAAGGAAGGCGTGGCGCTTTTATCTACGGAACCCCAGAGTCTACCCTTTGTTTAGGCATCAGATCCGCACGGCTTAGGCCCAGCCACAATGCCAAAGCGCCTGAAACATAGATAGAAGAGAAAGTCCCAATCACAATACCTACAAAGAAGGCCATTGAGAAACCAAATAAGGTTTCGCCTCCAAAGAACAAGAGCGCTAGCACGACCAGCAGTGTCATCCAAGAAGTCATAATGGTACGCGATAGGGTTTGATTAATGGAGAGATCCATAATTTCAACCGGGGTAGCTTTACGCACTTTTCTGAAATTTTCCCGAACCCGATCAAACACCACAATGGTATCGTTTAAAGAATAACTTAAGACTGCTAAGACCGATGCCAGCGTTGCCAAATCGAATTCAAAACCAAAAAGCGAGAATACACCTAGAATAAGAAACGCATCATGACACAGGCCAATGGCTGCACTTAAGGCTAAACGATATTCAAAACGCAGCGTGATATAAATCATGGTCGCCAGAATAGAGACCACGATGGCGATCCCCCCCTGCTCCATCAACTGATCGCCAACCTCTGAGCCCACAAATTCGGTACGTCGTATATCAACACTCGGATCTAAAGTCTCTAGCACACCCTTTAAAACACGCATTTGCTTTTGTTCTATAACACCAGCCAATCGATCCAGCGATGCATCGCCACCGTGGGTCTTTTCTTGTTTCTGGGGCGCAACACGGATCAAAATATCATTCACCGAACCTTGTTGCTGTACCCGAATGCCATGAAACCCCTGTTTTTCAAGCGCTGCACGCACCACAGTGGGTGCCATGACCTCTGTAAAACGCGCTTCTACTTGGGTACCACCGGTAAATTCTAAACCTAAATGGATCCCTTTGGTCGCGAGTAATACAATTGAAATAATAAACAATAGGATATTGATAGCACCGGTATAACGACGAATACCCATAAAGCGGATCTGGGTGCCTGCCTTAAAAAATTCCATCTATATACCCACCCTTAAGCAATGTTTTTTGCCGCGTTGTAAGAGTTCAATGATTGCACGACTACCTGTGACCGCCGTAAAGAGAGAGGTTACAATACCAATACACAGCGTGGTCGCAAAACCTTTGACAGGCCCTGTGCCAATGCTAAATAAAATAAGTCCCACAATAAGCGTGGTTAAATTAGAATCCAAAATGGTTGCAAAAGCACATTCAAACCCACGATGAATACTGGCCTTGGGCGAAAGCCCCGCGCGCATTTCTTCCCGGATCCGCTCGAAGATTAATACATTAGCATCGACCGCCATACCAAGGGTTAAAACAATACCGGCAATACCCGGCAAACTTAAGGTGGCACCAATCAGCGACATGAGTGCCACTAATAACACTAAATTCACTAATAATGCTAAATCGGCAATCAGACCAAAAAGGCTATAATAAAGCGCCATAAAGACTAAAACAGCCAACAAGCCTACACGCACTGAAAAGAGGCCCATGCGGATATTTTCTTGCCCCATACTGGGCCCCACAATACTCTCTTCAACAATCGATACCGGCGCTGGTAGTGCACCCGACCGTAGCAATAAGGCTAAATCTCTGGACTCTTCGAAGGATAGACCCGTAATTTGAAAAGAATTACCCAAAGGACTATTAATGGTCGCAAGACTAATCACCGATTCGTGTACTTTATCGCCTTGAACCTCTCGATACACCACGCCCATTCTTTTACCAACATTATCGCGGGTGGCTTTACTAAAAAGCGAAATATCCCCACTTAAGCGAATATTCACGGCAGGTCTTCCATCCCTATCTTGCGCTGCACTGGCACCGGTAATGGCCGACCCGCTTAAAATCGGCTGTGTTTTTAATAAAACACTGCGTTGTGCACGATCTAAGAACACTTTAGAACCGATAAATAATTGCCCTGACAAAACATCTGTTAACGAATGTTCATCATCTTCCATTAAAAAAGCCAGCGTCGCTGTTTTACCTAAGATCTGACGCGCATAGCTTGTATCTTGGATACCAGGTAATTCCACTATCATTTGGTTAAAGCCTTGGCGTTGTACCACAGCCTCCGCGACACCCAATTCATTCACGCGCTTTCGCAAGGTACTCAAACTCTGTTCTAAAGTCTCCCGACGCATGGTTTGCAGCGCTACACTAGACAGTGAGAGGTTTAAGCCATAGACACCTTCAAGCTCATCATGACTCAATATCCAATCCTGATCTTCTTTTTTCAAATGATCATAGGCACGATCGCGTGCATTCTGTTCTTTAAAACGAAGATGAATCGTATCTTTTTCTCGATGCACCGCCTGATACGACAATTGTGCTGCACTTAAACGCCGTGGTAATTGCAGGGTTTCTTGTTCAAGACGCCGATGGATCACCGATTGCACATCGACTTCCATTAAAAAATGGACCCCCCCGCGCAAATCTAAACCCAATTTCATCGGTTTTGCACCCAGGGCGATTAACCAAGAAGGCGTTAAACTCGCTAGATTTAAACCCACACTAAAATGATCGCCCAAAACCTGCTCGAGCAAGGCTTTGGCCTTTAACTGTGTATCAGGATGCTTAAAATGCAGGACTAAAACACCGTTCTCTTGAAGCACAGCCGATTGGGGGGTTAAATCTGCATTCCGTAAATCAGCCTGAAGCTTATCAATCATGGCTACATCGATGCTGTGTGCCTGTGTGCCCAATCCCGTCACTTGTAAGACCGGATCTTCACCATAAAGATTAGGCATGGCATAGAGAACACCCAGCAACAAGGCAAGGAGTAATAAACCATATTTCCAGCGGGGAAAAACCTTCATTCAAATCTCCAGCGATTTACAAAGATTTCAAGGTTCCTTTAGGCACAGAACTGGCAATCGCCTGCTTTTGTACCCAAACCGAAACGCCGTCTGCAAGGTTTAGCATAAGAAAACTGTCTGTAATGGCTTCAATGCGACCCAGTAATCCACCATTGGTGATCACTTCCTCACCTTTTTGAAGGGCTGCAACCAAATTTTCATGCGCCTTGGCACGTTTGCTTTGGGGACGCAAAATGAGAAAATAAAAGACACCCACAAAGGCTACCAATAGAAATATCTGTGACATTCCACCATTGCCCATGCTATCCAGCGCCTTAGGAGACGCTAATACCGAAGTGCTGCTTAATAATAAACCAAGTAACAAACAAACTTTTTTCATAGAAATACCCACCTCTGATTGAATGAGGCCAGTGTAGCACTCTGAAAAAGGCCTGGACAGCCCTTCAGTACATTTGTTAGGATTCACTCTTCTCGTAGTTCTAAATCTTCAAGCCGGGATGGCGGAACTGGTAGACGCGCCAGACTCAAAATTTGGTGGTGGTGACATCATGAGAGTTCGATTCTCTCTCCCGGCACCAGTGTTCTGTGCATCGCGCAGCTCTACGTGTCGCACTGTGCCCTACAGCTTGGAAGGCCAGCTTAATACTTCGTCAAATAATTTTTTATGAATGTTGCTTGGGAGCATACATCCCTGTATTCGACGATTTCCTATCCCTGGGATCGACGTCCCTCGCTAATATTCATAAAAAATTATTTGACATAAAATCAAAGGGGAGCCAGCCGATAAGCCGGGTTCTGTCGTGGACAATCATTCATCTCGATTATTCGTCACCGAATAACTCAAGCAACCTACCCGAACTCAATGCGGGCCGCATTAACGAGTTCCTATTTGGTCTTGCTCCAAGCGGGGTTTTCCCTGCCATGACTGTTGCCAATCATGCGGTGCGCTCTTACCGCACCATTTCACCCTTACCTTAAAATCCATGCCTAAGCACCTATTCTAAGGCGGTATATTTTCTGTGGCACTTTCCGTAGACTCACATCTCCCAGGTGTTACCTGGCGCTTTGCCCTATGGAGCCCGGACTTTCCTCCCCACGCCTAAACGTAGAGCGACTGCCTGGCCAACTCCTTGCAATCACCATAGCAATTATGTATACATGAATGCAACTTGAGGTTCAGGCTACACTGTGCATATGCCGTTATTAGCTATTAAACTAGAATGTCTTTATGGTCGGCCTCATCGCTGCGGATTGCGCTTGCTCAGTATTCTTTTGCTGTACTTTGGTCTGGTAGAAGCCTCACAGGCCTATCACCCCAATCGTTTCCATGTGAATAACCTGGAACCCGCAGTTAGTAAGCTTGACCAGCAAGTGCGTGGCTATCTGCATAAAAAACAGATCCCAGGCTGTGCCATCGCTGTGGTGTATCAAAATAATATTGTTTTTATGAAAGCCTACGGGCGACGAGAACTGGGAAAAGAAGAGATGATCGATGCCGATACGGTCTTTCAATTAGGATCGGTCTCAAAGCCTGTAGCGGCAACTTTGCTTTCTATCTTAGAACACAAAGGCTATTTAAAATTGGACGATCCGGTACAAGATCACTTAAAACATTTTTCAATCAACAGTCGCCAAAGAACCAATACGCTACGCATTAAGCATATCTTAAGCCATTCTACAGGGGTTCCACGCGCGGGCTTTAATCAGCTTATCGAATCCCATACCCCCTATCAAAAAATCTTACGTACTTTACAGAGCATACCCGCACGTACCGTGGCAGGCAGACGCTACGATTATAACAATGCCATGTATGCCACCGTAGGCGATATTACCAAGGCTGCCACCCGTTTGTCTTTTAGAGAAGCGCTGCGTCTGCACTTATTAGAACCGCTTAAGATGAAAAACAGCACCACCACTTTAGACGGCTTATTAAGCACACATAACCGAGCCTCGCCACACATGCGTGGACCCAGAGGGCAACTCGTTCCCCGTACCAAGTACTCCGATAGTTATTATGCAGTGGCACCTGCAGGCGGCATTAATTCTAGCGTGCGAGATATGGGTGTCTTTCTGAAAGCACAAATGGGCGGTTATCCAGAAATCCTCAATCAAAAAATGCTATCGCGCATCCAAGCGCCACAAATTGCAACGCACGCGGTACTGGGCTCTGCAACCCGTTATCCCCACCTGCTCAAACAAGGCCAATATGCTATGGGTTGGCGAGTTGTGAATTTCGCACACCACACCCTGGTGTTTCATGGCGGTTGGGTGGGGGGCTTTACGAATTTTGTAGGTTTTATGCCAGAGCATAAGCTTGGCATTGTGGTCTTACACAATAGCGAATCAAAATTTTCTTCCAAAGTGGCTGTACAATTTTTTGAGTCTTTTTTGAATCTTCCCGCAACGCCCAGTACAACGAAAGTGGTTAAAAAAGTAACGAGCACAAAAAAAGCACGAAAAACAATCTCAACCAAAAAACAACGAAAAATGGCACGCGTTGAAAAAAGAAGATCATGAAAGGTTAAAGTTTTGGCACATGCTCAATGGCCCAGGTATAAAGCACATGTTTGTTCACACCTGTGATTTTTGCGGCCAACCGTGTGGCTTGGCTAATGCTAAGCTCGGATAACAATACCGATAATAATTTTTCGGTGGCGGCATCGAATGTTTTTTGAGATTTCTTGTCCTTACTTTCTTTAAGACCCGAAACCATTAATACATATTCGCCCTTCTGCTGCATCGGATCGCTTTTGATCCACTGAACGATTGCGCCAAGATTTGCGCGTTTAATAGTTTCGAAGGTTTTGGTTAATTCACGCGCAATCGCGATTTCTCTTTCAGGTCCCAAAATAGCTTCCATCGCCTCTAAAGTGCGAACAATCCGATGGGGCGCTTCAAAAAAGAGTGTGGTGATGGAAGCCTGTACTAAGGTTTGCAACTGTTGATCGAGGGCCGCTTTTTTAACAGGCAAAAACCCTTCAAAACAAAAGCGATCACTAGTAATTCCACTGGCTGATAAAGCAGCAATCACCGAACAAGCCCCAGGAATGGGAATCACCTTAAAACCTGCATCCTGTGCGAGTGGTACAAGATAGCCTCCCGGATCGCTGATCAAGGGCGTACCGGCATCGGAAACAAGGGCATAATCCAGTCCTTGCCCAAGGCCCTCGATCACTTTCGCGGCTGATTCTCTCTCATTATGTGCATGCAGCGAAGACAGGGGCTTTTTAAGCCCTAAATGATTGAGTAAGGCACGGCTATGTCGGGTATCTTCTGCTAAGATACGGGTCACCTTGCCCAAGACTTCCACCGCTCGAGAACTAATATCTCCTAAATTGCCAATGGGTGTTGCAACAATGTAAAGAACCCCTGGTGTACGCATCGTCTCTCCGTTACCTCGCATTTGTATTTTAGTCTTGGATACAGTAACTTAATTCCATGGAATATAAAAAGTTTTCGCTTCGAGGTCTTCTGGGTGCTTGCTTATGCTTAGCCCTGCTTTTGGGTGGCTGTGCTTCCGACCCTTCCAGCAGCCCACACGCTAAATCGGCTTCTGGCTTGGATGCCAGCAAGATTGCCAGCGATTATCTAAAATTGGCCGGAGAGAGTTCTGGGTTAGATGCCTTAAATTATCAACTACAAGCCACTGAACTGCTTGTGCAATTTGGAACAATACCAGAAGCCCAACGCATTTTAAAAGGGATCCATCTGAGCAGCGAGCTGGATCCCTCTGTGCGCCGTGCCATTCTGAACACACGCTTAGCGCTCTTAAAAAACATGCCAACAGAAGCACAGGTTTTACTACAGGGCCTGCGTGAAAAAATAGAACGCAATACGACGATCCCCGATTTTACAGCCAATAGTGCCCGCCAAAGTGAACGAATCGCCCTGCTACTGCCCTCTAAAGGACCGCATGCAGCCTTGGCTAAAATCATACAAGATGGCTTTTTAGCCGGTTATTATCTACGTAAAGATCCTAAAGATCCCAAGGTAACGCCGGCATCCAGCACCCTTAAAGTGTACGATACGGGCTCTGGCGATAAACTACCGTATGCTTATGAACAAGCGCTCGCGGAAGAAGCCGATATCATCGTAGGCCCTCTTACCAAAGCAGAAGTACAAAGCGTGGCTTCTATGTCTTTAAAAGTGCCTGTATTGGCATTGAATACGGTGATGACTCGACATACACCACCCGCTAAACTCTATCAATTTGGATTGATCCCTGAACAGGAAGCGATGGCCGTTGCAAAGCATGCCCATCGTCAGGGTCATCGACACGCACTTGTTTTCTATGCCAATAGTGAATGGGGACAACGTCTAGCGCGTGCCTTTAAGGAAGATTGGAAAAAACAGGGGGCTGAGCTTGTTGCAAGTCAATCCTTTGATTCCACAAAAGATTTGGAAGCAAAACTGAAATCCCTGATGAAAATGAAAGATAATCAACGCAGAAACGATGCAGATATGATTTTTATTGCTGTCAACGCTGAGCAAGCCAGGCAACTTAAACCCTTGCTCAATTTTTATGATGCAGAGACGCTACCGGTTTACGCAACTTCATCGGTCTACAGCGGTATGAATGATCCTGAACAGGACCAAGCGCTGAATGGTGTGCAGTTTTGTGATATGCCTTGGGTGTTACAACATTCCCATCAACTGCAAGAAGCTCAACAATCCATTGAAAAGGTATGGATGCAAAGTGCTAATGATTCCCCCCGTTTCTTTGCCCTGGGTCTAGATAGCTATAAACTTGCTAAACAGCTGCTAGCAGGTCCTTGGCCACCCAATGGCTTCACGGGCTTTACCGGTGATCTAACGCTCAATGCGGATCGTCATATTCAACGAGGCCTGGTCTGTGCCACCTTTAAGAAAGGGATCCCTGTTGTTCCCTAAACAGGCACTGAGTCTAACCAAAGGCCATACTGTCGAAAGCCAAGTAGCCCTTTATCTTGCCGCCCAAGGCTTAACGTTGCTTCATCGTAATTTTCGTTGTAAACAGGGTGAAGTCGATCTGATTGCCGAAATGGATGATCAATTAGTGTTTATAGAAGTGCGTTTTAGACAAAATACTCACTATGGTAGTGCGCAAGAGAGCATTACGCGCAGCAAACAGCGAAAAATTATTCAAAGTGCACGTTTTTTCCTCTGTCGATACCCAAGCTATGCAAATCATGCTTGTCGCTTTGATGTCGTTGGGGTTACACTAAAAGGCCAGCAATTAGACTTTGATTGGATTCAACATGCGTTTTATTAGTCGTGTGCACTCGGAAAAACTTTCTAGATTGCCTTTGTTTTTGGTTTTATCTTTGGCCCTCTCTTGTATGCTATCGGTGCAAGGGTGCTTTGTTGCCGCTGCAGGTGCCGCCACCACGGGTACAGCCGTTGCGGTAGACCGAAGAACAGCGGGTACTATTGTGGATGATCAAGCCATAGAACTAAAAGCAATGTATGCGATCCGACAACAGCGAGAACTCTGGGAAAAAAGTCATATTCACGTCCTGTCTTACAATAATGTCTTGTTACTGCTAGGCCAGACACCGACTGAATCTTTTAAGCAGGCCGCAGAACAGGCCCTGCAGGATATCCCCAAGGTCCGCCGCATTCATAATGAACTCTCTGTGGCAGGACCTCTACCGCTGGGTGAACGTTCTAAAGATGCTTGGATTACCACCCAAATTAAAACCAAATTGATTGGTACCAAGGATCTGCGTGCACACCATGTAAAGGTTGTGACCGAAGATAGGGTTGTCTATCTGATGGGTCTTACAACCCCCGAGGAAGAAATGACAGCGACCGATATCGCACAAACCGTCCCAGGGGTTGAAAAAGTCGTGCAGATCTTTGAGCGTGCAGGTTCTTAGCGCCTTTCTTAAAAAGCTTTAATCGCTTTTCTAGAAAACGGGGTTTTTAGATGAGCGCCTGTAATAAAACGATTGTTTACTTCACAATCGTTAGATGGGAGGGCCTTTTCTTAGGATCATTTTTTTTGGCTGTACCTGTAAACTTTTGGAAATCACCCGTGGACGGCGAGGGCGGTGGGGTCACAGGTGGTTCATCTTCTTCAGCAAAAACCATGCCCCGACCATTTTCTCTGGCATAGATGGCAAGGACTGCCGCATGGGGCGCATAGACTTGACGTACCCTGCCCCCAAAACGCGCCTGAAATTCTATCGCTTCCTCTCCCAGTTTTAAACCATGCGCCGCTGAAAAAGCGATATTCAGAACAATCTGGCCATTTTGTACATATTCCTGGGGTACTTCAACCCCTTCAAAACTAGCATTCACCACCACATGGGGGGTGCACTGATTATCGACGATCCAATCATAAAAGGCTCGAATTAAATAGGGACGCGTAGATGTCATCAAGATCTTTCCTCTAATGAATATCTTTCCAATACTCGCGTTTTAATAATACAGCGAATACACAAAAAATCCCTAAAAATAATAATACCCAGATCCCAAGGGTACGCCTTTTCACTTGCATAGGCTCCGCAGCATAAGCTAAAAAATGAACAATATCTAGAACGGCCCTATCATACAACGCTGCACCGTTCTCTTGTGCTAATAACCGACTTTTAAGTCCGCTTAAGACATCGGGCATGGCAACATCGAGGAAAACCCGATTATTGACACCCCAAGGCCTTTTAGGATCGGCATAAAAGGATTTCAGGTAGGTATAAAGCCAATCCACACCCCGTGAACGTGCAACCAGGGATAAATCGGGAGGTGCCACGCCAAACCAAGCGGCCCCAGAGGCTGCTGGCATGGCACTTTTAATCGGATCCTGTAATTGATCACCCACAAACATGAGATTACGCTTGACGGCTTCGCTTAAAAGCTGTCCTGCACTGTTTACGATACCTAAATCCTCGGCCATGGTCTGATAACGCACATATTTTAAACTATGACAGCCTGAACAATAATTCATAAATAACTGAGCGCCACGCTGCAAAGCAGGCAGATCGCTTAAATCAATCCGAGCGTTCTGGCGTGGGATGTCTTGTTCTTCGCAAAAAACCACAGGACTTGTTAAGAGTCCTGCGAGCAATAATATGGCAACCCTCATCCGGCGCTTCGTACCACCCTTTCCCAAAAATTTATTCATACAGCACTCAAACGCTCGCCCAGCGTTTTAACTTTATCGAAACGCGTATAAAGAGGCATCCATAGAAAAAATGAAAAATAAACCACGCTCAATGCTTGTGCCCACAGCACTAAAACCGGTGTTGGTGGATGCGATCCTAAATAGCCTAATCCTAAAAAACTGCACACAAAGAGTGCTAAAGCGCTTTTATACAGCCCTCCTCTATAACGAATCGATTTTACAGGGCTTCTGTCGAGCCAGGGCAAGAAAAACCATACAATAATGGAAGCACCCATCGCGATCACACCAGAGAGTTTATGCGGTATGGCCCTTAAAATGGCATAATAGGGTGTCATATACCATACCGGTGCAATATGGGTGGGGGTTTTAAGGGGATCGGCAGGTTCAAAATTGGGTGCTTCTAAAAAATAACCGCCCATATCGGGCACGAAGAAAATGACCGCACAAAAAATAAGTAGAAAAAAGCTAAGGCCCATCACATCTTTCACCGTGTAATAAGGGTGAAAAGGAATACCATCTAAAGGGATCCCCTTAGCATCCAAGTGTTTTTTAATCTCAATACCATCGGGATTATTGGATCCCACCGTGTGAAGCGCCATAATATGAAAAACAACTAGACCTATAAAAACCAAGGGCACTGCCACCACATGCAAGGCAAAAAAACGATTCAGCGTGACACCGCTCACATTGTAGTCGCCTCGGATCCATTCCATCAGTGCATCCCCTACATAGGGAATCGCTCCAAATAAAGAGGTAATCACCTGAGCACCCCAAAAAGACATATTACCCCAAGGTAATAAATAGCCGAAAAAAGCTTCTGCCATTAAACAGAGAAAAATAAACATCCCCAAGATCCAAACCAATTCTCTAGGCGCTTTATAGGATCCATAGATCAAGGCTCTAAACATATGTAAATACACCACAATAAAGAAGAATGAAGCCCCCACAGCATGCAGATAGCGTAATAACCACCCCCAGGGAACCTCTCGCATAATATATTCGATGGAATCAAAGGCCCCCTCGGCCGTAGGGGTATAATTCATGGTTAAGAAAAGACCACTGATTAATTGATTGGCTAAAATAAATAGTGCTAAGGCTCCAAAATAATACCAAAAATTAAAATTCTTGGGCGCGTAATAATGTGCTAAATGTTCATTCCATAATTGTGTCAGGGGAAAACGCGCATCGACCCAACGCCTTAGTTCGAAGATTCTTGAAGCGATATTCATGTATGAACACTCGCTTTGCTATCATCGCCGATCAGTAACAACGTGTCTTTTAGATATTGATAAGGGGGGACTGCTAGATTAAGCGGTGCGGGTACTCCCTTGTAGACACGACCTGACATATCATATTTGGAACCATGACAAGGACAAAAGAATCCGCCTTCCCACCCTGCTTCGACAGTACCAGGAGTAGGCTTGTAAAGCGGGACACACCCTAGATGCGTGCAGATCCCAATCAACACCAGGATTTCTGGTTTGATAGAGCGATCAAGATTGGTGGCATAGGCCGGTTGTACCGATTCTTTAGAGAGCGGATCACGCAGTTTGGGTGCCAGGGCTTGCAGATCGGCCAGAGATTGTGGTGTGCGTCGCACGACAAAAACAGGCTGCCCTCGCCATGAAACGGTGATTTTCTGCCCCGGTTCAATCTTTGTAATATCGACTTCAACCGGTGCACCAAGGGCCCGTGCACGAATACTAGGGGCAAAAGAAGCAAGGAATGGAAAGGCCGCACAGGCGGCACCCACACCCCCTATTAAGGCAGCAGCACTCACCAGAAAACGACGACGTCCCGTGTCTATTTCTTCGGCCATGCAAGCATTCTCCTTAAACGCCTGTGTATACAACAAGCTTTGGGGAGTTTAACTTATTTTGAGAGAGCGCATCAAGCAAAGCATCTGTGATCTTGGCCCGTTTTAATAGACACTGAGTTGTTGAACTAGCCTTGCTGTCCAAAGCACTCCGTCAAATGGCTCATGACCTTCAACTTTTATCGCCGCTTGGACGTATCCTTAAAACAAGCCCGTGACCAATGGTTAATCAACAAAGAAAACATTATTTTTCAATGCAAGTGATGCTGCACCGCTGTTCGC
>CAZFXA010000028.1:0-18588 GCA_964522825.1 uncultured Legionella sp.
GGCAAAGATTTTACATAGAGCTAAAAAAGACCGCTAGTGGTATCCTGGATCAATTATGCATAACATACCCCTTCATCTAGACATTAGCGACGCGCTTCATGGTTTGCGCTTGGATCAAGCCATTTCTCTGGCTTTTCCAGAGCATTCCCGTAGTAGGCTTAAGCTCTGGATCCTGCATGGGCGTGTTTTGGTGAATGATCAGCCGGTTACACGTCCCCGAGAGATGGTTTCAGAAGGCGATAAGATCCGAATAGATCCTGAAACGGTGATAGCCGTCCATTGGGGTGCTGAGGACATGCCGCTTTCGATTGTCTATGAGGACGAACACCTTCTCGTTATCAATAAACCCGCAGATTTAGTGGTGCATCCAGGTGCGGGTAATCCATCCGGTACTTTGGTGAATGCCTTGTTACACCATTGCCCAAGCTTAGCGCAGGTTCCAAGAGCAGGGATAGTGCATCGTTTAGACAAAGATACGACCGGATTGATGGTTGTGGCTAAAACGATTGTGGCTCAAACAGGCTTGGTGGCAGCTATGCAAGCCAGAGCTGTGAAGCGCGTGTATGAGGCGATTGTGTATGGTGTGATGGTCTCGGGTGGCACGGTCGATCTGCCCATAGGGCGTCACCCCCGTGATAGAACCCGCATGGCAGTGATCCAATCCGGTCGAGAAGCGATTACCCATTATCGGGTGATCAAGCGTTTCAAGGCCCATACCCATGTGCGCTTACAGTTAGAAACGGGTCGTACGCATCAAATTCGTGTACACATGGCCCATAAGCGTCATCCTATTGTGGGGGACTCAGCCTATGGTAAACGTTTTAGTGTGGAATCGCTTAAAAGCTTTAAGCGTCAGGCTTTGCATGCACGGCAATTAGCCTTAACGCATCCCTTAAGCTTCGAACCGCTATCCTGGGAGGCACCATTACCCCTTGATATGCAAACACTCTTGGCCGTGCTTACTGCGAACATTTAAGCTTTGCCTTCGCATCACAATTCTATAAACTGGGTGTAGCGCTTAGGAAAAAAAATGAAAGTTAATGAACATTGGTTAAAAAGCTTTGTTAATTACCCACTGGCTTTGGCTGAATTAGCCGATGCCCTTAGCTATGCGGGTATCGAGGTAGAACAGTTAGAGTCTGTGGCATCTACGACCGGTGCGGTCTTAACCCTCAAAATTCCACCCAACCGGGGTGATTGTTTAAGCGTAGAAGGCCTTGCGCGTGAGGTATCGGCCATCACGCATACACCTTTGAGCGCAGTATCTTCTCAGGCGTATGCCGCCTTGTTATCGGATACCGATCAATATGCTGTGCAGGTTCAAGCTTCCGAATGTCTAAATTATTACAGCTGTGTGATACGTGATCTCGATAACACGCTTGCAACACCACCTGAGATTTTAGAAAAATTAAGTATTGCAGGGATTACGCCCTTGTCTATCGTGATGGATATTCTGGCCTATGTGATGTTAGAACTAGGACAACCCCTGCAGGCTTTTGATTTACAGGCACTTGAAGGCCCTCTGGTGATTCGAAAAGCTAAGGAGCTAGAGTCTATTAAACTGGGTGATGATCGGAGCATCAAGCTTGATACGGAAGCCTTGGTGATCGCGGATCAAAAAAACGTACAGGCCCTTGCGGGCATTGTGGGTGCTGCACGATCGGCCGCCACTCAAACAACCACAGACCTGGTTTTAACCAGTGCCTCCTTTGATCCGATTGCGATACGTCAAGCGGTACAGCGTTATGGTGTGCACAGCGAAGCTTCTTATCGCTTTGAGCGAGGAATTGATCCCACATTGGCGCTGCGTGCCTTAAAACGTGCTTTATTATTGATAACTCAAAACACAGCGGCCAAAGTCGGTCCTATTTATACCGTACAGCCACAAGATTTTAGTGCGCATCCATCAACGCCTATTTTTTTAGCACGCAAGCAGATCCAACAGTTACTGGGTGTGATGCTGGATGATAAGCAGGTGATCGCTCTTCTCGAACGCTTGAATATGCAGGTTGTACCACAGCCCGAAGGTTTTCATGTGCAGCCACCGAGTTACCGTTTGGATCTCAAGCTTTCGGTCGATCTCATAGAAGAATTAGGCAGACTTTATGGCTTTGATCGCATACCCGCGGTCGATTTTTGTGGTACGGTAAAAGCACCTGTGTTGTCCGATCAAAAAATTCTGGATCGATCCCTAAAAGAAGTTTTGATCAATCGCGGTTATTCAGAAATCATCAGTTATAGTTTTATCGATCCACTTTGGGCCGATCGTCTGAGTATGACCGAGAAACCTTTGCTTTTAAAGAATCCTATTTCTAGTGAAATGGCCATGATGCGCAGCAGCTTATGGCCAGGATTGTTAACAGCCTTGCAGCATAATCAAAATCGTCAAGTCAAGCGTGCACGTCTCTTTGAAATGGGGACGTGTTTTATTAATCAGCAGGATAGTTTGTGTGAAAATCCCCTGCTAGCCGGGTTATGTGTCGGATACCTAGCGCCTGAACAGTGGGATTTGAAAGGACGGGCACACGATTTTTATGATATCAAAGGCGATGTAGAAGCATTAGTCAGCCTGCTTGGAACCGATTGCAATCGCAAGCCTTTGGATTTCGAGCCGTTGCATTTTGAAGCCCTTGAACATCCAGCACTGCAAGCCGGACAAAGTGCGGCTATTTATCGCAGGCATCAAAAGATTGGCATTGTGGGCGCGCTGCATCCACGTATTGTAAAAAACTTGAATTTACAGGGGCCTATCTGGTTATTTGAAGTGGATCAATCGGCTTTTGTGGCAACCATACCTTCTTTTGTGCCGCTTTCAAAATTTCCGAGTGTTCGACGGGATATCGCTTTATTAGTGGCTAAGACTGTTCTTGCCGCCGATCTCAAGCAAAGTGTTGTAGCGAGCGCAGGCGAATGGTTACAAAATGTGATCATCTTTGATGTGTATGAAGGCAAAGCGCTGGATGTAGCACAAAAAAGTGTTGCTTTAGGTTTGATATTTCAACATCCTACGCGCACTTTGGAGGAAACTGAGATTAAGAGTCTGGTAGACACGGTTGTACAAGATCTAAAACAACACTTTCAAGCAAGCTTAAGGGCGTAGTCTATGGATGGCACGCTAACAAAGGCTAAGCTTGGGCACAGTGTCCAGCAAGGATTGGGTTTAGATGCTTTAGGTACTGTCGATTTTACGGATCAGATTTTTGAGTTAATCCGCAGCTCTTTAGCATCGGGGGAGCCTGTTAAGCTCTCAGGCTTTGTCAATTTTGAACTACGTCATAAACCTGCGCGTCCAGGGCGTAATCCTAAAACGCTCAAACCCACCTTAATTAAAGCCAGACGGGTTGTCACCTGTAAGGCGGGTCAAAAGCTCAAGGCCCGCTTACGGGCTGTTAATCTACCTTTGATATTCCCAGTCTAGGCTCTTCAATGTTATAGTCTGTGCTTCGGGGCGTGGCGCAGCCTGGTAGCGCACATGCATGGGGTGTATGTGGTCGGAGGTTCAAATCCTCTCGCCCCGACCAACTTTGTCCTGGGAGACTGGCTCCATGAAATCCACTCAAAATAATCCCAAGCGTGCATATGCGCTTGCCTTTTTTATGTGCTTTTTAGCGGTCTTCTTTTACTTCTATGAATATTATTTACGCGTAGCACCCAGTGTCATGCACGATCCCTTAAAACAGAGTTTTGGTTTGGGGGAAGCGGCATTTGGACATTTAGCTGCCTTTTATTATTATGCCTATACACCGATGCAGGTTCCCGTGGGGGTCCTGTTCGATCGCTATGGTGTGCGAAAGATCTTAACGATGGCCTGTTTAATCTGTGCAGGTAGCGCTTATTTGTTTTCAGAAACCAGCAACCTCTGGATAGCACAAGCGGCGCGTTTCCTAATGGGTTTTGGGTCGGCCTTTGCCTATGTGGGTATTTTAAAAATCGCTCATGTGTGGTTGCCCAAAAAGTATTTTGCCTTTATGGCAGGGTTATCGAGCACCTTAGGCATGTTAGGGGCTAGTAGTGGTCAGGTTGTGATGACAGCTTTAGTGCACCAGGTGGGATGGCGTGAAACCTTATGCTTTTTGGCATTAATAGGTCTTGTTCTTACAGAACTATTATGGTTGTTTTTACGCGATAAAGTAGCAGAGGATGTTCAGCCTATTGTAGGATCGCTACAAAAAGATTATGTCGCTGTGCCTCTGAAATCACTCAAAAGAATTCTTTTAAGTAAGCAAGTTTGGATGAATGGTGCCATTGGTTGTTTAACCTTTTTGCCTATCGTAGGTTTTGCAGAAACCTGGGCACCGGATTTCTTAAAAGCAACGGGTATGTCCGAGGCAAAAGCAGCCTGGGGATCTTCGATGTTATTTTTAGGTTTTGCGGTCGGGGGCCCTTGGTGGGGCTTTTTATCCGATAAAATTCATAGTCGTCGTATACCTCTCATTATAGGTTCTTGTTTTTCCGCCGTTTTCATGGCATTCACTATTTTTATGCCCAGTGCTTCAGTGCTATGGATGTATCCTTTGTTATTTCTCACGACCTTTTTTGCGAGCGCAGAAATACTTGTGTTTGCGGTGAGTAATGATATTGCACATGGCTCAGTGAGTGCGACCGCGATCGCTTTTACCAATATGCTGACCATGGTAGGGGGTATGTTCTTACCGACCATGATTGGTGCATTACTGGATGATAGTACCATACTTGAAAAAGCCTGTGTGGCAGGGGATTATGTGGCTGCTTTAGTGGTACTACCCGTGGCATTGGTTATGGCAGCAGGTTTAAGTGTGATGCTGAAAGAATCTTATAGGCATTGAAGTGTTAGATAGAGGGAAAACAAGACAGCGTCAGAGACTATTTATGTGTAGCAGTCATCGTTTGAATAGTGTTTTTAAACAAACATAGCAATAACAAGCCCGGTACGGCGAACACCAAGGAAGCCATAAAATACTCAAACCATCCATATTCGGCAATAATACCGGCTACGGACCCAATACAAACACGACCCACAGCACTGAGCGATGAAAATAGTGCATATTGGAAGGCCGTGAAACGTGCATTACAGAGACCCATTAATAAACCGGTAAAAGCCGCCGATCCCATGCCGCCACAAATATTTTCAAAGAAAATAGAAAAACCTGCCATCACATAATCAGGACCCGTATAAAGCAGTGCCAAATAACTGAGATTGGATAGCGCTTGCAAAATGCCGAAGATCAATAAAGCCTTGAACCAGCCGAGTTTAGGTACATACCAGGCACCCATGGTCGTCCCTACAATCGTGCCTAAAAAACCAAGCAGTTTTACCAGGGATCCCACTTCAGACAGCGACATTTTAATAGCGCGCAGCAAAAAGGTTTGGGTAAGTGCCCCTGCAAAAGCATCTCCTAGTTTATAGCAAACAATAAATAGTAAGATCCATAGTGCTTGGGGTCTTTTCAAGAAATCAATAAGAGGCAAGATAGTACAGTCCCAAAGTGTACGCGGGGCCTGTACAGCGGATTGTTCTTCAGGATTGGGGCCAAGGATTGTTGCTAAGATGCCAATGCCCATGAGAGAGGCCATCATAAAGTACATATTTTTCCAACCGATGTGATCGGCAATGACCAAGGCCAAACCTCCAGATACCAGCATAGCAACGCGATAACCATTAATGGCCATGGCCGCACCCATGGGGCGTTCATTGGGCTGCAAAATATCTGCCCGATAGGCATCGATGGCAATATCCTGTGAGGCTGAAAGAAAGGCAATGGCCGCAGCGATCCAAAATAAAATATGCGGATGGGTATTGGGATCTAAAAAGGCCATCCAAAGAATACATAAGCATAATAAAAGCTGGCAGATGGCAATCCAGCCTCTTCGACGACCCAAGAAAGGTGGGCTCCATCGATCCATCAAGGGTGCCCATAAAAATTTAAGCATATAAGGTCCACCCGCAAATGCTAAAAAACCAATCGTTTTTAAGGACATTCCCGATACGGTAAACCAGGCTTGTAAGGTGCCACCGGAGAGGGCGAGTGGCAGTCCCGAAGAAAAACCGAGTATTAAGGTAATGATGAGGCGATGATGTTTGAAAGAAAAGTCTTGCCGCATCGCTTAGTGCTCTACCTTATAAAATCATGTATTCTCATTGTACGGAATGTAGCTGCGTTTTAGCAATGCAAGAAGGGCTGGATCCCCGCAAGGATATCATCGACGGATGCAATGGTGCGGTGCTTGACGAGCGCTTGTATTTGTTTGTAGGATACCTAAAGTAGAAAAAGGGAGTATACGTATGCGAAGTCTGCTACCCAATTTACGTGGGTTGTTTTTTTATTTTCAATGTTTGCCTTGTTGTAAGCCGAGCCCTAGATCGGATACAAGTTCCCTTTTGGATAATCAAGGCAATCCTCGGGAAGAGCAAGAGACAAGCCTGCCCTTTGGTGATCAAGTTTGTGCGAATGTAGCGCAGGATAGTAGTCCCCGTAATGTTTATGTAGTGAGTCCCGATAATCCCTCCAACGAACGTAGAAAAACCTGTCCTCTATATGCAGCCCTTTATCCTTAAGGAAAAAATACGCATGATATATCTCAAAGATTATAAGCCTTCGGATTATATGATCGATCAAGTGGATTTAATCGTTGATCTTCAAGACAATGCTCCGACAACCGTAGAAGCAACTTTGCAATGCAGACGTAATCCGAATAGCACAAATAACCCTATTGGTACAGATACGCCTTTGATTTTACAAGGCGAAAAACTGAGCTTGCAAGCCATACATATGGATGGGCGGGTCTTGTTAGCAACAGAATACGCCGTAGATGAGAAAACCCTAACCCTTTTTAAAGTCCCCCAAAGCTTTAGTCTGAAAACCATCGTACACATTCATCCAGAAACGAATACAGAGCTCTCGGGACTTTATCGATCCAAAAACATGTTTTGTACCCAGTGTGAAGCAGAGGGGTTTAGACGCATGACGTACTATCTGGATAGACCCGATGTGATGGCCCGTTTTACAACCACCATTCATGCGGATAAGCGTGCCTTTCCTGTTTTATTGTCCAATGGTAATTTGATCGAAAAATTTGATCTGAATGCTGAGCGACACGGGGTGCGTTGGCAAGATCCTTTTCCAAAACCTTGTTATTTATTCGCTTTGGTTGCCGGTGATCTGGTGTGTATGATCGATCATTTTGTGACGATGAATAATCGCGTAGTCAGTTTAGAAATCTACACAGATTTTCACGATCAGGACCAATGCCAACATGCCATGCTCGCGCTTAAAAAAGCGATGCGCTGGGATGAAAAGACCTATGGTCGAGAATATGATTTAGATCGTTATATGATTGTTGCTGTCAGCGATTTTAATATGGGCGCTATGGAAAACAAAGGGCTCAATGTTTTTAACACGAAATATATATTAGCCAATGCACAAACCGCAACCGATACGGATTATGACAATATTGATGCAGTGGTGGGGCATGAGTATTTTCATAATTGGTCTGGCAACCGAGTCACCTGTCGTGATTGGTTTCAACTGAGTTTAAAGGAAGGGCTTACGGTTTTTCGTGAGCATCATTTTTGTGGGGATCTTAGGCAATCAGCCGTTCAGCTGATTGATCAAGTCTGTTGTTTAAGAGACGATCAGTTTGCAGAAGATGCCGGACCCATGGCTCATTCGGTTCGTCCAGAAGCCTATGCCGAAATTAATAATTTTTATACTTCCACTATTTATGAAAAGGGTGCAGAGATCATTCGCATGTTGCAGAACTTTATCGGTTGGACAACCTTTAGACAAGGTATGGACCAGTATTTTGCAGAGTATGATGGTCAAGCTGTTACCCTCGAAGATTTTATTGGAACCATGGAGCAGGTCTCTAAGCAAGATTTAACACAGTTTCGTTTATGGTATAGCCAAGCGGGCACGCCAGTCCTCAGGGCAGAAGAAGCTTATGATGCGAAAAACCATAGGTTTACACTGACCCTGGAACAGTACTGTGCACCCACACCTGGACAGGACCTCAAAAAACCTTTTTTTATACCCGTTGCAATAGGATTGTTAGACACGGAGGGTCGTGATCTTTTACCGAAAGAAACCCGGCTTACACTGACAGAAAAAGCACAGACTTTTGTTTTCGAGCCTATTCCTTGCAAGCCCGTATTATCGCTTTTGCGATCCTTTTCTGCACCGGTCAAACGCGGTACGAAGCAATCTAAGGAAGCTTTGGCTTTTCTGTTAGCGCATGATAGCGATGCCTTTAACCGTTGGGATGCGGGCCAGCAGTTAAGCGAAGGATTGATCTTTCAGTTGTTAGAGGACTTCGAAGCCAAGCGTGTTTTGATCGTCGATCCTAGTTGGATAGCCGCGCATCAGGCGGTATTAAGGGATCAGACTTTAGACCCAGCCCTTCGCGCTAAAATTTTAACTTTGCCGACCTTGAATACCTTGGTAGAGGCCCAATTACCTGTGAATATTGAGGGCTTAAGTGCAGTGCGACAGTTTCTTAAGGCGCAATTAGCGAGCGCTTTAAAAAGCGATTTTTTTGAGAGTTATGCCGATAATCATGTCAAAGGATCCTACGTGTTTAGTCCAGAAGCCTGTGCGATGCGCCGTTTAAGGGATCTTTCCTTAAGCTATTTGGTACAAACAAATGATACAGAAGCTTTAGCACTCTGCAAGCAACAATTTCAGCATACACGCAGTATGACCGATACCATGGGGGTTTTAAACGCCGTATGTGATAGTACGGCCCCTCTGCGTGCGACTGTTTTATCTGAATTTTATGAAAAATGGCGTCATTATCCCTTGGTTTTAGATAAATGGTTTAGGACCCAAGCGGTCTCCGTATTGCCGGATACGGTACAAACGGTGAAGCGTTTAATGCAGGATGCGGCTTTTGATCTGAAAAATCCCAATAAGGTTTATGCCTTGATAGGTGCTTTTGCGAACACTAATCTCGTGCATTTTCATGATCAGCGTGGTGCGGGTTATGATCTAGTGTTGGAGGTTGTTTTAAAACTGAATGCTTTAAATCCACAGGTCGCCGCGCGGATTGTGGATGCTTTTGCACCTTGGCGACGTTTTGATGCAGCGCGTCAGCAAAAAATGCAGACTGCGTTGCAGACGATTCAAGCAGCACCAAACTTGTCTACGAATGTACAAGAGATTGTGTCGAAGTGTTTAGGGAGGGTATTTGAAACAAACAGTTGATCCCTGTTTTTTAAGCAATCCTATTAGATTCGGTTGGGGCGGGAGGCTTCCAATAATGCAGCAGCATGAGCGTCCATACAAAGCAAACAAGCGCTAAAAGTGCTGAAAATACCGTATCACTCATCCAGTGCGCACCACTGAATAACCGTGGTAGACACAGAAAAAGCCCAAAGATCATGCCCAAAATACCAATGTATCTAGGTGAAAGATAGAGGCTAAACAAAGCCCAATAGAGTAAGGCAAAGGCATGTCCACCGGGAAAGCAATTTTGGGATGCATCTTTGATAGAGGGATTGTGTAATACTTCAGATAATCGCAGGCTTGGCGCTAAAACCAAAGAAGGTGAATAGCGTGCGAGCTTTAAAAAACCATGAAAAAAATATTCTTGCAAACAAAAAACCAACTCAAAACAAATCCAAAAATAAATAAAGCTTTTGATGCATTGCATGCGTAGTCTAGTAGTGTGTCCAAAAAGTTTTTCCGAGTGTGCATGAGGGGCGTCGATTCCAAGGAGAGTTAATCGTCGAATACAGGGATGTATGTTCCCGAGTGCCATTCGGAAAAACTTCGTTGATGAGTTACTAGGGTCTTTGGTTTGGTAGATCGCCCACAGATTAAAACAGCAAGCGAGTAGCAGGTTGTAGCTGGTTTCTCGACGATGGTTCAGCATACCCCATACGCTTTGCCAAGCGGGATTGTGCGATAGACTACCATTGAGTAGATAAAAGATAGCCTTATCGCTTTCGACACACAGTACGTGGGTGAGTGGATTAAACCAGAGGAACAGTGCGAAAAAAAATAACAGATGGCTTATCAGGCACAAACGGAAGAGCCGTGGAGGGCGCACTGCGGTCATACCAAGGTTTTAAGGGTGATCGTATCCAGATCGTAGATCAACACTGATCCGGTGGTCACACTCCAATCACCCAAGACAATGCGTTTGGCCGGTTGTTCATCCAGAATAAAATCATGAATGTTGGGTTGATGCGTATGTCCGTGGATCAAGGTATTACAATCATGGTGACGCAAAGCACCATAAACGGTTTCTAAGGCTACATCCCATGTTGGATGATAGGTGGCGCCTGTTTGTGATCGCTTGGATTGCTTGCGAATCCAACCTGCGATCAGGGCGCGTAGTCGCATCGGTAGTTTCAAAAAGAAGCTTTCAAGCATAGGGGTGCGTACAAACCGTCTAAAGGATTGATATTTTTTATCGAGGGTACAGAGTTGATCGCCATGGGTGAGTAAAATATTTTTGCCATATAGCATAATACGCGTTGGATCGGGTAGCAATACACAGCCACTGTTGTGTGCAAAATCGTCACCGATAAGAAAATCCCGATTACCGCGCATAAAATACAAGGGAATACCTTGTTCATGTAAATGATAGAGTCCTTCGATAATCGTTTGCGTAGTGGGATCGACCTGATCATCGCCCATCCATACATCAAACAGATCGCCTAAGATATATAAGGCATCGGCTTTGATGGCATCTTCACGCAAAAACTTCAAAAAACGCTCGGTAATCTCAGGCTTTTTGGCACTCAGATGTAAATCGGAGATAAAATAAGTTGGCATTAAATACGCTCGATACTCACAATAAGTAAATCGTTCACCGGTACATCACTATGTCCGGCACGGGTGGTTGTTGGAACGCTAGCCATACGCTGCAATACATCTAGGCCTTCGATGACTGTACCAAAGGCACAGTATCCAAACTTGTCGGCGGTTGGGGCCTTAAAATCTAGAAAGCTATTCTGCGCCACATTAATAAAAAATTGTGAGGAAGCAGAGTGCGGATCGGGTAGGCGGGCCATGCTAAGGGTACCGAGCGTGTTTTTTAAGCCCAGCGCTGCTTCGTTTTCAATGGGAGCCTTAGCTGTTTGAGCGGCCATTCCCGTCTTAAAGCCGCCGCCTTGAACCATAAAATCTTTGATCACACGGTGGAATAGAGTATTGGTATAAAACCCTTCATCGACATAGTGCAGAAAATTGGCTACAGTTTTTGGCGTTAGCTCATCTTCTAGCTTCACAAGAAGATCGCCCTCAGAGGTTGTGATTTTCACATTTGTCATGCATGCATCCTTTAGACAGTGTGGGCTTATACACGCCCTAAGGCATCAGTCTATCATACGTGTATTATGGCTGCCAATTGTGTACAATTGCCATATGAATCCTACTGTTAAAACACGTTTTGCGCCCAGTCCTACCGGACTCATGCATTTTGGCAATGTTCGCACAGCCCTTTTTAATTATTTGTATGCTAAACGCTTTCAAGGACAGCTATTGCTACGGGTAGAAGATACCGATGGAAAGCGTTCAACCACGGACTATGCAGCGTCGCTATTAAAGGATCTGCAGTGGCTTGGATTAGTTTGGGATGAAGGGCCTTATTATCAATCAGAGCGTCAGGCTGTGTATGAACAGTATTATTTGCAATTACAGGCGGAACATCGACTCTATCCTTGTTTTTGCACGGAAGAACAGTTAGCCCTTAGTCGCAAGGTACAAATGGCTGCTCACCAAGCGCCTCGTTATACGGGCAAGTGTCGGGCATTGAGTGCTGAGGCTGTACGGGCCAAGCAGGCTTTGGGCGAACCCTTTGTATTACGTTTTCAGGTACCCAAAGGTGTGGCGCTCAATTTTAACGATTTAATCAAAGGCGAGCAGCATTTTGATTCCGATGCAATGGGCGATTTTATTGTGCGTCGTGCAGACAGTAGTGCTTCTTTTATTTTTTGTAATGCGGTGGATGATGCCTTGATGGGGGTTACCCATGCCTTGCGGGGGGATGATCACCTGAGCAATACACCCCGTCAGCTACTTATTTTAGAAGCATTGGGTTTAGCAAAACCCGCCTATGGGCATTTTCCGACTATTTTGGGGCCTGATCATAGCCCGCTTTCTAAGCGCAATGGCAGTCGGGATATTCAAACCTTAGCAGCGGAAGGTTATTGGCCTTCCGCGATTGTGAATTATTTAGCACGTTTGGGGCACTATGATCCCGACATGACGCTTTTGTCCTTGGAAACATTGAGCGCGCATTTTGATTTATCTCATATTAGTCATTCACCCGCGCATTATAACGAGGCGCAGTTGCTCTATTGGCAGAAACTGAGTATGCAGCACGCGCGCGTCGAGGATTGTTGGCGTGTCTTAGAACCGCTGGTGGGTTCTGTGGTGCCCGAAGCACAACGAGACGCATTTGTGGCTTTGGTGCAGCCTAATCTGGTTTTACCCAAGGACGCGGTGCCTTTAGCAGCGGCACTTTTTCTACACGCATCGTTGGTTCCTCACTATTCAGCAAGCGATCAAGCCTTGCTGAGTACCATCGGTGGAGAGGCGCTTGTACAGGCTTTGGATTTATTGAAGCAGAATCCAGAACAGACGTTGTCTGATTGGGTGAATGCTTGGCATCAGCAGAGTGGATTGCAAAAAAAATCATTGTATGCGGCATTAAGGGTGGCTTTGATGGGGATGACGAGCGGTCCTGCTTTGCAGCCTTTGCTAGATCTGTTAGGTCCTGAAAAAATCGTACAGCGGTTATCAGAAGCGGCAGCCTATGTATCAGCCTCCTCACGCGTCCCGTGAAACCGGAGAAGGATATATGTTTCAAATGCAACAAGCCTAGGACAATAGCCCATGCAAATATATAATACGTTTACGCAAAAAAAAGAACTTTTCAAACCGCTAGTGTCTGGCAAAATAGGGATCTATGTCTGTGGCGTGACGGTGTATGACTATTGTCATATTGGACATGCCAGAACCTATTTAGCCTTTGATATCGTATTACGCTATTTGCGTTATGCGGGTTTTGAGGTGAATTATGTGCGTAATATTACGGATATCGATGACAAAATCATTCAGCGTGCGGCAGACAATAAAGAAAGCATTGAGTCTTTAAGCCAACGTTTTACAGAAGCGATGCATCAGGACTTTGAGGCCTTAGGTCTAGAGAGACCCACACGAGAGCCCAAAGCCACCGAGACGGTAGCAGGGATGGTTCAGATGATCCAGACGCTGATTGCCAAAAAACATGCTTATGTCGCGCAGAATGGTGATGTTTATTACGCTATTCAAGCCTTTTCAAGCTATGGTGCCTTGGCACATCGCGATAGAGAACAACTGAAGGTGGGTGCACGCATTGAAGCAAACGAGGCCAAACAATATCCCCTCGATTTTGTATTATGGAAAAGTGCAAAGCCTGGCGAGCCTGCATGGGAATCGCCTTGGGGTTTAGGTAGACCCGGTTGGCATACAGAGTGTTCGGCCATGTCTTTAGAGCATTTAGGCCAGACGGTAGATATTCATGGCGGGGGTGCCGATTTAATTTTTCCTCATCATGAGAATGAGCGGGCACAATCGACCGTGGCCAACGAAAAGCCCTTTGTGAATTATTGGATGCATGTGGGTTATTTGCAAGAACATAAGCAAAAGATGTCGAAATCCTTAGGCAATTTTGTGACGATTCGCGATTTTCTAGCGCGTTATGATGCCGAAGTTTTACGCTTGTTTGTGATCTCCAGCCATTATAGAAGCCCTATTGAGTACAGCTTGGCACAGATAGATCTGAGCATTAAAGCTTTAGAGCGGCTATACCATGCCCTGCGTGGTTTTGTGGGGGTAGAGGCTGGCAGCAGTGAGAAACAAACAGCACGCATCACAGCCTATGAAAAGCGGTTTCAGAATGCAATGGAAGATGATTTTAATACGCCCGAGGCACTGGCAGTGTTATTTGATCTTGTACGTGAGATTAATCGATTGCGTAGCGAACAGCCTGAACAAGCCGCACAGGGTGCTTTTTTGTTGAAGAAACTGGGGAAAGTTCTGGGTTTATTAACAAAAGATCCTGAAATTTTTCTACAAAAACAAAATGTAGAAGGCAGCAATCTGGATAAAGAGGCCATTGAAGGCCTGATTCTGGAACGTAATCAAGCGCGTGCTGCTAAAAACTGGATGGAGGCCGATAGGATCCGATCGCTTTTATGGGCAGAAAAGATTGTTCTTGAGGATACGCCTGATGGCACAGTATGGCAGTTATTGAACACGGGATTCCCACCTTCGCAGGAATAAAGAATGAATGAGGAAACAAAAAAGGGTAGCCATGGCTACCCTTTTTTGCGTTAGACGAAGCTTAAAATTACTTTGCGGCTTCGGGTGCTTTGCAACCTTTGGTTTCAAGGTCTTTTTCGCAGGCAGCTTTATCAGCAGCATCTGCGCACTTTGCCAATGCGGCGGCGCAGTCTTCTGCACTCATCATTACGGTGGGTTCGGTGCTAACCGTTGTTTCGGCAGCCATAACAGGGGCAGCGAAGGCAACAGCAAGCGCGAGCGCAGCAGTAGAAACGAATAATTTCATGAGTAACTCTCCAAAAATAATGACGTCATCACGATTGCGAAAAAATTTAAGCCTACCAGGCTAAAACCCCCCGCGGTTATGGGTCAGAAGCGACAGTGGCACAGAATGCTCCCGTGGATCTTCCAACACTTTACAAGCTTATCACGGATTTTTTAAGTGTCAATGGGCTTTCACACAGACTCAAGCACCACCGTTGGCACGCTGGGTAGTTGGATATTGTATTGCTTAAAGGCACTTTGAATATCTATTTGAATGTTAGTTTCTAAACTAGAGAATGTGCTCTGCGTGCCCCAAACCGCAAACTGTAAACTAATCGCGGTATCATTGAGACGAAGAACGGAAAGTTCAGGCGCTGGGGAGACCAAGCAGAGGGCATTCTGTGCGGCAACCCCTAAGAGAATTTTCTTCACTTTTGCTAGATCTTCATTGAAAGCCACTTTAAACTGTACATCGCAACGGCGAATAGGGAAGCGCGATACATTATCGAATTGGGATTTTAATAATAATTCATTCGGGATCCGTACTAAAATATTACTCTTCGTGCGCATTTTAACCGAGAGTAAATCGATGGAAAGGATCTCACCCAAGCGTCCATTCAGTTCAATATAATCGCCTACTTGAAAAGGTTTTTCAGCAAGCAAGAAGACACCACTTAAAAAATTAGAAATAGAGGTTTGCGCTGCGAAAGCAAAGGCTGCAGTAATAATCGTTGCTGCAATCCCTGCAACGTCCATCAAACCTTTGATATTGATCCCAAAAACATTCAGAGGAACAATAATAGCCAGTGCAATACCCGCATAGAAAACGGTGCGACGTACTAGTTGTGAATGGTGTGCAGACAAGTGTTTTTCAGAAGCATTTCCAATTTTACGGCGCAGATGGAGTGTAAACATTACACCCAAAAACATAGAGCTAGCGACTTTGAATACCAATAAGATATCCAAACCTTTTAAAAAGGCAAACACATGACTCAACATTGTGTTCAATTCGGGCATTGGTAGATCCATCGTTTTAGTTCCGTATAAAAGGGATTAATAGTTTTCTTAAGGTTGGCTTGAGAACCGATCGGGGTCCGTTTAAAAGGCGTGGTTCTTTTAAGGTTTTAGGAGGGCCTTGAAGGGTAGGTTGCGCCAGAGGGCGATCCGTTTCATCGTGATAGAAATAAAGCTGCTCTGTCCATAGGCTATTGGTAGCATCGGTATAAATGGATAAGAGTGGCAATGGAATTTTGAGTGCATCGATCAACAAAGTGTTTTTGGAACGGTTAACAATCGAGATCGGGATAATCACCTGGGTTGTGCCAGCCTCTTCTTGTGCTAATTGCGCATCCATTTGTGCAAAGGCCTGTGTACGATTGGCATAACAGAGTTCTCCCTCTAGGGTATTACGGCCCGACCAGGTTTCGGCTAGATTATTTGTCTTAATCTCATCCAGTAAAATGGATGGCTGACCCACCTCGATACTGATCCATAACGGTACGCTAAGGTAAAGCATAAGCCTATCGTCGGTAGCAATATAAAAAGGCTGATCTAAAGTGGAGAGTAGAGGGCGATCGGGCAAAACAGGTTTTAAGGTAATATGATTGGATGTCTTAGCCGCAAACGATCGAAAAGGTGTTTTACTACCTTCCAAACGTATGGTAATACGCCATTCATGGTTGTAACGATCCAAACAGACGACGATGGGTCCTATTTTAAAAAAACGGGATTGTTCTTCACCGACTAAAAAAGTACCCCACCATGCAGCGGGTTCAGCATGGGGATCCTTGCTCAGATCAATCGGCAGCGCTTGTAGTTGCTTGGGTCCGAGCCTTAGCAAACGTTTGAAGGTTGCGCCCCAAGATTTTATCCATTTCATAGTATTTCTCGATTTAATAATAGGCTTTCATAAGCGTATAAAGTATTCTTTAAAAGACTGGCGACTGTCATAGGGCCTACACCACCTGGCACAGGGGTAATCCAACTGGCCTGTTTTTTAGCATCTACAAAATCGACATCGCCCACCAAGGTACCATTATCCATGCGATTTATCCCAACATCAATTACCACAGCTCCAGGTTTAATCCAAGTACCGGGGATAAGGCCTGGGCAACCGGCTGCCACGATCAACAATTCAGCTTGACGTACCGCGGCTTCAAGGTCTTTTGTTTTTTGATGGCAGGCTGTCACGGTACAACCTGCCATCAATAATTCCAAGACCATGGGTCGTCCTACAATATCAGAGACACCTACAACGGTGGCTTGAAGTCCTTCTAAGGCAATCCCTATGTGTGTGAGTAGACTCATAATGCCAAAGGGTGTACAGGGCCGCATCAACGGGCGTTGTTGCGCGAGGCGGCCAAGATTATAGGGATGAAAACCATCCACATCTTTGTACGGTTGTATACGCTCTACGAAGCTTGCTTTGTCCAAATGGGGGGGTAAAGGCAGCTGCACAAGAATGCCATCCACCCGTGGATTATTATTTAGGCCATCAATCCGTTCTAACAAGTCATCTAGTCCGATAGACTTGGGTTCTCTCAATATCTGACAATCAATACCCACTGTCTGAGAAGCCAAGCTTTTGTTATGGACATAAACTTCTGAGGCTGGTTCATGGCCGACCAAGATAACGGCTAACTGAGGTGGACGATATCCCTGTTGTTGCAGCACTTGGATACGCGCAGCAACTTGGCTGTGGATTTGCAAAGCAAGTATTTTACCTTCTAGGATCTTTGCTGGCACAATGAAAGTCATCTCTCTTAATTGTGTTTTGGCCCTTTGCGAGTGCCTCCAGTGTACGTGATTTGTACGCTGAGTGACAAATGTGTTATAAGTTTTGGCTTTTACGGGGTATAGCGCAGCCTGGTAGCGCACCTGCTTTGGGAGCAGGGGGTCGTGGGTTCGAATCCCTCTGCCCCGACCAAGATTTGGCGCTCGTAGCTCATCTGGATAGAGCATCAGCCTTCTAAGCTGAGGGTAGCAGGTTCGAGTCCTGCCGGGCGCACCAATCGTTATGATTGTGATAGGATAGTGCTTGTTTGTAGCGTGTCCTCAAATGTAAATGTAGCCTGCTTATGGCGGACGTAGCTCAGTTGGTAGAGTCCCGGATTGTGATTCCGGTCGTCGTGGGTTCGAGTCCCATCGTTCGCCCCATCATTTAACCCTATAAATCAAGCCTTTTTTGCATTTCTCTTCTCTACCTTAATCCCACTAAAATTTTCCCTTGCGGGACTTTTGCGGGAGCTATTAAGCATCGATTTGGCAGGGCTTAGTATCCTCGTTCGCTAAACAGCACAAATAGATGAACAGTTTTCTTGCTATGGCGATGGGCGTAGGATACTGCTATTATCAGTCAATAAACTTAAAATCAGCTTGGCCTGTTTAGGTCAGGCTACTATGGTAGTAAGAGTTCTAGAGCGATTTCGTGATACAGTGAGCCTCGGATTTACGGAAAATCTAAATAAAATGAGCAGAGCCGAAGAATAGTACATGATGGGGAATGATGCAATGACAACCAAAAAAGAATGAACATGGAAGAAAAGAATCATCCAGAACTATTTTTCATTGGGGGAACATGGCGATTATTGTGGCACTATATGTATCTATGACAGGCGGAATTATAGCATTGGTGACACATTTGGTATTGCGGCAGAGATGGAATTTTTTAACGGATGCACAGCTCGACACCATTAAAAATATATTATTTAGTGCGTTGGCAACCAATGATGCAAAAAAATCGTATAGAAAAAAATATTAAATTAGCGACATCATTTTAAATGAGGGGATAAACTATGTCACGTTATTTAGATCCGCGTTCCGACATCGTCTTCAAGAAGATTTTTGCAGAACATCCGCATTTATTAATTAGTTTTTTAAATGCGGTATTACCCTTGCCCTCCGATGGTCCCATCAAGACTATCGAGTATTTGTATCCTGAGCAAGCCCCTCAGATCCCCATCTTTAAACGACCGGTTGTCGATGTCAAGTGTACGGATAACCAAGGACGCATCTTTGTCGTAGAAATGCGTGTGCTACAGCACAAACATGAGGTGGAAGAAATATTTTCACA
>CAZFXA010000029.1:0-18177 GCA_964522825.1 uncultured Legionella sp.
TGAAATGATGTATGGGCTTCGATGATTGTTCGCATCTTGAAGTGGAACGGGTATAGGTACGGTTTAAATCTTCTGCATATCCCAGAGCTTCTTATAAAGGCTATTGCCTGCAATCAGGGACTGATGCGTGCCTTCTTCGATAATTTTGCCTTGTTGCAAGACAATAATCCTATCCATGTGTTTGAGCGTCGATAAACGATGTGCAATGGCCAGCACTGTGACAGTACTGTCTTCCAACAACCTATTTAAGCTGCTTTGAATAAGTCTTTCCGTTTCTGCATCGAGACTCGAGGTGGCCTCATCCAAAATAAGAATGGGGGCATGCTTTAAAATAGCGCGCGCAATGGCAATGCGTTGACGCTGACCCCCACTTAATTTAACCCCACGCTCACCCACAAAGGTCTGGTATTGCTCTGGCAAGCCCCTAATGAAATCATGAATATTCGCAGCCCGTGCTGCATCGATCACTGCCTGTTCCGAGGCTTCCTCACACCCATAACGAATATTATCTAAAATACTGCGATGAAAAAGTAAAATATCCTGCGGGATCACAGCAATTTGTGATCGAACACTATCGGCGGTGTACGCGCTTGTAGATTTTCCATCGATCAGAATCTGACCCTCCTGAATCTTAAAATACTTCAGCAACAAAGATACCAAGGTGGATTTTCCCGCCCCCGATACACCCACCAAACCAACTTTTTCACCCGCTTTCATTTGAAGGGACAAATCCGAAAAAATGGGCGCTGCGCCTTCATAGGCAAAAGAGACTTTTTCAAAAGCAATACTGGGTTCTACAATCTTTAGATCGGTATGTGCCAATTCCTTTTCTTGGGGCATTTGCAATAGCGAAAAGGCGCTCTTAAAGTCTCCAATATCTTTCATAAAATCTTGCATTTTCTGGATCATCTGCCAGAGTTCCCAACTCATTTTTATAGTAAGGCCCATCACAAAAACGAGATCGCCTGTAGAAACTTCGTTTGTTTTTCTAAGATGAATCATAAAAATAAATAGACTGATCATCATAATCCAATAGAGAACTGCTGCAATGCTGCTCGAGAGAAAACTGAATTTGTATACTTTCAAGGTAGAGGGTATAAAACGCTCTTCAATGATAGTATTTAAACGCTTAGATTCTTTTTTTCGTGTTGCAAAAGAAAAAACCGTGAGAATATTTGCTATATTGTCTGCAATTAAACCAAAAATAGCATGCCTATCGTTGGCATTGGCAAAAGAAAGTTTATCAATCACGGTTGCAAAACGATACATGATGATAAAAAAACCAAGGCCCCAAAGGGAAACAAATAAACACACCTTGAAGTTTACAATGGCTAATGCAGCTGTTAATACGATAGTGTTCGCGGCTTTTGGCGTAAATTCGTGATGCATCGCTGCCCAGAAATGATCATAACCATCGACAATGCCTTTGATTTTACTACTGATGCTACCGGCTTGGGTATTTTGGAAAAAGAGATAGGGGTTATGCTGAATATGATCATACACCTCTAAGAGAATAGCCTGCCTTACATAGGGCTCGGAGCGCCACTCAGCAATATCGGCACCACGCCATAGTAAATCGAGTATAATTTGTGCACTGATAAAGAGCGCAATAGGCCACCAAAGGGCCGCATAACTCACATGCACATCTTGCGAGAAGGCATCGACGACCAGCTTAATCGCATAATTATTGGCAACATCATAAAAGGCGCCCAAAATAGGGGCCATGAGCATAACAGCATAATGCCATTTATAAGGTCTAATCACCGACCACAGAAAAGTATAAATAGACTTATAACGCATAAACATTCCACATGGGGGGGGATGTTAAGCCCCGATATTTAATTGAGCAACGGCTGCATTGAGTTCTTGAACAGCCTTCATAGAAATAGTTAAATTAGCCTGCTCTGCCACTGTTAATTGTACTTCGATAATAGCTTCAACCCCTTTGCTGCCAATCTTCGCAGGCACCCCTAAGAATAAGGACTCTTTCATACCATAAAGGGGTGGGTTTAGCTTGGCTGCGACCGGTAAAATGCGTTTTTGATCAAACAAATAAGACTCTGCCATGGCAATCGCGGCAGAGGCGGGTGCATAAAAAGCGGACCCTGTCTTTAAAAGATTCACAATCTCACCACCGCCTTGGCGTGTTCTTTGTACAATGGCATCCAATTGCAGTTGCGTAAGCTTTCCCTCGGCGACGAAGGTATCCAAAGATACGCCGGCCACATTGCTTAAGCCCGTTAAAGGCACCATGCTATCGCCATGACCACCCAGCACATAGGCGTGTACTTCGTGAATAGAAACGTTCAAGGCTTGTGCTAAAAAAAATCGAAAGCGGGCTGAATCTAAAACACCTGCCATTCCCACGATTTTTTGATCCGGTACACCGGAAAAGTCGTGTAACAAACGCACCATAATATCCAAAGGATTCGTCACACAAATAATAAAGGCATTCGGACAATACTGTTGAATGGCAGCACCTACCGTTTTCATAACACCCGCATTGGTTTCTAATAAAGCATCTCGACTCATACCTGGTTTACGGGGAAGTCCAGCCGTCACGATCACAACATCGGCATCTGTGATATCGCTATAGTCATTAGTGCCTAGGATTGCTGCATCAAAGCCCTCGATAGGACCACAATGGCTTAAATCTAAGGCTTTACCTTGGGGTATGCCCTCGGCAATATCATATAACACCACAGACCCAAGCTTTTTCAGTAGTAATAAGTGTGCGAGTGTACCGCCAATATTTCCGGCACCAATCAGGGCAATTTTAGGCTTTCCCATCGATAATCTCCTAACAATCGAGTATTGCTACCCTTCTCTCCCGCAACGGGAGAGGGAAGCACCTTTCTATATTACGAGACTTCGCAGGGATATTCCACATAATTGGTTTGGGCTACACCTGATTCGATGGCGGCTTGTGCAACAGCCACGGAAACGGCTCTTAGTAAACGTGGGTCAAAGGGTTTAGGCAAAATATACTCAGCACCAAAGGCTAAGGGGATCCCCGCATAGGCTTTGGACATCGAGACAGGCACAGGCTCTTGGGCTAGAAGCCGTATAGCATGCACAGCGGCCATGAGCATGCTTTGGTTAATGCAGCGCGCGCGCACATCCAAGGCACCTCTAAAAATAAAGGGAAAGCATAAAACATTATTCACTTGATTGGGATAATCGCTTCGCCCAGTCGCCATAATGAGATCAGAACGTGTTGCCAATGCTAAGGCTGGGTTGATTTCTGGATCAGGATTGGAGAGTGCAAAAATAATCGGCTTAGGCGCCATGCTTTTTAACATCGCTGCACTTAAGACATTAGGACCTGAAACCCCAATCACAACATCGGCATCACACATGGCATCCGCTAAACTGCGTTTGTCAGTCTCTTTCGCAAAAGCGAATTTATAGGCGTTTAAATCTTCGCGTCCTACATGCACAATGCCTTGGCTATCGACCATCGTAATAGAATCACGATGTGCGCCTAAAGACATGAGCAGACGCATCGTCGCAATACCTGCAGCGCCCGCACCCAAGCAAACAATTTGTACTTCTTGTAAAGTCTTCCCTTGTATGCTCAGCGCATTCAGCAAGGCCGCGGCTACCACCACAGCGGTACCATGTTGATCATCATGAAACACAGGAATATTTAAACGTTCGATCAGTGCTTGTTCAATCTCAAAACACTGAGGCGCTTTAATATCTTCTAGATTAATAGCCCCAAAGGTAGGTGAAATATTCACCACTGTCTCGATAAAGGATTCTGGGCTGGGGGCGGCTACTTCTATATCGAATACATCAATATTCGCGAAGCGTTTGAAAAGAACAGCCTTGCCTTCCATCACCGGTTTAGAGGCCAAGGGGCCTAAATTACCCAACCCTAAAATAGCCGTACCATCGGTAATCACTGCAACCAAATTGCCCTTGATGGTATAACGGTATACTTCGTTGGGATCGGCCGCAATGGCACGTACAGGCTCTGCAACACCCGGGGTATAGGCCAAAGAGAGATCTTCCGGTGTTTGGGTGGGCTTACTTAAGCCGACGCTTAACTTCCCAGGCTTTGGGAAAGCGTGATAATCGAGTGCCGCTTGGCGACCTTTCTGATCCATGCTCAACCTCTCTTTTGTTTTTAAGGTGTTTAACTTTATTTTACAGTCCCTTTAGCTTGTGCCCGCGGCTTTGTCGGCCACCATATTACCAAAGCGCTTGGTAAATTTATCTACACGGCCGGCGGTATCCATAATCTTTTGCTTACCGGTGTAATAGGGATGGCAGGCGTTGCAAACCTCGACATGCAAAGACTCACAGAGTGCAGAGCCTGTCTCAAATTGGTTACCACAACTACATTTCACTTGAATTCTTGCGTATGCTGGATGGATGTCCGCTCTCATTACAAAATCCTCAATCACATGGCTTTTAAATGGTTATCTTAAGCACCTTGGTGCCAAGACTCTTATATAGCCCTCGGATCCTACAGGAAGCCTGCTTTAACCGCAACTGAGGAATTAGTTTGTTGGCTTATTTTAACGCTGACGATTTATTGAAGCCCATTGTTTTTCTGGGACGACAGAAAAATGCATACCTATAGCACCCAGAAGTTCGGTTGTACTTCTCAAGTAAGGGTTTCCCTTTTCTGAAAGAGATTTATATAAGCTTGTACGACTTTTGTGTGTTTTTTCTGATAGTTTAGTAATGCCCCCTTGTGCTTGAACAACGTTTTGAAGCGCTAGAAGGAAGACGGCCGTATCGCCGCCAGCAAGCGCGGCATTTAAATAACCTGCAGCTTCTTCAGGATCTTTTAGAGATTTAATTAAATAGTCCTGATAGCTAACGCTTTTTACATCTTTTTTGACCATTCTTTTTTTTTCAACAATCTTAGGGTTGTTTCTTCTGGAAACCCTTTTTAAAACATTCATTTTTTTAGTACCTTTAATCATACATCACCTCGATAAATAATCTTTCCAACAAGTGTCACGCGGTCTAGTCTTTCCTTAATTCTATATCTTAAAATTTTATCTTTTAAAGAATCTAGCCATATACCAAAAGGTTGTTCCCCTTTTTTAGTGGTATAAAGTTCAATCTCTTTTACTTTTTCAAGCCTCATAGCCCATTGTATTCTATGGGATACAAAAGTCAATCCCTTGCAGATGATTTTCACCGTTTTTAGCTTAGTCGCTCATTTATAGTGAGACGGCCCTGATCCCTATGGCTCTTTGATGGCGTATCGCCCCCCAGGGTAATCGTTCCATGCAGCCTTTTCGCTTCTCTTTAGAGCCCTACGCCCCTATAATAGCCGCTATGCATCCTTATCATCCCATTGGTATTTTTGATAGCGGCTTAGGTGGTCTGACCGTGGCAAAGACTATTGCCGAACAAATGCCAAACGAGCATATGATTTACTTTGGGGACACCGCCCATGTACCTTGGGGCGATAAGTCGGTCCAAGCTATCCAACACTATGCCCTTAAGATTTGCGAAGTGCTGTTAGCACAGCGTTGTAAAGCCATTGTCATGGCTTGCCATACTGCAAGCTCTAATGCTTTTGAAATAGTCAAAGACTTTGTGGGGGATCGGGCACTGGTTATGAATGTGATTGATCCCATTGTGCAGCACATTCAAAAACAACACGCGCACAAAAAAATAGGGCTGATTGGTACCAAACAAACCGTACGTTCCAATCTTTACCAAAAGGCCATTGATGCGCTTGATCAAGAAACAATCCTTGCCTCCCTTGCAACGCCATTACTGGTACCTGTGATTGAAGAAGGATTGGCGGAATCGACACTTTTAACGCCCATTATACAGCACTATTTATCGCAGCCATCCTTAAACAACATCGAAGCTTTAATCTTGGGATGTACACACTATCCGCTCATTAAAAAACATATTCGGGCCTTTTATCAAAAACCGATTGATCTGATCGATGCGTCCGAACTAACCGCCGCTGCCCTTCAAGAACAATTGCTTAAAACAGATTTGTTGAATACCGAAAAAACCGCCATGACAAACAGAACCTTTTATTTAAGCGATTACAATGATTTTTTTGCACACAGCGCCAAGCTTTTTTTCTCTAAAGACATTGTGATTGAGCATTATCCGCTCTGGGATTAGCACAGGCCATCCTATCTTCTCGCACTTTGCGAGATGCATGCGGTTGGCGCGCCGACAAAAAATTATGCACCTCGACTGACACGCGTCACAGCAGCGATACTCCTTAACCCACGCATGGTCTTCGCTAAATGATCACGGCTCTTAACGCTTAATAAAAAGATTATCACGTTATGACGACTATCGCGCTCGTCAATCTGTACATTTTGGATACTCACATCGTGTCTGGCTAAAGTGTGGGCTAAAGATGCTAGAATGCCACGATTATTCAATACTTCAACCCGCAATGCCACGCTAAATTCACCTTCAACAACCGAAGCCCAACGTACAAAAATGCATTTTTCAGGTTCTGACCGAATACTGCGTACATTTTTACAATTTTCCCGATGCACGATAACACCTTGCCCACTGTTCAAAAACCCCACCACGGGATCGCCAGGAATGGGATAACAACAGGGTGCATAGCTCACCACCATACCTTCGGTCCCATGAATGGCCAAGGGGTTTACACTCAGCGGCGCTTCAACAGCAGGATCTGCAACAAAACGACGCACAACCAAGGCGGCATCTTCATTACCCAAGCCTACTGCTTCACACAATTGCTCAAAGCTCGCCAGTTTTAAATCTTTCAATACCCTACTTAATTGGGCGCTGGATACATCCTCCAAGGATAAAAACAGAACATTCATCGCACGTTCAAGCAAACGTTTACCTAAAATACCGGCTTCAAACGTTTGTTGGGTTCTTAAGAACTGACGTATGTTATTTTTGGCTTTTCCAGTGACCACAAAACTCAACCAAGCCGGATTAGGATGGGCACCGGCCGCCGTCACAATTTCTACCGTCTGGCCACTGCTTAATTGTGTGCTCAGCGGTAACAGTCGCCTATCAATCTTGGCTGCAATACAGGCATTACCGACATCGGTATGGACTGCATAGGCAAAATCAACGGCTGTGGCATGATTGGGCAACGATAAAATATCGCCCCCAGGGGTAAACACGTAGACTTCATCGGGATACAGATTGATTTTTAGATGTTCTATAAATTCTTTTGAACTATTGGTATTTTTTTGAATATCTAAAATACCCTGTACCCACTCGCGCGCACGCATTTCAGCCTCGGTAATAGCACCTTCGGGCGTTTTATATAACCAATGTGCAGCCATACCATGCTCTGCCAAATAATGCATTTCTTGGGTACGGATCTGTACTTCAATAGGAACCCCATGGGGCCCTAAAACAGCGGTATGTAAAGATTGATAGCCATTCATCTTGGGTACTGCAATATAATCTTTAAAACGCCCATGCAAAGGTTTATAGGCATTATGAACGATACCTAAAACACGGTAACAAGTATCAACGCTATCTACTAAAATCCTAAGCGCGTAAATATCCATGATTTCCGATAAAGAAAAATCTTTTTTCTTCATTTTTTTATAGAGGCTATACAAATGTTTTTCACGCCCCATGACGGTAAAAGGCTGGATCCCCTCTGTGGCCAAACGGGTTTCAACATCCATTTCGAGCTTAGAAACAACTTCTTTGCGATTACCTCTGGCTTTGAGTACTGCTTTTTTTAATACCCGATGCCGCATTGGATAAAGATGTTCAAAGCCCGTATCTTCGAATTCTAATCTGAAACTGTTCATGCCTAAACGATTGGCAATAGGGGCGTAAATTTCTAAGGTTTCCTTAGCAATGCGCCGCTTTTTTTCACGTGGCAAAAAAGCAATGGTGCGCATATTATGGAGTCGATCGGCCAGCTTGATTAAAATAACACGAATATCACGTGTCATCGCCAACATCATTTTTCGTAAATTTTCAGCTTGCGCTTCCAAACGACTGGTACATTTAATGCGGTCTAATTTGCTTACGCTTTCAACCAGCTCGGCAACCTCTTCCCCAAAATGCTCTGCAAGGGTTGCACGATCAACCGCGGTGTCTTCAATCACATCATGCAAAATAGCGGCTGTAATACTTTGGCAATCCATATGCATATCCGCTAAAATTTTAGCGACTGCAATGGGATGAGAAATATAAGGTTCACCAGAAATACGGCTTTGACCTGCATGTGCCTGATGGGCCAAGTAAAAGGCCTGGGTAACGACTTCAATGTGCGCAGGGCTTAAGTAGAGCGCCAATGCTTGTATGAGTTCAGCAAAGGCACTGCTAACGCTCGCATCCCCAATGATGGGTTCGGCAAGCGGTAGCTTAGACGACTTCGGGGCTGTCTTGTGCTTCATCGGGTGTTTCTTGCTGTACATTGGCAGGCACCCCCCCGTTCACGGCGATTGTTTTTAAGGCTAAGACCGTTGCTTTATGATTGTCCCAGGGCAGCACGGATTCGACAGTGCCTAAAGCCAACTGTCTGGCCATTTTAGCCGCCAATAAAACTAGATGAAAACGATTTTCAACCTTTGTAAGACAATCTTCTACCGTTACACGTGCCATAATAACCCTCAAAATAATTTAGAAAATAGACTTTATGCTTAAGAAATCATACGCGTTTCGGTAGCATACAACACTTCGGTACTAAGCTAAAAGATTTTTTAGTAAACTTTCTTGCAACACACGCTGTCGTACAAATTTTAGCCGACTGGCTCGTATGATAGATTGTAAACCCTCTAGCGCCTGCTCAAAGTGATCATTACAAACAATGTAATCATACGTGTGCGCGTGTAGCAAATCATGCTGCAAGCCCTGTAAACGTGCTTGCACCAAGACCTCATTATCGGGGTGCCTATGCTGCAACCGTTGTCGCAGGGTTTCAAAGCTAGGCGGCACAATAAAAATACTCTGTGCCTCGGGAAAGAAAGCCTTGATCTGATGTGCACCCTGCCAATCAATTTCCAGAATCACATCAAAACCTTGCTGAAGCGTTTCTTCGACCCACCGTGCTGAAGTACCATAGTAGTGTTCGAACACTTTGGCATGCTCTAAAAAAAGATTCTGTGCCAACAGGGCTTCAAACGCTGCATCTGTCACAAAATGATAATCCACACCTTCTCTTTCTTCAGGACGTGGCAACCGCGTTGTGTGTGATACAGAAAACCGAATATGAGACAAAGTCTTCAGCAGTGCGTGACAAAGACTGGTTTTACCCGCCCCAGAGGGTGCAGAAATAACGAATAAATCGCCTTTCATACCAAACCTTCTGCTTCTGCTATCAGGGCTCTATTTTTAGATTTATAGACGAGCAATAGGTGGCTGCCAACACCCAATAAAATAATCATGGCAATAAAAAACGACATGTGCATCGCTTGACCCTGACAGATATCACCCACATAGCTAATACAAAAAGCCGCCAATAAAAACTGCAGGCATCCCATAAAACCGGCGGCCGTTCCGGATAATTCGCCAGGCACTGCACTGAGTGCGGCGGCGGAACCAATCGGAAAAAGCAACCCATTACCAAACGCTATCATACACATCGGCAAAATAATAGCATAAGGACTGTGTGCAAAAAGGCATGCCCCACATAGCATGGCGAGCCCACCTATGACCAATGCGCCAATGCCGACCGATACGGCACGTTGCAGACTATGACGACTCAAATAGCGTGCGAATAAACTACCCAAAAGATAGGTGAACGATAAACCCACATAAAAAGAACCCATTTCCTTGGCCACATAACCTTGGCGATGAAAGACAAAGGGCGATTCTACGGTATAACTGCGAAAGGCACAAAAACAGGTGCAAATAACCAGGGCATAGCCTAGAAATTCTAGGTTACACAGTAGATCCCAGTATTTTTTTGTTTTTAAAACAGGGCGCTGTGTCAACATTGATACACCGCGTGGTACCGCATTTTTAAGATTGCCTAAAAAGAAAATGACGATATTCAGGATCATCACACCAAAAGCCGCCATAAAAAAGAAGGTGCCACGCCAACCCCATAGGCTTGTAATATATCCACCAAGCAATGGTGCAATCGCCGTCGATAGCCCAATAATCGGAAAAATAACTGAAAAGATTTTGGCGGCATCCAGGCGATCAAAGCGATCAACAATCAGTGCTCTAAAAACCACAGAGCCCACACCACCCCCCACGGCTTGTAGTAATCGAAACGCCACAAATTGGGGGAGCGTCTCTGCGGTAGCGCAAAGCCATGAAGCCAGGGTAAAAATAGTAATCCCTATGATAAGGATCTGTTTGCGGCCAAAATGATCGGATAATGCACCGGCAATGAGCTGACAAAAAGCCAAGCCCAAAAAGAAGCTACAAAAACTCATTTGTATTTCGGCTTGTGTACAGTTAAACGCTTTACACATTTCTGGCAAAGCGGTTAAATAAATGTCTGTGGCAAATAGACCGATCGATCCAATCGCCGTGACAACCGATAGAAAAATATAATGCTCAATACCCGAGCGTAGGCTTGTTTTCATGCATGGATCCAGTTGTATAGCTGCGTATGTATCATCATTGAAGGCTTAAGTATGGGTTAACTAACAAGCTTTGTCAATCCCCCATTAACAGGTTCTTATCGTTTTAGATCTGCAAGCCAATCAAATACTCGCTTGGTCTAAAACCAAAGCCTTGTTCAAAACCCCTATGGATAAAAGAATACCAAACTAAAAAAACGTTGGTAAAACCAAACTGTAGCGTGTATTACGACCACCTTCTTCCAGCTTAACAATACATCCTTGATCGACCAAATCACCCAGATCACGCGTGGCGGTTGCTTTGGAACATTCGCTTATCTTCATATATTTTTGAGCACTTAAGCCGCCTTTAAAACCTGTGATCCCTGCTTTAAAAAGACGCGCCACTACCTTTTTCTGTCGATCGTTTAATCGCTGTTCATAATGGGCCCAAAATTTCGTTTTTTGCACAATAAATGCGATCTGGGCTTTGGCCTCTAATTGTGCTTGGTATAAAACATTTATAAAATAATGAATCCAAGGCGTAATATCTATCTCATAGCGACTGGCTAACGACAATGCTTGATAATAATCTTTTTTATTTTTAGCAATCGATGTTGATAAACTTAACAAAGCAGGTCTTCCTAAGGCTTGTGACAGTGCTTTTTCTGATAAAATACGTCCTATACGACCATTACCATCGGCAAAGGGATGAATGCTTTCAAAGTATAAATGTGCGATAGCGGCACGCAGAGGCGCTGCTATTTTAATGCCTGTTTGATTGTTGGGATCGGTAGCATTGAACCATTCGATAAAACCTTCCATTGCTTGATCGACCCGCACGGCCGGTGGTGCTTCAAAGTGAACTTTGTCACGACCCCATCCGTCCGCAGAAACAATCTGCATAGGCTCATGCCCGCTGCGCCAAGTTCCGATTTCGATACGACCCCATACAAAAGGATCAGACAGCAATAAAACATGCCATTCAAAAAGTTGTTCTTTGGAAAGCGGCTCTGCAAAAGTCTCTCGGGCTAATACCATCAGTTTAGAGATACCCAATACCTTGGGATCACGAATAATAGTCGTATTCGTTGCTATCCCTAATTCTCGTTGAATAGAAGAACGAAGCGCTTGAGGATCTAAAATCTCTCCCTCAATTTCAGAAGTATGAAGTGCTTCTAATACCATTTGATCAATAAAGGCATCGGTTTGGAATAAAGTTGATAATTGGCTTAAGCTGCCCATCACAACACCTGCCTCAAGCGCATATTGATACAGGCATTCTTGAAGAACCATCACATCGTACTGAAAATGAGGCCATTTAGGATGTTGCCAATTGTAGCGATTCATTTGCACGGCTGTTTTTTTTCACAGTTAAAAATAGGGTGAAGTTGCCTTATGGGGAAGTATAATCCACATTCGGCTCAAAAAAAAGCTTTTCTTGAGCCGAATGTGGTGTTTATTCGGCTCAAGTTTGGTTCGCCCCGGCAACTTGACCCCACGGCCCTTCTCTGATCTAATGCAGGCTATGTTGCGTGTTATAACAGCCAATGTGAATGGGATCCGCTCTGCGGCCAAAAAAGGTTTCTTCGAGTGGCTGGCCACACAGCATGCCGATGTGGTTTGCCTACAGGAAACACGCTGCGAGACCCATGCCCTTGCTCCACACCCTTTTTTTCCAGCGCAATACCATCATTACTATTTTGATGCCCATAAGAAAGGATATAGCGGTGTCTCTATTTACAGCAAAGCTGAGCCCCTGGCCGTTCATAGAGGATTGGGCTGGGACGATGCCGACACTGAAGGACGCTATATCGAAGCCGATTTTGGCAATCTTTGCATTGCCTCCCTCTACATGCCCTCGGGTACCAGTGGTGATCTACGACAAGCTGTTAAATTCGATTTTATGCAGCGCTATGAAGCTAAACTCAAGGAACAATGCCAAAGTTCCAAACCCATGATTTTATGTGGCGATTGGAATATTGCGCACAAACCGATCGATTTAAAAAATTGGCGTGCCAACCAAAATACCTCCGGCTTTTTACCTGAAGAACGTGCCTGGCTGGATAAACTGGTAGATGAGATTGGATGGATCGATGCCTTTAGGGTGGTGAACCAAGAACCTGAGCAATATACCTGGTGGTCACAACGAAGCCCCACAGCCCGCACCAATAATGTAGGGTGGCGTATTGATTATCAGTTTATTCATCCACTGCTGAAAGATAAAGTGCTAGCCGCACAGATCTGCGCACAGCCTGTTTTTTCTGATCATGCCCCGGTGATGATTGATTACGACCTGTAAATACTAGGCTTCAAAAGCTGCTTTTTGTTTCTGAATGAGTATATCAGCCCCTTTGCGCGCTAGATTTAACATGGATTGTAATTCTTCGGCGTTAAAAGAAGCACGCTCTGCCGTGCCTTGAACCTCGATAAAGGTACCTTGTTCTGTCATCACCACATTCATATCCGTATCGGCTTGCGAGTCTTCCTGATAATCTAAATCCAATAAAGGATGACCTTGGTACAGGCCCACAGACACTGCTGCAACCCACTGTTTGAGGGGAATCGTTTTCAGGCTACCTTTAGCCTTTAAATGGTGCAGTGCTTCGACCAACGCAATGCAACCGCCGGTAATGCTTGCCGTTCGCGTGCCACCATCGGCTTGTAAGACATCACAATCGATCACAATGGTATAATCGCCCAAGGCTTTTAAATCGACCGCCGAACGTAAAGATCGCCCGATTAAACGCTGGATCTCCTGCGTGCGACCCGAAAGACCTTGCTTAGACTCTCGTTGCATGCGTTCGTGGGTAGAACGTGGCAACATGCCATACTCTGCCGTGATCCAACCTTGATTGCTGCCTTTTAAAAATTTTGGCACCCCAGCCGTAACACTGGCTGTGCAAATAATATGGGTTTCACCACATTCTATGAGCACCGATCCTTCTGCATATTTAGAATACCCGCGCGTGATCCGAATGGTTCTCAAAGAATCCAGTGCACGTGCATGTGCTCTATGAACGATCACACTTTTTTCTTCCACGCTTTTTATACTCCTGACTATTTAAAAAGGTAAAGCCCATTCGGGCTTCACGGCTCGCAATAATTGGGCAAAAGCGCCCTGAATGCGCGCTAAAGCTTGGGGTGTATCCCCTTCAAAACGTAAAATAAGATTGGGGCCTGTATTCGAACAACGGACCAAACCAAAACCATCTTCAAAGTCGACCCTTAAACCATCGATGGTATTGAGCGTGGCATCCTGAAAATGGGCCAAAGCCACAAGCTTTTTCATCACTGAAAATTTATCCTGCTCTGCAATGCCTAATGCAATTTCCGGCGTACTCAGACTATCGGGTAAAGCTCTAAAAAGTGCGGCTGTACTTAAAGGTTTTGCCTCTGCAACCATCTTCAGCAAGCGTGCACCCGCATACAACGCATCATCAAAACCATACCAGGCCTTAAAAAAGAAATGTCCACTCATTTCACCTGCTAAGTGTGCATCGATCTCCCGCATTTTGGATTTAATGAGCGAATGACCTGTTTTCCACATCCAGGGCTTCCCACCCCTTTCATAAATGAAAGGGCCAAGATGTCGCGTACATTTTACATCAAAAATAATATTAGCCTGTGGGTTTTCACACAGAATAGCCTTAGAAAATAACATTAAAAGTCTATCTGGCCAAATAATCCTGCCTTCATTATCGACCACACCTAAACGATCGCCATCCCCATCGAAAGCCAGACCCAGATCGGCTTTGTGTTCGCGTACCGTCTTGATTAAGTCACGCATATTTTCAGGCTGACCGGGATCAGGATGGTGATTGGGGAAATGCCCATCGACCTCGCAAAAAAGAGGGATCACTGTACAACCTAAGGCCTCATATAAAGCACTTAAGACTAAACCTGCTATACCATTGCCCGCATCCACGACGATTTTAAGCGGGTTCTTAAGAACCATGTGCGCACATAGCGTTTGAATATAATCGGACAGTATCACCTGCTGTGTACACACACCCTGACCTTGTAAAAAATCTTGATGAAGGATCGTCTGATAGAGATCCATAATCTGATCGCCATGCAGAGCCTTACCGCCAATGACTATTTTAAAACCATTATACTGTGCAGGGTTATGACTGCCGGTAATCATGACACCGGAAGGAATATTTAAATGGTGCGTTGCAAAATAGAGTAAGGGCGTGGGCACGCCACCCACATCAACAACATCGATACCGGTCGCTAATAGGCCTTGAATCAAAGCACCGGCTAAACGTTCCCCTGATAGGCGTCCATCTCTACCCACCACTATTTTCCGTTCGCCTGCTTGGAGAATGCGCGTGCCTAAGGCACGACCCAGTTGCTCTACACATTCTATAGTGAGGGTTTGATCAACAATACCGCGAATATCGTAGGCTCTAAAAATCTCGCGGGGAATGATGGGAACTGTCACTATTAAGACCGTCCCGTATGACCAAAACCACCTTCTGCACGCGCTGTCGCTTCAAAAGTATCGACGATCTCAAACTGCGCTTGTAACACTGGCACAAGCATAAGCTGTGCAATGCGATCGCCATGTACAATGGTAAAAGATTCTGCGCCCCGATTCCAACAGGAGATCCGTAGATCGCCCTGATAATCGGAATCAATCAGCCCAATTAAATTACCCAGCACAATCCCATGTTTATGGGCTAAGCCTGAACGTGGAACAATAATACCTGCAAGCGCTGGATCGTCTATATGAATCGCAAAACCGGTTGAAATAAGCGCGGTTTGCCCTGGCATTAAACAAAGAGGCTCATCTAAACAAGCACGTAAATCAAGTCCTGCCGATCCGGGTGTGGCATAGTGCGGCAAAGGCTGCGCCCCAGCGTGTTTACATAATACTTTTAATTGAACACGATGCATCCTAAAAAATTCCTGTGATAGCGTGGCTTAAACCTGAAACTAATTCCGAAACAGCCTTATCGAACTTTAAATTAACTTGAGTCGCCGTACTGACAATCCGGGTTTGATAACGCTTCCAATTCACTTTTTCGGTAGACACCATTTCTTGCACCCCGTTGGTACCTTGCTTTAACTTCGAACGTGTTTTTTGTTTAACTTCGATGGAATTACCTACACGTTCTGAAATCTGTATATCGCTTATCACGCTGTACACCACATCTTGTACCATTGCATCGGCAACTGTTGTAACAGCCGCGCCCACTAAGCCACCCACTACAGCACCTTTACTGGCATGTTTGGAGGAAACACTACCGACTACAGCACCGGCTAAGGCCCCCCCCACGGCTGCACCAAAACCCTGTTCTAAAGCATGCTGTGCTTCGCGTAGATCACAACGCCCCACTTGCAGAATATTGGCTTGCAACAGATAGTGTGCTTTTTCAAGCTTATGAACCACCCGATAACCTTTTTGTTCCATCGCCAGCCGAATAGAAGGCGCTAGATCGAGCGCTGCTTTATCGGAAGTATTTTTAATTTGTAGGAAAACGGTTTGCTGATTAGACGGCACCGGATCTAAAAAAATACTGGCACTCATCTTGGTTTGCACATCTAAGTGCCTTTTGTGGATCGCCGTATGGGTCGCACCACAGGCACTGAGTAATAGCAGCGCTGTTATAAAAGCTATACAACGTGTCAATTGTCGCAAAAACATAGTCATCGCCCCCCATTCTTCCTGAATTTTTCCCACTATTAACGATAAGTCAGAGGATATTTCTGTGGATTTTCTAAGGCATCCAACTCCAAATCCACATCGAGCGTAGGCCAGTTTAGATGCGTTTCATGTAATAATTGTACATCGTGAATATCCGAAATTTTAGCCTGCTGAAACCAAGGATGTTCCTTATAAGACAAAAAATATTCAGAATCATTCACAAGCAACCACATCCCAGCAGGTGAAGTATGAATCGTGATATTAGCATCCTTCTTTGAAGTGCTCATTCCAAGCTTTTTTGATTTCATCCGCTCGCTCCTTAACCGTTTTCTCGATATCGTGTAAATCTTTTTGAGACAAATCACAGTGCTGCGCTAAAGCTACCAAAGGCTCAAGCCAAAATTTTGCCTCTCCTTTGCTGGAAGACACGTGAACATGCATCCTAGATTCTTCTTTGGAGAAAAAGAAAAAACGATACCCTTTGGTCTGAAAAACTGTTGGACTCATCCGGCCAGTCTACCCCAAACGATCCTGTTTTCCTAGAACAATAGGATACTGGGGGAAGATCTGTCATAGTCTTTTTTTGAAGGGGCCATACAAAAACCTTGATCCAAACCCTGGTCTTTGTTAAGGTTGCGCCCTGAGTCGAAATTTAGAACCCATAGTCTTTGAGGTTTGTTTTATGCCTAAAGTATGTCAAGTAACTGGTAAAAAGGTCATGATGGGAAATAATGTTTCTCATTCCAACCGTAAAACGCGTCGACGTTTTTTACCCAACCTTCATAAACATCGTTTTTGGGTGGAAGCCGAAAAGCGCTTTGTGCGCTTGCTGGTCTCACACAAAGGGATGCGCACCATCGATAAGCTGGGCATTGAAGTGGTGCTCGCAAGCATCCGTGGCACAACCCACAAAGGCGCATCGACTAGCACTATAGAGGTCTGTTGAGATGGCAAAAGGAAAAAGTGTTAAAATTCGATTGGTTTCAGCCGCTGATACGGGAACCTTTTACACCACGAGTAAAAACCCGAAGATGGCACATAAGCTGAAAAAGCGCATGTTCGACAAAAAAACCAGAAAGCATGAATGGTTTGAAGAAAAGAAGATTAAGTAACCAAGCCCCTATAGCTTGAATCCATGCGCATTCATGATGTTCCGTGCGAATACTTAGAATCCATCGATTCCACCAACGATTATCTGCTCAGAAAAGCCGCTGAAGGCTGCAATACCCCTCTTGCTTGCTTGGCCGAAACCCAAACCCGGGGCAAAGGTCGCCGTAACGGCCGTACATGGTTCTCGCCACCTGGATCGAATGTGTACCTATCTTTGCTTTGGCACTTCTCAAAAGAGCCTCAAGCCTTATCAGCCTTGGGATTAGCCGTTGCCTTGTGCGTGGTACAAACGCTAGAAGGCATTGGGATCCAAAAGCCTGTGGGCATTAAATGGCCCAATGATCTGCTCTCTGAAGGCAAAAAACTCGGGGGCATTTTGATTGAATCTTTGCCTTGCCAACAGGGCATCACCCGCACCGTGGTTGGTATTGGGCTGAATGTTTGCCCCTTTGAGGCATCAGAGCAGGCTATTAGCCAGCCTTGGACCACGGTACAAGCGCTTAGTCAGACCTTGATTGATCGATCGCAGCTGGCAGCCTTGCTATTGGATACCCTTGTAGATACCGTCTTAGATTTTGAAGCACAGGGCTTTGAAGCGTTCTACAACCTCTGGCCGCGCTATGATCTAACCTTTAATAAGAACCTCACCCTCACAGACTCCAGAGGCTCTGTACAAGGACGAGGGCGGGGCATTCATACCGATGGCCTATTGATCGTAGAAAACGCTGCCGGCGTATTGGAATATTATGCCAGTGGAGAAGTCTCTTTGCGCGTACATGAAGCCTCATTGCACACCCCTAATAGTTAAGCCTCTCGATTGTTCCATTCTTCAAAAGTAGCCTAGCCTAAGAGGATGAATATTAAACCACTGCGGACCTGGCTTTTAGGTCGTACTCTCAACCTACAAAGTTCCAAAATGCCTAAAAAAATATTATTAGCTGC
>CAZFXA010000030.1:0-17777 GCA_964522825.1 uncultured Legionella sp.
ATGATTTGATGCAACAGGGTGGGGTTCTAGCCGTGAAGGAAGCTCTGGATCGGCGTGTAGAGATTAAAGATTTGGAATTGCTTAGAGCGGGTGGGGTTGAGGCTTTATTTGAGAAGCAACAGGCTAGCGTCGAAAGAACTATCGTATCTTCAGAGCCTGCTGGGATAACCACCCAGATTCAGAAAGAGAAAACCATAACAGAGGAATCTAAGCAGCTATTAAAAGGGATAAACCAAGAAAGAGAACGGTAAGTATTGATATTATAAGGCCGTAATAGAGCATCAAAAATCGAATAAAAAAGCAACGTTCTTATTCCCCATCGTTTCCACCTCCAAAAGGGCGTAATCTTTTAGAAGGTCGTTTTGATTCAGTGTCGCTCGCACTAGCTTCCTCGTCGTGCGAAGGTGGAGCATCACTTGGAGTTTTTAGACTACTGGAATGTTGCTTTTGTTGTTCTAGAAAATTACCAAATCCCAATAGCATAGCAGGTTGAGGTGGAGTCAATGGTGGAACTACAACACGCTGGTCGGGGTTAGGTAATGGGCTGGCAGTGGTAGTAGCTTCTGGTGATTTTTCTTCAGGAAAAATCTTATCTAAATTGAAATCTGCGAAACGTCTCGCTATTTCTGGGGTAGAGAAGACTGGGTTCTTTAAAAACTCCGCAAGTTGCTTTATGTTAGGTATGGAGGGGGTTCTGCCAAGTTCTGTATTAATAGCCAAAAGCCTATCGTGTACATCAACTGCTTCACTTTCAAATAATCCGTGAAATGATACTAATTTGCATAATTGCATGCCTAATAACAACGTTTCAGGGGGAGAGACACCAAATTTTAGGAAGCTTTCTAAGTGCTCATGTAATTGGCGTTCATAAAATTCTATTTTTGTTGTTTGGCTCAAGGAATATTCACTGTCAGAGCGGGGACGTCTTGTCTCAAACCCTCCTGAAGTGTTGGCATAGCCTTGTAAATCGCCTGCATCATATTTTTTTCTGATTTCGTCATAACGGGCTTTAATTTCTGCATAAATTTTTTGAAGTTCGGAAGCCCCTGTTTGTCCAGAAGCAGTTTGACTTCTTCTTGAACCTGCGAGGGTTTTTATATCAGAAGGGCAAATCCATTTTGGTTCATCATCATGCGCCCCTTCAAACCGTATGGATACTCCAATTTTTTTTAACACCTCATTGGCAGCATCCAACATCATGTGGCAATTTAAACAACAACGTTTTGAGATACCGATATAAATTTCATCTGGAAGAGGAGCAGGGCCAGATATTTTTACTACAATGATTTTTATCATTTCAGTTAAAACTTGTAATTCTGCATGTACATCTTTGAGGGGTTCAGAAAACAAAATATTGCTCTTTCGTGCATCAATATCCTGATGTGTAAAGCTTTTAAAAGCAGCCAATTCATCTGGTGTAATGTCTGAAAAGTCTGCTTTATTTGCTTTTTTAATCGATTCCTCTATTTTTTTGATACGCCGCAGAACATCTAGTCCATAAGCATAGGTTAAATAAGCCTCGCGGTTATAGCGTGTAAGAAAATCTGTATGGGTTTCTGAAGAAAACGAATCTCCAAACGGCCTATCAAGCACCTTGCTACGCGCCACCTGCGCAAAAACCGTGTCATCTACTCTTGTCCTGCCAAAAGTTCCAATAGCAATTTGAGCCTTACAAATAGACATGATTAATTCATCACGGCGTCCATCTTGATTATTTTTTTCAATTTTTCCATTTGCAAGATCACGAAAATATTCCATGATCTTACAAAAATAATCAACTTGTTTATTCTGTGGTCTTTTTTCTGTTCCTGAAAAAAAATCATTACTGGCAATATAAAAACTTGAATTAATTACAGAGACAGCGGCACACATACTGGTTCCTTCAAGAAGCCAGGCAAGCTCATCTAAACGACGTTGATCAACAGATGGAGATGATTCGTGCAATCTTAATTACCCTTCTGGTTGACGTGCAATCTCAAAAAAATTCCTAATAAAAATATTTATTTCAATTTACAAGCGTTTTTTTTTAATGCTTGTTGTATACTAATAGGCGTATTTTCATCAATAAAATTAACTATTATTGGATTAGTTGTTTGAAGTATGGCGGTTATTTTTTCCATCGCAAGATGTTTTTTTTCTTCAGGGAAATAGCCTATTTCTTCTCTGCTTTTTTGAATGCCTAAAAAAATACGCAAAATAGAAAAATTATTAGCCTGCAATATGTCGTCTATAATCGCTGTAGGAACATTTTCAAAGAGGAAGCCTAGGGGTTTAACACTAGGAGCGTCAATCATAGACCAGCTAAAAAGACTACCACCCTGTTCTCTATAAAAATTCTCTATTTCAAGGGGGGTATAAGAGCCATAATGCTCTTTTATTTTTTCAAACTGATCAGAAGCTAAAAGCTTCAAAAATCCTCTTTTCATGTCTTCATGAGTTCTGATTCCAGGCTGACGGTCTATTTTATCCGATGAAAATCTGACAATCTTCTTGCTGGGATCATCGTTCAATCTTTGTTCAAGATCGTGTGAGCTATGCATAAAACCTCTGTGTAATACTGCTGAAAGCAGAAAATAAATCCTACCCAACCAGGTTAATTATACTAGTCATAATTCAAAATAGCAATTTTATGATGCCATCGCACACCGTCGAGATTCTAGTGAGAAATAATGACATGGAACATATCGCCAGAATTTTAAGAAACCATCAATTCTCTCTGCTACTAACAAAATTCTGGGTTTTCATACAGTTTATTGATCGCTTATTGCTACCCACGGGGAATAGGGAAGCTTCACAAAGCCGAGGGAGGGCTTGATTCAAAAAATGAGAGTTATCACCCAAAAATAGAATGAAAAAAAATAAAAAATCGATGAAGATCTTTTTACAGCCATTGGCTGAGCAAATAATAAAGGTTTCAAGATGATGAGCATACCCAGGGTTCTATAGCTAGTATCAACTTTTGTATCCCAGTAGATTCTTCTAAAGGCAGATGGTTCACATAGGCCATAAAACCGAAGGTTACTACACACATTAATAAAAAACCAGCGCGTTGTAAAAATAGCTTGCTTAGGATTTTCTTTTTGATGATGAACAGGAACATCTCTATGAGCCCTACGGCTAATACTATCAACAAGATGCTTGATGTGATCTCTATTATTTTCTCAAAAATTAGTGACATGCTGTGTTGCTCCGATAATTGAGTGAGACTGCATTTTTTTTCCATTCTGGGTCCGATCGGCCCATCATCACTATATCGCAATCTTCGGTTTCTGTAGCAGGGTACCAGGCAGTAATGTCTCCTTGTTTATTACGTAGAACCATGCCAATGGAAGTAAGCGTACGACGAACCTTTCAATTACCCACAACTTTTTTCCGCCATAAATCCAAATTGCATATTCATCAGTCTCGTCAAACCTCTCCATATCACAATATTTCCAGGCGGCCGATCTGAAGCACGTGCCAGATAACCTCCTAGCCTGGCAATTTTAATTAAATAATCAGATAGATGCTTAGATTTCGATACGTTCTTTTTTCTGAAAAAATTATCTAATACACTCATTTCAAGGTCGGTTAAAGCCAATCTTGGTGGTGCTTGCGGGATTAATCGATTTATCATGGTTGTCCAAAAAATGCGCCAGCCTAGAATGCAAAAAATAGCGATTAATTTGACAATGCTTTCTGCGCTTCTTAACTTAGATGATTCCGCTTTACAGCCGGACTTCAGAATTTTATGAAAGGTTTCTATTTTCCAACGCATCGCATACCAGTTAAGTTTTTCCATGGCTTCTCGACGTGATGTGACAGACAAATTGGTAATCAGTTTCCAAATAATTTGCTCCCTGTTCTTGGGTTTTTTACGCTCTTTTGCGTGAATAACAGTCAACCATAATTCAGGATATTGCTTTTGTTTTCCAATAGGCGGTAAAACTTTAATACGACTATATTTAAGCTCTAAAATGGCTTCAGATACGTTACCTTTTTTATCTCTTACTTCAATGCGATGATAGCTCTTGACTTTAACCTCTTTCATTTCATCAGCAATAGTATGCCCGCCATCTCCAGCAAGACGATCAACACATGTTCGCACAAGAAAATTGGTTTTAAGTTTTTCACTCAAACAAAAAAGTTCGAAAATATCACTTTCTCGATCGCCCACATGAACACATCGACTTGGATCATTAAAAAGCATTGTAGATTGCTCCATATTTTCTAACCAACGCACACTTTCTTTTTGTTCAATAGGAATTCGTGTTGGATTCAGATGTTTTTTAAGCGCATTACAACCTTTAAATTTTTTTCGAGTCCAAAATTTTATCGCAGAAAGCCCAAGGGGAAATCCCTCTGTGGTCACCGCAAGACTTGAATGCATTAACATACCGCATAGAGTGTAGCGCTGTACTTGTCCAAAAGAACTATGTTGGATAATTCGGGTTGAGCCTATTTTTTCTGGTTTATCACGTTCATAGGAAAACTCTGTCGTATCCTGCAAAATCAGAACTGTTCCTTTTGTTTTTGAAAAACGCTCTTGGGTTGATCGAAAATGACCTTGCAGTATTTCTTGTTCACTAACTCGATTATTACTTAAAAAGCGATAGGCCGCCTTGGTGTTTGTCCAATCTTGGCAAGCAAAGGGAATACTTTCGCCAATTCCAGTCCACATTTGACCGAGTAAACTCTTAAATCGCTTGTGAAGCCTTTCATCTTTAAATGTACTTTTTTCAATTTCTGTATCTGACCATGCATTATTATCAAAATGACTTTTATCTTTAAAGCTTGCCGTCGTTTTCAAGTTCTAATCACTCCATGATTTCTTTAAAAAATTTATAAGTGCTTGTTCTGATTGAAAATTTTAACAAAAGTTGTGGGTAATTGAAAGGTTCGTCGTACGCTTACGCTCTAAAGTACGTCGTTTGGTTGGGTATGATCGTTATGAAGGTGTGGAGGCTTGGCATAAACTTGCCGAATTATATTCTATAATGCGTCTTTATGTGAATTTTTTTCAACCTTGTTTTAGATTGGTCAGCAAAAATAGACAGGGAGCTAAGGTTTTTAAAAAATATGATAAAGCAAAAACCCCTTATCAACGCTTGATGAATTGTAAAACATTTTCTGAAGAACAAAGAAAAATACTCATGGCACAATACAAAAAGCTAGATTCATTAAAGCTGCTAAAAGAATTACAAGAAAAACAAGAAGAATTTTGGCAATATGCATGGGTCTCCACAGAAAACAACAAAAAAGATAATTTCCAGAAAGCCATAGCGACAAGCATTGATGTTTTACCAGAAGAAACCCCTGTCAAATTAATTTCATTAGAGTATTATAAAAATATTAAAAAACCAATAAAATTACTAGGTCCTAGAACTTGGCGAACCCGTCAAGATGCTTTTGAGCATATTTTTGATTCATTGCTGAATCAATCAAACCTCCGTCCAGAATTAACCACAAAAGATCTTCTTAAAAAGCTAATAAAGGAACATCCGGATCAATTCAAAATGAGCCAATTAAGAAGCCTACAAAGACGATTTGCAGTTCGGAAAAAGGAGCAATTAAATTTAGAAAAAGAACATCAGGTGCAATTAATGGTTGGCACGCCGAGTGTTTTACATGATTTATAATGGCCGTATGCATTGCAGTCTTGCCTGCCTAGGGTACACTGCAGTTTGGAGGGGTGGCCCTATGGCTCTCTAGTGGGGTTTACAACCACGCGCTGAGCGAATCTGATGCCCACCATAGGGGACACCACCACATAGGATAAGCGATTGTAGGCATGGTGTTGTCATAGGACCCTTCTGTTGGCTCAAAGGTAAGTGGTGGGTGATGTGCTTGTGCTATCCTACGCGTTCTAGCCCTTGAAAGTGCTTATTTGTAAGAACACCAAGATGGTGGTACCCTGATAGCTAGTCAATTACGTAGTAGTTCGTTTTTTACATGAGGCAATACGGGTAGGGATTTATAACTGTCGCCAATCAACCTTTGTGTACGGAAAGAATCCCATGTGTTGTGTTTAAAATTGAAGCATGTAATAAATCCGCTGCCGCTCCGGTTTTTTTAGACTTAATTTGCATGTCAAGAATAAAGAGTTTGTATATGTTATGCGATAATTTTTGGACGCTGTGTCGAGATTTCGTGACACTCAATCACTGTTGTGCCGATGCGTTTTAATGGGGTTTTTTGTATACAAAAGTCTGTATTTAATTTGACCTTATCTATTAGCCATTAGGAGAGTAAATATGCATGATGTAATTATTTTTGGAGATATGCATGCTGACCCTGCTTGCTTCCAGGTTATCGCGAAATTTTTGCCTGAGTTAAAAACAGATGGTTATGAAACCATTTATATGGAGTCTTCACCACGATCTATAGAGGAAATGCTGAAAGATATAACAGATGACATAAATCATCTTGAAGCGTTTCCTGATGGCCAAGTGCCAGTAAAAAATAAAAGAACCGAGAAGCAAGAAAATGTATTAAAAAACTATGCAAGCTATAAGAATTTTCCAGATCAAGCAGTAAACTATGTACGGAAAAGATTAGAGTTCCTTAAGGGAGAGGGAAGATTGGAATGGTGTAACGCAAGAAAGACAATGTTAGAAACAGCAATCAAATTAGAAATGCAAATAATTTGTATTGATGTTCAGCGTCCTCAAGAGTACCGGTATGCAGGTGGTATTGGTAAGAGAACTGAGCATATGTCCGATGAAATCAGAAAAAAATTAGATACTTGTGCTAACTCAAGATCAATTTTTATAACTGGCTTTGGTCATATTATTGATACATGGGAGGATGATGATATCCATGGTTGGAAATACAATCGAGGCATAATTAGGATGCTTGCAAAAAGTGAAGATATTAGTATTAGCCACACTTTTCTTATCTATTCCAGCGACACTGAGCAAAAAAAACGAGCGCTAAAAAATATAAATGAATGTGCAAGTAAGATCATTCAAAAAATAAAAATAGTTAATTTAATCAATCAATTGCTGCCTCCTGCATGGCAGGCATTAATTGATATGTGTGATTATTTGCCTGAAGAAAAAAAAGATACTACAAAGGTAGTTCAATACAGAGCTACCACTTTTCCAGCACTTGCGAAATTTAGAGAAGAATATATTTGTGCCCTAGAACAGTACATTGTGGATCTAGGTGGCAAGAGTGTTCAACGGGTGCATGACAGGCCATTTGTGCAATTTGAAATTAGCTCTTGTGTGCTCGATAAGAAAGAAAGATTAGCCAGATTAAGCTTAGAGAGAGCTTTATTTCAAATAACATTAAATGAGAGTCAAATAATAGAATTAAAAACTGTTCTTTGTGTAACAATTGAAGACATTCCTAGTAAAGGAACTCTATTAACATTTGTTAGTAATGATAATACACGCGATAAGATTATAAAAATAATGAATAATTTTCAAGAAATCGCTTCTGGTCAGCTAGAGACTTCTGATGCAAAAAGACAAAACGAACGCACACAAGCGGTACATTTTAGTTTTAAAACTGCTGCCAATGCAAAGGCAGATTTGGTTAAAAAATATGAGCTTAGAGATGATTCAGAATTAGAGCTTGAGAGAGGACTTAGAAAAGCAGCGTGTAATAACAAACCCGAGGATCTTAAAATCTTCATGACATTTATTAAAAACATTAATGCAAGAGACGATAGGGTTGGAAAAACCGCATTGCATTTGGCTGCGAAGAAAAATCATTTAGTTTGTATACGGTTTTTGTTAGAGCATGGTGCTGACCCTTCTATAGAAGATAAAGCAGGTGGAAAAGCATCAGATGAGACCACCGAGCAAGTAACTTTACAACTTTTAACTTCAAAAAAGCCTAATGTAGTACCTACTCTTTGAAGCTAAACATCGGATGAATCCATAGATGCTCTATAGTTGGAGCAGCTTAATTTTTAACCTAAACCAAGATCTGGTTGATCTGGTGTGCAAATGATTATAAATAGTTGTAGAAATATTGTGGAAGATCATTGGATGTCGTGTTACGGAGGTATCATGTGCTAACATTTGTTGCCTAAGAGACGATTGGCTTTTAAGGCCATTTGAGTATTGGAGCATTAGGGGTTTACGGATTTCTGATGATTGGCAGATGACGCAAGCCATTGCTCCTAGGAGTCAATCTTTCGGTATACGATACAGGTTTTATTTTTGACCACAAATTTGGAGGATACCAAACAAGTATCAAAGAAACTTTTAAACAGCTGTTAATGATGCTGAAAAGCGAGAATTTGGAATTTGCACTGATTTTCAGACACTTTGGTATGGCCAGGGTGCTCTTGGAGAGTATATTGAGGCTAACAAATCGCTGGAAATACAGGACAGACGGGTCTTGTGGGTCTAGGTGAGGTTAATGACACCCAGCTTCCAAATTTAAGTTGATTAAATAGCATTAGTATATACATTGCCTACAAAATTTTGAAGTTTCTTCATATACTCAAAAATGACCAGCTAAAATAAATATTGAAATTCTAGGCAATCGGAAGGATGATCGCACGTTTACTCCAAAGTGGGATGCTGAAAGAAGCGTAGGCTAGGTAATGCTGTAAAAATTGTGGGTAATTGAAAGTCGGCGAAGTGCATTATTGACAGGTTAAGGATCTTTATTTGGCAGTGGCTTCCAGTGATAGGGCAACAACGGGCGCAGATCTTTGCTTAGGGTTGTGGGTAAACGTGTGAGTATATCTTTTAAGTACGGGTAAGGATTGATGCTATTTAATTTGCAGGTTTCCATCAGGCTATAAAGGATGGCTGCTTTTCGAGCACCCTCAGCGCTGCCTGCGAACAACCAGTTTTTCCTTCCTATTACGACCGTCTTAATCGAGCGTTCTGCGGTATTGTTATCGATCTTTAAATGACCATCCCTTAAACGCCCCTTCAATAGTGAAGTGCAACACTGGATTTAAGCCTGAGACCCAAAGAACACCTCTCTTGGAGTCTTGTACTCTAACACTTTTCTCGGCCTGTTGTTAAGCCTCATCTCTACACGCTTGACGATAGCCCTCGGTATCGTTGAAAGATTAGTTGCTTTGGGGATATATTGTCTAGCCAGACCATTGGTGTGTTCATTCAAACCACGCTCCCAAGAATGATAGGGTGTTGCAAAATAACATTTTGTTTTTAGTGCCTTAGAAATCTTTTGATGCGCCGAAAATTTTTTTCCATTATCAAAGGTAATTGTGCGAACCTTATGGGGTAGTTTTTTCAAAGGTTTTTTACTAGCAGAGAGAACTTGCTTAGCCGTTTTTCGTTTCAATTTTTCCATCACAAGGAATTTTGATTTTCTATCAACAAGGGTCAAAATGGCACCTTGGTGTTCTTTGCCGATGATCGTATCACCCTCCCAATCACCCACTTTAGATTTTTTTCAACGATAGCTGGACGCTCTTTAATATCGATATGATTCGGAATACAGCCACGTCCAGCTCTACCCGAAGAGCGACGGTTATATTTTTTACCCGCATATCGTAAATGCCTATAAAGAAAGCCTCCTTGTTGTTTATCGGACCATACATGATGGTAAATGCTCTCATGACTAACACAGATCCCTTCAAGCTTCAATCGACCTGAAATTTGATCAGGGCTCCAACCTTCCTCTAATCTCTTCTCTATGATTCGGATGTTATCCGGTGTCATGCATGTTGGCTGAGCACTGGCTGCATGACGCCGTTCTGTAGCCAAGGTGTCGGCTTGTTGAAAGCGATACCCCTTTCGCCCTTGATTACGTTTTAGCTCCCTAGAAATGGTTGAGGGGGAGACTCCTAATCCTAAATCGATTTGTCGTTGTGAGAGGGCAGTTGTTTTAAGAGCCCGTATCTGGCATCGTTGTTCACGGGTCAGGTAATTGTAGTGCTTCGGCATTTCATATCCTTCTTTTAGGTGTGGTTACCCGAAAGAGGATACTCTGTTATCTGGCCCTTACCTATAGCCATTCATGGCAGGCTTAATGATAGCCTCGCGTCAAGCAGCATCAAGGAGATTCCCTCGCGGACTCGGGACTCCTCCTTGACACTGCCCTCCGCTTCGCCTCTTGCGCTGCCTATGCCATGAACGGCATCTCTTAAATGCCAGTGTTGCACTTCACATTTGAATTGGCGACGGCTCATAAAAACAAAAAGCTCACCTTTAAAAACATCCTTGCCTATCTCATCCTTAATAAGACGGGCTAAACCATCATAGGATTTACGCATATCCGTCGCCCCACTAGCCAAATAGACTTTCATTTCGGGCATCATGAACATAGCGATGTCCTTGTGGCTTCAACAATCGTTTGGAACCAGCGAAGATCACAGCCTTCTTCTAAAACCATAAAACAACCATTGGGATAATAGAACTTGATACCTCTATTGGGACTAAGAGGTTTTGGGTTCTCAACGACCACAGGAATAAAGGCTTGGGGTTCTGAAGTCCTTCTTAAGCGCAACCTTTTATCTCTAGATTCATAATCGGGATCGAAGCGTGAACGCCAGTAATAAAAAGTCGACCCATTCAAGCTTCGTTCCCGACAAAAAGTCCTGGCAGGTTGTTTAGAGGCTAGCCATTCGGCAATCGTCTTTTTCCAGTTGCATTGATTGGCATTTAAACGTTTTCTATTACCGATGTATTTCATCGAAAGAACCTTCTTTAAAGTCCAGAAGGTATTATTAAGGCATATTATCCTTATTGATAGGTGCAGTTTGCCGAACGCTCACGAATACCGTACACATTGACGCATAAGAGGCTCCCTATCGCCCCTCTAAGTTAGTTTAATTCAGAGGCGACAACTTGCCTGACATAGGGGGTCCCCGAGTGGTTCTTGCTTGGTTTGAAAAACCACACGTGTAATCAGCAATCTGAATCAGGGTGAATTTTCTCATTAACCGCGGTCGAATTCTCTTAATGATAAAGGTTTTAAGATGATTGACATACCAATGGTTCTATAGCCATTATTAAGTTCTGTATCCCAGCAGATTTTTCCAAAGGCAGATGATTCACATAGGCCATAAAACCGGAGGCAATGCAGAGCTGCTTTGGGACTGATTGCCATCGTCCAATCAATAAAGATCCCTGTGAAAACCCGTTTTTTACAATCCACTATCAATTGCCTATGCACTCGATTCAGATCATGACGTTGCATCTACTTATTAGGGTGCAGTTTTATGAATTGATACTATTGTGCCATAACTTTTTCTATTTCCTTATGTGCCCGTTCAATAAGTCCAGCTCCATCTTCCACCAAACTTAAGATCGCCTCGCTCAACAGCGTATAAGTCATCATCCCATACTTCGATTGATCGCGATCTGGTGGGTTTTCCATGGCAGCTTGCAAGAGTAATTGGATGGTTTTGCTAATACCAATGCCACCCCATTCTTGAGACTTTAGTTCGAGTTGTTCGTACAAATGGTTTGGCAATCTAATGGAAGTGGGCAGTGTCTCTTTTCTGTTATCTTTCACTTTAGGCATATGGCATTTCTCCTGTTTATATGATGTGGTCAATGTTACTACACGCGCACTACAATTGACTACAATTAAAACAATCGGCGCAAAAATAAAAACATCAAAAAACAACTGATTTTATGGGCAAAAAAAATAAACGTATTACAATTGACTACAATCTGTATTTTTTATGACTACAGCTGTATTACAAATGACTACACAGTCTCTGGTAAAATGGACCTTCAAATTAAAAAAACGCTTAAATTTCCGATAAAAATAAGAAAAATGGAAGCGTGCGTTAGGTGTGCTGTTATAATTTAGACTTTCTTTAGTATTGATTTGGAGTAAGAAAGACAACCTTAAATCTACGCCTTGTCCGGCCTATAAGATCATAGGATAAGCCTTGTGGCGATAAATACCTAAGAACATACAAAAGATCTAAAACAAAAATAATAGCGCCTTGCCATTCTGCATAAGAAAATAATGATATTTTGATCGTAACACCTCTGTTTTTCATTGTATTGTTTTGGCATTTTTAGATTTTGTGTGGTACTAAAGTATCACGCATGCCTCATGTTGGATGTTGCGGATGGTCCTAAAGTTCGCAAACGATCTATTATCTGTTTTTTTTGAATGAGTTTCAGCAGAGCGTGATCAATTGGGTTTTCATTCAAAAAGATCAAAAACACCCAATAACGATCCTATCGGTAAAAATAGGGCAAAAATACCTTGTACTTTAGTGTCATGCTAGAAAATAACGAAAAATAAAATGCTTCCTTTTTCATTTTTACCTATAAAAATAGTAAAAAAATGCAAAAAAACCTTGATATTTTTTGGTGGGGTGCTATACTGTGAAGGTAAAGCGCGGTGTATGAGGTCGGTAAACCCCACACACCACTTCCACAACCTAATCGAATAAGGATTAAGTCATGACACCGATGATTCTATCAAAGATCTCGTTTCCATTCGAGCCTTTTCTAAGGCCATTGGGCTTTCTCTTTAGTTGTTTACTTTGCTTTTATAGTAATCCTTAAACACACCTTGCGTGTGAACAAGGGATCCCTTTTTAAGCGATTAACCAATACAAGGAGTTAAAGCCATGGAACGATTAGCAACTTTTTCATTGAATGACAATCTGAACAAGGATAACCATCAAGCAATCCCTAGCCTATATGTAGCCTGTAAGGCTGCTTATAAAGCCGGGCTCTCTCATGGTTGCTGGATGGATGCGACCCAAGATCTGGAGGATCTCCAGGAGGCTATCGAGCAAATGTTAGCCGAAAGTCCTATTCGGGGTGCTGAACGTTGGATGATACAGCATCATAATTTTGGCTGCGATATTAAACCCTATGAGGATCTAGAAGAGCTGCACAAGAAAGCCGTGTTTATAGAAAAGCATGGGGCATTGGGCGTTAAGCTGCTCGATGATTGTGCTGATGTAGAGGATGCGCAGTCTGCCTTAGCCGATCACTATCGTGGTGAGTATCCCAGCGAAGTGGCTTTTACCCATCACTTACTTGATGTGGTTCATGGCCTAGTTTTACCCGATCGTCTGAAAGCTTACATCGATTATCAAGCCTTTAGTTCGGATCTCTTTATCAGTGAGTACCGAAGCCTAGCGCTTGAAAACGCTGTGCATGTTTTTTCTTATGGTCAATAAATGCGGCTTTGAGCGCGTAAACACTCCCGCCACGTGGACACAAGTAAAAAAAGGAGGAGCACTCAATGTTGAAGAGGCAACAAGCTAAGACTCTTAGGGTATGGATGTTGGAAAATGTCAGCGAATATTTAAAAGACATAGCCGAGCGTGGGTGTGCGGGTGGTTTTAGGGGCCTTATTTATTATGATGAAACATCCGATTTATATGATGCCTACGAAGAAGAAATCTGGGGGACGTTAGAGGAACAGGCAGAAGCTTTTGGATATGATAATGCCTTAGCTTTTATAGCTTCCATGAGTGGTGCAAAGCAAGTAAATGAGCAAACAACTTTCAAGAATTTGTTAGTGTGGTATGCCGTGGAAGAGCTGGCTATGCAAATAACAGCAGAAAAAGAAGAAGAGATTTTGTGATGAGAAATACTAGGGCTTTAAAAGCTTTATCGGTTTAATGGGAAAATCGAGGTTTTTTGTAAAAATGGAAAGTATCCGGTCTTAAGGTTACAAAACTTAAATATTCAAGGAGCGATCATGTTTACACTTTCAAAAGATAATGCCTTTAATCTGATTGGCTTAGCACAGTCCATTGAGCCTTCTTTATTAAAAGAAAGCTGCCGTGCAGCCCTTGATCGGTATAAGCCCACAGCAGAGGCTCAAAAGCCGATCACTGATTTGTTGGTACAAGCCTATAGGCTTTTAGAAAAGGACCAAGGACCTTTAGGACCTGCCTTTGATCCAGGTTATGGGGAACGCCTGTGTGAGGCTCTTTGCTTGGTTATGGAAAAACAGTGGCACTTCGAATTGTGTGGGGTGTGGTTGTGGGTTTTTGAACAGGGTGCAGAGGCTGAAGAACTCTTAAAAGCGTGTGGTTTTAAGTGGGCCCCTAAAAAGGGTTGTTGGGTTTTATTTCCTAATACCGGACAAAAGGCAGCACCGATCCAAAGTCCGGTTGATTTTAAATTTTAAGTGAAAGCTTACATAAAGGTGTGGCGGCGAGTGCACAAACACTCCCGCCACGAGGACACAAGAAACAATATGAGGAATTACTTATGTCACGGATAATTTTATCAGATAGTCATTCGCTTTTAAAGATCCATGGTGTAGCCCAGGGGCTGATGAGGCATCATTATGCCAAACTGCAAACTTTGGTACAGGATTTAGGGACTTTGTTGTATGAGCGACCCTCGCTGGTAGGGGATTGCTACTCAATTCTTGATAGCTGCTTACGGGATAATGTTAGCACGCATCAAGCGCTGGGCGTAGCGCTTGATGCCTATGAAGTACATGCTTTGCTTCAGAAGGGCGATGAAAGTTCTACAGGCGATGGCCTGATACCAGGACTGCACTTACCTTTGATCGGTTATCGGGCGCTGATCCAAGATCACATAAAGGCCTATGAATGCTTAAAAAATCAGCATCTATCCATAGAATACGCACTGTCTATGATGTGCCTCAATTACGGTTTTGAAGAAGAGTCCGCCGGTGCCTTTTGCATCAAGCAATTAAGGGATGGGTTCAAAGTACCCAAAGCCTTTACACGAGAAATGATTTTTATTTTAGAGGCGCTTGAGGCTGTTTTAAAAAAAATCCTCCAATCTGATCAGGATCGTTGTGTGAGTGGTTTAGAGCTTTTTGCAGCAGTGGCCGTGCACTGTCAAAGCTTAAGCTTAGAGACCCTGCCATTCGCGCCCACGCCTTATGGCGGGACAGCCTCAAGGCTAGAACGTTTAAAAAAGACCCAAGCAGCCCATCGTTATAGAGCGGCTATGGAGGATGAAGACAAAAATCTAGGGGGCTGAACCCACGATGCCCGAGGAAGCCTAAGCGTATAAGCGCAGTGCTGGGATGCACCAACATCCCGGCACTACTTGACATAACCGGACTTTAGGAGAGCAGCTATGCCCTGGATCACATTACCCGATTGGCGATATTTTTTAAAGCCTTATTTTTGTGTCTATGAATGGACAGAAGGCTATTACCAAAGACTTATTTCTTTGGCGAAGCGAAAATCACTAGCAGTGAGACCTCAAGACCCCGTGGTTCAGAAGCTGCAATATGATGAAATCCTAAAAGAGGGAATTGTGGTACAGCCTAAAACCAGGATGATGCAACCTCGATACTACACACCTTATTACGATATGCAGCGACAAACAGCGCAAGCATTCTTCAGTAAACACGCAAGGCGCACATGGCTAGAAACCTGAACTCGCTCATACAGCTGCATTATTTGAAATAACCAGACTTTAGGAGAGTCCCATGCCATGTCTACATTTGTCTAATTATGCTTCGTTTTTAAACACTCAGTTGCGTATCCATGTTTTTCTTTCAGAGAACCATGCCAAAATGCAAGGCTTTCTTGAAGCCCTGTTAGCGAGGCCCTGGGGCACAGAGCTAGTCGCAGAAGCTTATCTTAAAAAGCTTTTGCACGTCCTGAAGCAGGCAGAGACCATGAACCAAAAAGAGTCTAGCTATTTACTAGACCGTCGAGCCAGTTTGCAGTGGCTAGCCCAGGCGGAAATAAGGGTCATAGGCTCTTCAAATATTCATTTGATATTGAATGGTCAGAATAATGTACATCTATTTTTAGAAGAACGCTATCTTCGGGTTCAATGCTTCATTGCGATGATGTCGAGTCATGTTGTTTTTAAAAATAAGCGTGGGGCTCAAAGAGGTATGGAAAGTTTCTCTAAGTATTTAGCCCTGAATCAATCGATCAATAGAACAGTCTTAGAAGCTTTAAAAAAAATAACATCTGGTTGGAAAAAGCTTTGTTTAACAGATCAACGTGCGGTCGATGTGCCAGGTTCTGCACAATTTTACAATCTGATGACCTATTGTCACCGTTGGGGTCGAAGGGGTCATGATGCTTGATCCTTCTTTTATTCCAAAACTTGGATCTCGTTTTTGGCCAAAGCTTTATGCCTTCTACTATGTGGTTTGTTTGCAGAGTTATTCGCGTGCCGCAGAACATTTAAAAATAAGTCAGTCTTCTCTGAGTAGAGCGGTGCAGGCTTTAGAAGATAGATTAAAAACAGTGCTCTTGTTACGTAATAGACATGGCAGTGTTACTCTGACCAAAGAAGGCCAGACTATTTTTTGGCAAGTAGAACGTGTGATTATTGAGCTTGGATTTTTAGAAAACAGCTTAACTTCCACTCAACAACAACCTTCATGTTGTTTAACTTTAAAGATCAGTGATTGGTTGTTGTCAGATTATTGTATCGATTCTATTTGTCATTTTAAAAAGAATTTTTCCAATCTTTCATTAAAAATTTGCGATTCTCTGAAGTCAGAGAATAGGGTTGATCCCTTTTTTGATATTACGATTGGATGCGGTTTGGAATCCCATAAAAACAGGGTTCAAAAGCCCCTTTTAAGTTTTAGGCTGGGTTATTATGCAAGTAAAGAATATTTACGAATACATGAGGAACCCAAAAATGAAAAAGATTTAGAAAAACATCTGATCTATCGTCATCACAAAATCGTGTCTATTTTTGAAAAATTTAGGGGGTGTTCTGGTAAAGAAGCTTCCATTCTTAATATTCACTCTAGTACTTGCCTTGTCAAAATGGCTGAGGCCGATTTGGGTATTATAGCGTTAACTAAAAACAATCCTTCCTTACAAAATCGTGAGCTAGTAGTGCTTCTGGAAGCACTTACAAAATCTTATGGATCGCAGCGTGCTTATTTTTGTTGTTCAAAAGCAACCTGGGATAGGGAAGAAGTCCAAGCCTTGTATAAATATCTGAAGTTACATATAAAGCGGGCATCAAGTACCGTTATGTCTCTATAGCATAACTGGCATTATGTTATGCGAAAAAAGCACAACACAGGCTATTTTTTTGGTTTATAGTTGGTGTTGCGCAACCAAGCCAGGATAGGAATCTATGTAGGGAGTAAGAACAATGCTGTGTAAAGAAGATTTTAAAAATCAGGCGTGTAAAGATAATATTATGAAAATACACACGCTGGTGTCTTTGACTTTATTTAGATGTCGGAAAAACAGACAAGCTTGGCATCATTTACAGAACGGGGATCAGCGTTGGCTCGATAAGGAAAGGGCTAAAGAAGCACTGAGTGTATTGGATGCTTTGGATTTTTATTTGGACCATGGCAGGCTTGATGATTATCTAGAGCAACTCGAAAAATTATGGACTTTACTGAACGAATCACAGGTCGGCTCGCTTATTTATGATAAAATTGTCGAGCAGTTTGGGAGAGATTGTTTTTTTATAAAGCTTTGAGATACAGAAGGCCTCTTGATCATTTTAAGGTTGTTGTCTTGATGTTGAGGGTGCTTAAATGCTTGCATGGGGAATAAAAGCTTGGCAGGCATTGTAGCCTTTGTTAAGCTTGTTTCTTCTTTTTCAAAGCACACGGGGTAGATACCATGACAGACACCATCGTTCAAAAAGCAGCCAAAGCCATCCATTCAGAAGCGCTGCCCTGGTCTGCTGAGGCTGGCTCTGTGGCTTTGCAGAACAAAAGCACTATCGTGGTTCAAAAAGCTTTTGATCGGAGTGAACGCATTAGAACACTGTTAGAGCCGGTAGGGATTAACAAGAAACAAGCCACTACTGTTTTAGATAGCCTCAAAGACATTATCCTGGCCCATTTGCTTCCAGAAGGTCCCCAAAACTTTAAATGGTCTGGAGTTTTTAATATGAGGATCAAAGAGAAGGTTGCCATCAACTTATGACGCT
>CAZFXA010000031.1:0-8766 GCA_964522825.1 uncultured Legionella sp.
GATAAAACAGGGGTACATTTGGGGGACCCTCAAACTTGTGATAGTGTCTACTTTAGAGTGGCTAATGAAAAGGGATGTTTACACTACCAAGGGGCAAGTGAGGCCTGAGGAGCTAAGACCAGATGATTATATTATGAATGACTAACTATTTTTATGGGTGTAGCATGCTGATGTCGGCAAAACGATAGCCATGCTTAAGAGAACTGAGAAACAAACACCAGACTGCATGTTCACGAACCACGATCATTATATTTCCGCACTAAAAATATCCAAATATTTTTTGTAAGTGTATATTTTATTCCTCGATCGTCCTGTGACTTCAGTAACAATTCCTAATTCAATAAGATGTTTTATAGAAACATTAACAGAAGGTATGCTTAAACTGCATCGTTTTGCTATTGTCTTGCTATCAGCAATAGGTGCTTTATGTAATACATCATGTATTATCAAGGCCGAAGATCCAGATTTACCCATGGTTTTAATTTTTTCACGATCTTCTTCTAAGAGAGATAAAATCTTTTGTATTGTTTTGGCTGCTTGCTCAGCAGTATAGATAACGCCTTTTAAAAAAAACTCTAACCATTCTTCAAGATCGCCCGTTTCGCGCACGTGTTGTAAATGCTCATAGTATGATTGCTTATGCGTTTTAAAATACAAGCTCAAATATAAAAGCGGCTTTATAAGCATGCCATCTGCGCATAAAATAAACGTGATTAATAGTCTTCCTAATCTACCGTTGCCATCTAGAAATGGATGGATAGTCTCAAACTGAAAATGCGCCAACCCGGCTTTTATAAGCGTTGGAATACGATTATCTTGAGTATTCCAAAATGATTCCAGATTTTTTAACAAATCAGCAACATGCTCCCATGGTGGCGGAACAAAGCTTGCATTGCCTGGTCTTGTGCCACCAATCCAATTTTGTGATTTTCTAAAAACACCAGGTTGTTTGGTACTTCCGCGTCCATGGCTGAGTAGTAACTCGTGCATTTCACGGATTAAGCGTAAACATAAAGGAAAGCCACCCGATAACCGTTTAAGACCATGGTCCATTGCAGAAACATAATGAGAAACTTCTATCACATCACTGGTGGGCAGACCTTCAGCTTGATTATTTTCGTACAGAAGTAGATCGGACAATGTCGACTGCGTTCCTTCAATTTGAGAAGATAGAACAGCCTCTTTACGAATATACATGTAGAGAAACAAAGATATGTCGGGCATATTAATACTGATACCATCCAGTCGACCCATCGCTAGATTAGCTTGAGTGAGAAGGGGATATAATTTTTCCATGTCCAATGCTGGGCTTGGTGGTAATGGATCTGGGAGATAAGCCTTAACCAGCTCACCAGAAACAGAATTATCTACATAACTTCCAAAAGGGTGCCTATGCACTTAAAACCCTCGTTAATTAAACATAAGGTATCTTTTTTAATTAATGAAAACTATAAATTAAATATTTTAATTAAGCAATAGCCTTAATTAAAAAAATCCCATGATCTTTAATTAACGGACGTGGCAGGGTGTCTACCGGGGAAGTCGCCCACCCATAAAACCATTGGCTTTATAAAACAGGGGTACATTTGGGGGTACATTTGGGGGTACATTTTAAATGGTGTTTCTGAATATACCATCATTATAAACAAGCGGATCAAGTGAATGCAGATGCGATAGCTTCCTTTTTATCTGAATTGAGAAAGCAACATCCCGAGCGACACAAGATACACTTCCTTTGAGCCATCTTTAGCCCCACTAACTTAGTTCTGTTTCTTAAGGGGGACGTATTTTAGGTTTGATAAGTATACCATTTAATGGTATATTATGACCAATGAAGGTTTTTAAGACAAAAAGCTTTGCTCAATGGGCAAAAGGATTGAAGGTCACCGATGCAAAATTAAGTGCAGCGGTCATAGAGATGGAGCAGGGCTTGATAGAGGCGAGTTTAGGCCATGGCTTGTACAAAAAGAGGATTGCAGTGCCGGGCAAAGGGAAACGGGGCACGCACGATTATTGCCTATAAACATAGGGAGAAGGCTTTTTTTATTTATGGCTTTGCAAAAAATGAAAAGGACAATATTGATGCAAAAGAGAAAGAGGCTTTGATAAAATATGCTTCGATTTTAGTGGGGTTGGATGCGCGTCAAATGAAACAAACGACTTTAGGGGGAGAACTAATAGAGGTGAACCATGAGTAGGATATTAAAAACAGTCCATAAATCTGCTAAAAGTTTATATGAGCTTAAAGTGATTGATAAAACCACTTTGCATGAATTTGATCAACTTTGTGTGCAGCCTCTGAAAAAAATGAGTCCTCGAACTATTAAAAAGCTAAGGCTTCGAGAACATGTCAGCCAACCGGTATTTGCTACGTTATTAAACGTTAGCGCTTCGGCGGTCAAAAAATGGGAGACGGGTGAACAATTACCGAGTGGAGCTACTTTAAGGCTTCTAGAGATTGTTGATCGGAATGGTTTAAATATTATTACTCAAGGCGTATCTATCCATTCCAACAGGAGTGCTGGATAATCAACCTTTAAGACGAAGTGATGTTACCCCAGTTTAATAGACACCAAGTTGTTAAACTAATGAAATGCCAAGTCCCTCTTGGGGTAAGATACCGTGTGGTTAACCGATGGGCAGGACCCTCACCCCTGTGACGGTTTAAAATGGGGGTGCCTTTAGGGGTACCTAAGAAATTGTCTATGAAAAAAAGCCTTTAGATTCAAGGGATTAAGACCTCAGTGTAGAGGCCGCCGCCACACTAGTTAACATAATAACTAATAACTTTCTAAACTACGAGTTATATATTTAATCAACGCAAAATGCTTGTTTTCACATCAAATGGCATGTAATTATTAGTATCTTTTAAAAGAATACGCATAAACCTTGGATTAATAAATATTTTTTCCCTGCCAACCTCTTGTATTTGTAAAACATTGATATCTGCTAATTTTTTAAGATACTCTGATCCGGCCTGCCTCTTTGCAATTCCTGAATCTACTACATTCGATATCCTACAATAAGGTTGCATAAACAGTAGATCTACAAGCTCTCTTGTGTATATCTTGGGGAGATTATTTTTAACATGTGTTCTTGTCTCTTCCATGAGAGTAATGATTGTTTTTATTTTTTGACTGGTCCATTTAGATGTTTCTCCTATGGCGTTCAACATATAAATTATCCATGTTTCCCAATCTTCTGATAAAGTTACGTTTAATAAATTTTTGTAGTAGTCATTCTTATTAAGAATAATATAATGACTCAAATATAAGATAGGTAGTGTTAGCAAATTTTGTTCTATAAGATACAATGTATTCAAAATCCTCCCGGTTCTACCATTACCATCAGTAAAAGGATGTATTGCTTCAAATTGATAATGTCCAACCGCCATCTTGATTAATGGGTCAATTTCGTTCGCCTCATGTAAAAACTGCTCCCAATTGCTCAACTTGTCTCTCAGTAAAGCTTCGCCTACAGGAGGCGTATAGATAATTTTCCCAGTCATCTGATTACTCAAGGTTGTACCAGGCACCTTTCTTACCTTCATATCTATACCGCGTAAAGTTGAGCATATCTGCTCTGCAAGCACCGTATTTGATGGACGGATTTTTATTTTTTCAAAACCTTCTCTTAAGGCCGTTCGATAACGTAGCGCCTCTTTTGTAGAAGGATCTATTTGCGGTGAGGATATATCATTCGCATACTGAAACAACTTATCAGTCGTTGTTACAATATTTTCTATCTCTGAACTTGCTTGTGCTTCCAGTAACGGCAAGGTATTTATGAGTACAGTTTGATTTGGAAGCATTTCTGCCGCTTTTTGCAACCCAGCCAATGCCGCTCGAGCTTCTATACAATGCTTTAAAATCTTCTTTGTCTCAAGATCATGCCTAGGGGGAAGGCTTGGTAAGGCATTATAGGGTGCAGTTACATCTATTTTCATGATATGTTTATCTTTTCCATTTTTATCCACACGTTTCCATGATATGTCGCTTGACTAGACATGTCAATGAAATATGTCGTCATATTTGAGCTTTGTCGACATATCATGCATATTTTCTGAAGTAGATGGCTGTTTTTTGAGATTTTCTTCCGTTACGCGAACTGCCTGGGTTAATTAAAATGGGTAGTGCAACAATCTTTCTGTAAATTAGTTTAAGTCCTCTAACTTATTGTTTAAGAGGCGGGCCAAAGGCTACCTTATTGTAACGAACAATTTAAGGAGATGCCGATGGCCTGCGAGATTGATAATAGCCTATTAAACGATGCCTTGGAATTATTGAACACCCATGGTTTTAATGAGCTGAGTAAGGCTCTAGCGCTGCTGCTCAACGCTAGTATGGTCTTAGAGCGCTCTAGGCACCTCAGAGCCAATGCCTATGAACGGGGACGGAGGAACGCCAGGGCTATGCCAATGGTTTCAAAGCCAAGATGGTGAAGACGCGGGTTGGGGCCCTATAGTTGGCCATACCCCAGACCCGAGATAGCAGCTTCTATCCCTAAAGTTTAGAGAAAGGCTTGCACTCAGAACGTGCGTTAAAACGGGCGCTAGCTGAGATGTGCCTGCAAGGTGTTTCGACACGCAAGGTTGCAAAGATTACGGAGCAAATGTGTGGTTTTGAGGTCAGCAGCACCGAGGTTAGTCGCACAGCCGCACGTTTAGATGAAGAAATGGAGGGTTGGCGCAACCGTACTTTAGAATGAAGCTTCGTGTCTGCGATGGGTGACCGGCGTATTGATGGAAATATCAGAGGAGTGGCAAACAGGCAAGCGCTATTTACCCCCTCAAGAATAGTGTAAAATAGTCAATTGTTTTAGCCTAAAGCCTAGTGTGCGGACTGTGGGTAAGGGGTGGGATCAGCGTGATCACCCGTTTGAAAAAAACGGTGTACACTTGAGTTCATGCCTTTATCCATAGGCCTCGTAGAGCCGTACACGGTCGTATTAAATTCTCCTATTATTTACAGTATTGATTGTTTTTATAAGCCACTATTAAAATGTGCGCTTCAGGTTGAGCACTAACGCGTTTTTTGCCCAAGTGAGTATAAGTGGTGGCCGAATTTACAGAACAAAAGTTGCTTTATCCCCGAGGGTGATGGGTGTTATTATAACCTTAAACAAATAGAGCTTCCCCATCATCCAGATGGGTTTTCGTCTCAAGTGGTTTGGGGGAAGCCTTTGGAAAGGAAAACACGTGCATTATTGTGTAAAACTAATTTTGCGGGCGATTGATAAAGAGAGTATTCTGGAGGAATAATTTACGTTAGAGCGCTTGAGTGTTTCTGAAATTTTTCTTAATCAAGGTCGCTTAACCTTAATGGATTAAAAATGCAGACCATAGGCACTATCTTAAATGGCTTAGAGAAAAACCATGAAATAAGCGTGGTCAATGATATTGCATTAACTGATAGAGAAGTGGATGTCATTGCATGTTTAATCCATGGTAGAAGTATAAAAAAAATAGCTTGCCTACTTTCAATATCACCAAAAACAGTCGAAGTTCATATTAGAAATCTTATGTTAAAGATCGAGTGTAACTCTCGTGAAAAAATAATAGATTTCATTGAGTCATCTGAAAATCATTTGATGATTCGAGAACATTATCTTTTAATATTCGAAAAAAAATATTTCGATAATGCCTTGGGAAAATTAAATTCTTTATATAAAAAGGAAGTGGTTCATCTTTTTTATGATAAAAACACCTCTAAAGAGAAATTCCATTTAATATCAGCCATACAGAAAGCATTAAAAAGAGTTAACATTAAAGCATCAAAAAGCTCATTGGGCGATCAGTCCCTAAGCGAGATAACCTATGCCCTTTATGTGGATTGTGAAGAGAGCTGTTTAACTGAACATTGTGAAAAAGATAGTATCAGGAATAAATGTATCATTTATTTTGACAAACCTCAAAATACCACATTAAAAAAAAGTCCCCATCAACAGATTTTTGTTGATACCCATTCATCATTTTTCTTGATGATATTAGATATTTTATGTATCATAAGCCATTCTAGAGATTTTGATAAAATAAAAGATGATTTTTCAAGGCAGCGTGCCTTTTTATATAGCACAAAGAATATTTTAATGAATAAAAAAAATGCTGCTCAAGAGTTAGAACATATAAGCTTATCGGATAACGGTGGTTTTAATAAAGGTTTGTTCGAAAAAAAATGGAAGCGGTCCGCTGTCATAGTCTTAGCGTTGTTAATGTTAATGAGTGTCGGTTTGTATGGCAATGCTACAAAACGCTCAATAAAACATGCAAGGTCTGATTTATTGTTGCCCTCTAATCAAACTTTTTTAAGAAGAGATGATTTACTTGAGAACATTGATAATGTTTTCAATAAAAACACTGGAAAAATAAAGCATGTCATGATTGTTGGAATGGGAGGGATAGGAAAAACAACTATTGCAAGAAACTATGCGGTCACAAAAAATAATCCTATATTCTGGGAGGTTAATGCTGAGAACGAAACAGAAATTATAAAGTCTTTCGAATCGTTGGCTATTGTTTTATCGAAAAATAAAGAAGAACAAAGAGAGATAGAATACATGGCTTCATTAAATAATATTGAAGATGCAAAAACAAAATTGATTGCCTTGGTTCAAAATCATTTATGCAAGAATCCAAATTGGCTGCTGATCTATGACAACGTTGACAGCTTGAATGATATCATAGAATTTCTACCGCGCAATGAAAACATTTGGGGCTCTGGAAAAGTATTAATTATAAGCAGAAATCAAAACATTCTGAATAGCAAATATATCGATGGCGGAAATGTTGTGCACGTTCCAACACTCAACTTGGAAGAAAGAACAAATCTTTTTCAAAAGATTTGTTCCATGGACAACAACGAAAACTTTCTGAAATTTTTGAGAGAGCTTCCGCCTTATCCTTTGGATGTCATTTCCGCGGCTTATTTTTTAAAAAATACAAAAATAGGGTATGAGGAATATTTAAAACATCTTGAAAAATACGAGCCTTACTTTAGAGATTTAGACGTTAATATTTTAAAAAATACAGATGAAAATTTTAAACATCGGTATACTATTGTTTCAAATACGATTCAAAAAATTATTTACAAAAATGATTATTTTAAAAAAAAGTTGTTGGAGATTTGCTTGTTGGCTCCAAATAGCATTCCGATTGAACTTTTGGATGATGAGCAGAAACATCAAGTATTACCTTTAATCACCGAGCTATCCCGATATTCATTGGTTAATGATAATGTGGTTGTTGATAACAGCATTTCGCTACATAGGAGCGTTCATAATATTATTTATCTTAACTTGATAGATTATATAAAATCAAAAAACGGAGTTGAACAGATTGTGTTTTTTGCCAATAAAATTTCCAATAAATTACGTTTAGCTCTTGATGAGGAGGATGTTTATAGAATCAAGTTTATAGGTTCACAGTCTGTAGCATTTATGAAAAATATATCTTGGGTAGAGAGCCATGAAGTAGAATGTTTGAAATATCAAATAGGAAGATTTCATCGATATTTTGGTAGATTTAAAGAGGCTATATCCATCTTAGAGAGCATTAAAGATTTTGATCAAAATATTGATGTTTTGCTAGAACTGGGGACTTCCTATAGTAAACTAGGGAAATACCCCAAAGCAGTTATTCTCATTGAGAAAGCTTTAGGTTTATCACAAAAAAAGCATGGCTTGAATAGTATACAAACCGCTCGTGTTGCAATACGATTAGATACACCCTATCGAAGGTCGGATAGGTATGATAAAGCAAGAGATATTCTACAACATAGTTTGCTTATACATTTGGACTGTCAAGAGGCTGATCAAGCAGATGTTGCATGGATTTATACGAAGCTGGGAAATGTTTATGTGAAATTAGGTCATGTGAAGGAGGGTGTTGCACTATTTGAAAAAAGTTTAAAGATTCAAATGAATCTTTATGGTGAAAATAATATTCGTACTGCATGGACCCATGTAAGAATGGCAGAAGCGTATAAAGCGAATAATCAAAATGAAATCGCCCAACAACTGTTAAACAACAGTCTTAAAGTGTACCGCGAACATTATGGAAACAATCATCTTAAAACAGCTTGGGTATTATGTTACCTGGGAGAAATAGAAGGACTGCTTGGTCATTTTAAGCTAGCTGAGGGATATATCAATGAAGGTCTAGCCATTCAACAGCAGTATTATAGTGAAAACAGCATTCGATTATCCTGGGGCTTAAAAAAAATGGCAGATCTCTATCAAAATAATAAACTGCCTTTAAAAGCAGCTTATTATTTTGATTGGATACAAAAAATACAACAAGAAACAAAGCAAAAAAACTTAGAAAAATCATAGCGTATGTTCAAGCCCTCTCACAAGCCCGTTAGGATAGTTCATGTAAAAAAGTTATTTAAATAAGATTAATGCTGGTTATCGCAAGATCTGCTCATTTTCGCCTGAAAATGAACTAAGGGATATTTACTTAGGTAAATCTTTAGTATGGCTTTAGACAAATCCCATTGCTTAAACTACCTATCAATGGTTCGTATCAGCTTCATGAAGCTCAGAACATCGTTAGAACCATGGAGGGGTTTAAAAATGTTAGTTAAAAACGCTAACAAGAGTACGACACAATCTTCAAAAAAAACCAATCAATGGGTTAAAAAAGCTTTACGGGTCCATAGTATCATTTCGATTGCCATTGCTCGTCAATTACAATCAGAGAAAGAAATCACTCATTCCAGAAAAATGCTTTCAAGGCAAGCCTTGGGTTTTATTGATGAGCTAGATTCC
>CAZFXA010000031.1:8866-17427 GCA_964522825.1 uncultured Legionella sp.
TTCCAGAAAAATGCTTTCAAGGCAAGCCTTGGGTTTTATTGATGAGCTAGATTCCTTATTAGAGAATCCTTTAGACCATTTAAAACAGTATACAGAAATCTATCAGGCATTATTTCTAATATTAAACCGCTTGAATCTTAGTGAATCGATCCAACAGACAATCATTGAAAAGTTTGGAGATCGTTTTTTAATTAATCCATGGGAATTGCACGATGAATCGTAAAGCAGGGTTTTATGAAAATAAGCAACAGCGTATCAATGGTCTTTTAACGTATATTTCTACTGTAGTCACCCACCTTCAGACAGCCCTGTATCTTGCACCCTAGACAATGCTTTTCTGCCCTTCGCCTGAGCCACTCTGTAGCTCGCTGGGGCGTTTAATTCCAGGATGGTAGATGGTGTACTAGACGATCGATTGCAGCGGCTGTAGTCATCTCATCCTTTCTCATAAAAGCCATGCGCCATACTAAAATTATTTGTAGGTTCAAAGGATGGTAGATTCGTGTAGATGGTGATAAGATTACACGGAGGTAAGGACTTTAATGTTATGTCAGGAAGGGCTCGTAGCACATAAAGTAAAGAAAAAAGGAATAATGAGTTGATTCAAGTGATGGTGGTTGACGACGATAACTTGGTGCGCTTAGGTATTAGTCGTTTGTTATCAGATGTTTCGGGTATAGAAGTTGTAGCTGAGGCTGCCAGTGGTGAAGAAGCGGTCAAGCTTGCCAAAGAAAAACATCCGCACGTTGTACTCATGGATATTCGGATGCCGGGCATTGGTGGATTAGAAGCCACCCGCAGGATGGTGCGTCATGACCCAAACGTAAAAATTATTGCAATCACTGTCTGTGGCGCAGAGCCTTTTCCCAGTAAATTATTACAAGCAGGTGCCAGTGGTTATTTAACCAAAGGGGCTAAACCCGAAGAAATGGTGAATGCTATTCGCAGTGTTCATGCGGGCAAGCGTTATTTAGGGGTTGAAATTGCCCAACAATTAGCCTTAAGAAATCTTTCAGAGGGCGATAAAAAAACACCTTTTGAAGAATTATCTGAACGAGAACTACAAGTGACCATGATGATTACCACAGGTAGTAGCGTTCAGCAAATAGCCGATCGATTATGTGTGAGCCCCAAAACCATTAATACCTATCGTTATCGTATTTATGAAAAGCTCAATGTTAACAGCGATGTGGGGCTTACTTTATTTGCCCTTCGACATGGCTTAGTTGATAGAGAACCTTCCTGAACTCTGCCGATTTTTTAGCGAATTTAAGTACCCGACCTGGCATTTACAAAATGTTTGATAGACAGGGTCACTTGCTTTATGTTGGAAAAGCAAAAAATCTTAAGGCGCGCTTAAGTCATTATTTTAAAGGGGCTTTAGACAATAAAACGGCTCGTTTAGTTTCGCAGATCCATAGTATAGAAATAACCTTGACACGCAATGAGCGTGAAGCGTTATTACTCGAAAACAATCTGATTAAAGAGCACAGACCCCGTTATAACGTCTTATTTCGAGATGATAAATCCTATCCTTATCTAAAGCTCAACACACAGGAAGCTTTTCCCAGACTTCGTTTAGAGCGTGGCAGGAAGAAGGATGATGCCGCTTATTTTGGTCCTTATTCAAGCACACAGGCAGCCAGGGAAGCGCTCCATAGTTTGCAAAATATTTTTCAATTGCGGCATTGTACGCAGGCTTTTTTTGAAAATAGAACCAGGCCTTGTTTACAATTTCAAATTAAGCGCTGTTCAGCGCCTTGTGTGGGTCTGATCAATCAGGCAGCCTATAAGGCAGATGTTGAACATGCCCTATTGTTTTTGGCAGGAAAAAACAAAGCGGTTATCGATCATTTAGTCGAAAAAATGCAAACAGCCAGTGTGGATCGTGCCTTTGAAAAAGCCGCGAGAATTAGAGATCAGATTGCACGCTTACGTCATATTCAAGCCCAACAAATTATTTTAAATGATCCCGATCAAAAAACAATGGATGTCTTAGGGATTGCGCTGCAGGCAGATAAAGCTTGTGTGTATCAGCTTATGATGCGAGAAGGGCGTATGTTGGGAGGGCGAGCCTATTTTCTGAAACAAGAAGGTATTTGGGATCCTTCCAAAGATCCTGTCGATGCATTATTAGAACGTTTTATCCTGCAGCACTATTTGCAAGCCTTGCCTGATTATGAATCCATACCTTCTTTATTCTTGTTGCCACAAACCTTGAGTGCTCAGGCATTGCTAAGTACGGTCCTTGGTGAAAAAGCACAGACAAAGGTTTCTTTTGTTAAAGCAAGCCGTGGGTCTGGGTTAAAACTTAGCCAAATGGCTTCTATGAATGCTAAAGCTGCTTTAGAAAGACAAGGTATTACACAGGATTTAACCATCCCTTTTAAAGCCTTGGCTACTTTTCTCGACTTAGCCGATACCTTCGAATCGATAGATTGTGTGGATGTGAGTCATATACAGGGGGATGCAACCGTTTTTTCTTGCGTGGTCTTTGATCGCAAAGGCCCTTTGAAATCCGCCTATAAACGTTTTAATATCCGTGGCAATACGCGTGGTAATGATGTCGCCGCCATGACAGAGGGCTTGACGCGTCGCTATAGTCGCTTAAAATCAGAAGGAGGCCTGTTGCCTAGCATTTTGTTGGTCGATGGGGGTAAAGGGCAGCTTGGTTGTGCCAAGGCGGTCTTAGAAACGTTGCAGATCAGTGGCATCATTCTTTTGGGTATTGCCAAAGGGCCCCAGCGTAAAGCAGGACTTGAAACCATTTATGGCTTTGTAGAAGATAAAATGGCCATCGTACAGCCTGATAAAATAGTGTTAAGGTTGTTTCAACAGGTCCGGGATGAGGCGCATCGTTTTGCAATTAAAGGGCACCGCCAACGAAGGGCTCGGGCCCATGGTTCTATTTTAGAGGGTATTCCAGGCATTGGTCCCCAAAAACGCATGGCCATTTTGCAGCATTTTGGGGGGCTACAGGAAGTTTCACAAGCCAGTATTGAAGCGCTTGCAGAGGTTAGAGGGATCCAACAGTCTTTAGCGGAGAAAATCTATGAGCGGCTTCATGGTAGGTAAAAGATGAGAGGTACAGTGACTATTCCAAACTTTTTAACGCTTGTGCGGATTTCCCTCATTCCAATTTTTGTGCTGGTTTTTTACTGTCCTTTTCAGTGGCACTATCTGGGTTCCACCCTTATTTTTAGTATTGCAGCTTTAACCGATTGGTTAGATGGTTATTTGGCCAGAAAATTGAAACAAGTTTCATCCCTGGGGGCTTTTTTAGACCCTGTGGCCGATAAATTGATTGTGGCGGTTGCTCTGGTATTACTCGTACAGTCCCATGGTACGGCTTACTTAGCCATTCCAGCAGCCATTATTGTGAGCCGAGAAATTGCTATCTCTGCACTGCGGGAATGGATGGCAGAGCTTGGTAAGCGCAAGGATATTGCTGTGAAGGGTATTGGTCGTTGTAAAACAGCCGCGCAAATGGTCGCGATTGTCTTGTTATTAATTCAAGACCCTAAAAGTGTTGGTTGGATTACTATTTTAGGCTATGTTTTGATTTACCTTGCTGCCATACTTACCTTATGGTCCATGTTTGTTTATTTGCAGGCTGCTTGGAAAGATTTAACCGATTCTGCCTATTCAGGAAGCCCCACACAACAGAAACTGCCACTCGAATAAAGAACTGCTTGAATGAAGCGCCTCGCTTCGTATAGAATGCATCCTTGTTGCGGGAATAGCTCAGTTGGTAGAGCGCAACCTTGCCAAGGTTGAGGTCGCGAGTTCGAGCCTCGTTTCCCGCTCCATTGCTTTAATCTGATAAACGGCTGGGTGGCAGAGTGGTTATGCAGCGGCCTGCAAAGCCGTGTACGTCGGTTCGATTCCGTCCTCAGCCTCCATTTTATAATCTAATCTTGTTCTAGCAAGCCCAAAAGCCCGTTCTTCGGTGCGTTTATAAATTGTTACACTACCCCCTTATAACGATCAAAGCGCGGAAAAATAAGCAGTTATTAGGAATAAATGTGAGCAACACACAGAGATTTTTTTCTTTTTTTGAGGTACACTCAAAAAAAGTCTAAGAGGGAGTTTGAAAGTGAAGACTGGACTGTTTAGTCGTTCTGTTTCGAAGCATCGAAAGGTAGTGGCGCAGCTGCATCCAAGTTTTTCGGTAAAAGAGGTATTTTTCAGAGACTATGGTACTTGTTCTGTCTATAGACCGCCTGTTGAAATAACAAGTCCTTTGCCCACGGTGTTATACATCGCAGGGAATGCTTTTGTGGCATCAGAAACAGGCTACACCCACAATATATGTAGCCGGATTGCAGGACTCACAGGCTATCAAGTGATTCTTTTAAAACATCGATTAGCGCCCGAATTTAAAGCCCCGATTCCCTTCGAGGATATTAAATGCACGGTGAATAAATTACTATTAGGTCGAGGGAACCCTTTCAATATTGATAAAAGTAGGGTGGCGATTTGTGGTTATAGTTCAGGGGGTAACCTTGCTGCTTTATTGACTATCTATGCTAAAAAGAATCATTTGCCCATTGCGCATCAACTACTCATTAGTCCTGTGACCGATTTGTCACAAACCTTCAGTGGATTTGAGCGTTGCGAAAATAAAGATACAGCTATTTCTCAGGCCTTTGTTGATTGGTTCTTAAAGTTATATATTCCAGAAAAAATGGCTGCTAATAATCCGACTATTTCTCCATATTGGTCGGACGCGCCTGATTTACAAGGTCTTCCTCCTACGGATATCCTGATAGGAGAGTTTGATCACTTTAGAGAGGATGCTGAAAAATATGCTAAGCGATTAACGGAAGAAAAAAACATGGTTTATTTATTTAAAGTTAAGAAGGGCAATCATGGTTCATGGTGGCATAATCCAGGCATTATAGAGGTCGTAACTCAAAGACTTAGATTATCAATAGGTACCGAATCGATCCCGAGATCACTCTCAACTTTTGGTAATCAAGCGGTGAATATCGTTAGGATGGCTGCCGATGACAAAATACCTGAAACATCAGAAGAGCATTTCTTCCACAAGAAGCGAAATTTTTTTTAAAGCTTGTATGCTCTTAAAAGACCTAAGAGTGGGCGTGCTCCTTCCGTCCATGCAGCTATTTCTTTGGGTAAATATTCCATAATATTCAGCTGAATGCTTTCTAGTTTAAAATCATAGCTTTTAAGCAAATGCTCAATATTTTCATGGCGATTTGTTTTATGAGGTGCTTCCATATCATGGGTTTCAAGGGTCAAGGCTTTGATAAAATTTAGACGATCCCCCAATTCTTCTAAAACACCCTGTTCTGCGCCCTCGATATCCATTTTTAAAAAATCTACCGTTTGATTAACATAGGAAGATAAACAGAGAGAGGGAACTAATCTTTGGGTGCTGCTTTCCCGTTGCATTCCCCACTGTTTGACGATCGAATTACCTCTATTATCGGCAGTTGTTTGTTCATCTTCACCATAAAAAGGTATGACGCCTCCCTGTTGAGATAAAGCTGCATTGATTAAAGTCACATTCTGAAGATGATTGTGTTGAATATTTTGCGTTAATAGTTTAAAAGATCTGGAGTCGGGTTCGAAGCATACTATCTTTGAATGAGGGTACTTCATTTTAAAAAATAAGGCTGCAATGCCAATATGGCTGCCTGCGTCAATAATAAAAGGATCTTTTCGGGAAGTATCGAAGGCGTAGATTTCATCTACAAATATTTCTTGAATGGTTGCTTCAAGGGACTTTTGGTTATCATAAAAAATTTCAAAATCACAAAATTTCATTTTAAGAGGCATTTTTATCATTGCATCTGTGTTTAGCGATGGCTTGTTAGTGGTGTCATGAAATGTAGTCATTCAGTATTTTTCCTTTAATTAGGTTGCGTGAAGTTTGGAAGGTATTTTTTAAAAATAGCTTCGATCATTTTGGGCGTAATAGGTTTTTCAACATAGTCTAAATTTAGCGATGCTAAGCGTTTTGCATAGTGATCGTCAGAATAGGCAGAGACCACTACTATAGTGGTTTTAGGATATTTTTTCTGAATTATTTCACATAAATCAAGACCATTGATATCCGGCAATCCAATATCCATTAATATCAGAGCATAGTCGTTGGTTTGCAGAAAAGATAAAACCTCCTCTCCACTACCGGCCATATGGAATGTACAATCAAATTGGTTTAGAACCATCTTTAAGACTCGTTGTGCAAGGGCATCATCTTCTACTGCCAGTATTTTTGGCGGAAATTCATTCATGGTTGTCTCGCCTCTAAAAAAGAATTTCATCAACCAGGGGGATCCCAAAAGGAAGCGTACAGATAAACTGTGTTCCTTGGCCTGCCTCACTTTTTAAGTCAATTTCTCCACTAAGCTCTTTGATTAAGGATTTGACAACGGTTAGTCCTAAGCCATAGCCTTGATGGCTAATCATGCTGCCAAAAGAGGCCTTGTCAAGTCGTTCATAAACATAATTCTGTTTCTCGACAGACATGCCAACACCACTATCCTCAATCACAAAATATAAAATATAATTTTTAGGATTAATTTTTTTTGCCTGCCGAACGCTAACCTTAACATAGCCTTGCTCCGTAAATTTAATAGCATTACTAATCAGGTTCAATAAGATTCTTTGAACGCGATCAGGATCACCCATCACAATAGTAGGATTATCGTCGGCATACTCCAGTGTTAAACTTAAATTTTTACTTTTAGCTGCCACTTTTTCAATCACAATAATATTTTCAAAAAGTTCTCTTAAATTAAACTTTTTTTCTATCACAGGTAACATCAGAGATTCGGCTTTAATAAACTCTAAGAGGCGATTACAATAGTCAAGGAGCCCTTTGGCTGATTGAGCAATACATTGTAAAGAAGTCTTTTTTTCAGGGTCTGTTTCTTGGGTTTCTAGCAGATTGGCTAATGCCCAAATGCCATTAAAGGGTGTTCGAATATCATGTTCCATATGTTTAATCATTTCATCTTTAGCATGACTGAGGGTTTCGACTTTATTTTTGGCTTCTCGCAGTTCAGATTCTATTTTTTTAAGATCTGTGATATCAACAGTATTACCTATGATCCCGACCACTACCCCCTGTTCATCTCGCAAAGGTCTTTTATAAGATAATTGAAACATAACTTGTCCATTATTTAAGGTGAGCTTCTCTTCATAGGAGGACAATTGTCCTGTTTGCATGACCATTAAATCATGTTGGCGATAATGATCTGCCACGGTTTTAGAGAATAGGTCGTAGTCTGTTTTCCCGATAATGGATTGAGAAGGATTGGCTATTTTCATTGTTTCGGTGCTAAAGGAATTCAGCCCTAAATAAACACCGTTTTGATCTTTCCAATAGATAGAACCAGGCAACTCATTAATGACCATCTTTAGGCGGTGAATAAGCTGCCTTTGTTCAGTGATAATAGATGCCGCGTTCTCGCTTACTGTATCGCAATCGAAAAGAGAAGGGGCTTCTATTACAGAAGATGCTTGTGGGGTAAAATTTTCCATGTCCGTTAGACCTACTCCCTTGCTGAAAACATTCTACCATTCTAAATGGGTCAACGCCAAGCTCCTTCTTCTATTTTTATTTATATTGCGGTAGTTTGACATGTTTAGAGGGCAGCGGTCAATAGCATTTGTTATTAGGTTAACTTTTTAAACAGCCTGTTTAAAAAAGGGTGATCTGTGCCGATTACGATTGTTCAGAAGCACAGCATTAATAATGCCAGTTACCGAATGTGTTAATACTAAAACCCGAGTTTTTTGTAAAAAGACTTTCCTTGAGTGTTGTCGGCCTTGTTTGCGTTATTAGAAGTATTTAAATTGAGTACTGTTTTAGAGGGAACACTGGAAGTCGATTTGCTAAACAGTAAAATGTTTGATGTACTCGATTTTATCTGTGGCGCTATAGGCATTTTTTCAGAAGTATACAAAAGAAGCGCAGAACCATTAGGAAACATTAAATCACCCCGTTAAGAACATTAAGCCGAACCTCATCATTCCACATGAATACTAATTAGATTGTCAACTTAAATAGAGCAAATGAATGATTGGGATAGCCTGCTGGTTTTAGTCTGTTCTTTGGTTCAGAGAAAGAGGCTGGCGCGTCCCGTGGTGTACTCACATTGCTTGGTGTTGCTGCCTGTTGTGGATCAAGCTGCATGCTTAATCAGGCTTTGTAGGCATTATTTTAGACAGGAAGCTTTGTAGCAGTGCTCGGAGGCTTGGGGTTGATTCTACCTGCTTTGTGTCAGCAAGCGCTTGGGTAGGCGGTGTTTTCGGATCGGTGCTGCGCCTATTTCTTGGGGGGGTGGCCAGATCGCCATCATGTGATGCTATGCCTTTAACGGCATCGCTCTTTAGACTATTTGCTGCTGGGGTCCCGGGGGTGGTGGTATCTTTTTTAGGATCATCTATAAGCATATTATCTTCCTCCACTAACCATATTTTTACTTTAATGACACCGTATTATTAAACAAGGGTGCTGTAAACAGGGTCTGTTATCTATGTACAAAAAATCTTGAACATACGCCTTTTCCTTGGTCTTACTTTAA
>CAZFXA010000032.1:0-16474 GCA_964522825.1 uncultured Legionella sp.
CTTATCTGCTCGAAATCTTAAACCCTCGGAAGTACTGTCGGTATCTGAATTTGAATCTGAACTAACCTTAGAGCGTTTTTGAGTAGCCTCAGGAGTTGTGGGGGCAGAAGGTTTATCTTGTTTTCCAAAGAACCGTTGCATCAAACGCTGTGTAAGCCTGGTAGGCTTAGGCGCATCAGAAACGGCAGAGGAGTCAGGAACAGACACACGGGTTCTAGCAGATCTAACGACTATAGGCGGCACGGCAGGCGTGGTTGCTTCAGTAGTTGATGGTGCTGGACTCGATCTTGTACTAGATTTTAGGGCTGCTCTATCAGCCATCATTAGATCGCCTAATTTTTTACGAAGAGTGTGATATAAAGCTTTGGAAAGCTCGAGTTTTTCAGGTTCATTCTTACATTGGCTATAAGCATTTAAAACCCCAGCAATGATGGGTTCAGGCGATGCTGTGTCTGTTAAGCCTTTTACGAGCAGTTCCTTAAATGCTTCGGGATTAGCTGTAGTGCCAAGCACTAGTTCTGCGGCCGGTGTAAACCATTGTGCATACTCTTCTGTAGATTTAAAATGAAGGCCCGGTGTGGATAAAAATGCTTTAACCTCCTCTAAAGAGGCAGCAGCATGCCCGCCTCCTGCTGTAGAACCATTATCGGCATACGTATCAGAATCCTCCTCATCGCTGCTTTCGGAGTTTTCCAAAGGCCTCTCGGAGACGACACGCTCGCCTGCTCCTTCTGTTGCCTTAGGGGTTTTGGGAACTGCTTCAGCTACACCAGGCGCAAGGGGGGGCACAGGTGGTGTAAGCCCTGGAGTAGCCGCGGAAGTAGGTTGCGGTAGTGCCATAAAATTATCCTTTCGCATTTTTAAGATATTTACTTAATAGTTTAGACACATTTTTTTAAAATGCGAGTCGACTATCTAAGATAGGTGTGTATGCAAATGATAGGTTGGATACCTAAAAATAGGGTGCTCATTAAGCAGAGTCAAGGCTGTAAAGAAGGTAGTGATGGACTTCAGCCCCTGAAAAGGGAGGCTACTTTTACATCAGCACACATTTTTGTTGAGGACTTTTACGGTGAAGGTCTTCTTTGCCATTCGGCATAATATGAACTAATTCAGTCTGTCCATGATCGTTATGGTGTCCATGGCCATTCACAGCCAGACCGAAAATAAGTGCATCTTTGGCAGGGGATTGGGTTTGAATAATCAAATGATTTAAAAAGCCTTTATGATCCACATCGACAGCATGCAATACGAGGGTTATGAGTTCATCAGCCTTTTTAGATGCACTGGCATTTTTGTCAATATCTGTATCTTTGAGACCATGTATTACATGAATGGCCAGCACAAAAGCGCGTTTGGCAAGGGCATCCACTTGAGGGGGTGTCAAGCTATTCAAGCTGCTCGCTTTGGGTAGACTGGCTAATTTGGCTTCTATCATACAAGTGATTTTATAAGCCAACTCTTGAGCGACAGGGTGGCTTTCAGCAGGCAGTGCCTCAGTAATACGTGCATAACGCTGCTTTTCTCGTTTATCCGCAGCAATTGAAAGTCCTGCACTCACAATGCCAAAAGGTACTCCCCAAGGAGCAGGGGCTTGTCCCGCGATAAAGCTTATAATGTTCGAAGCCTGGTCCATCTTGGTATTTCTATTGCGTTTTGCAAGACCCGTACTCATGGTCTGATAGCCCCGCAACATAATGCTCAGATGCTTGGCAAGGGCATCGTAGAGTCGTCCTTGAAAGGGGTTAAGATTTTCGATTTCTTGAAAATAAGGATGATTACGTGCAACTTCCCGATGAACCAATTGCACATTTCGATGCAATACCTCAACCCTATCGGCCAATTCACGGCTGGGTGCTATTTGCTTTATGATAGGCCGCCATTCTTCGCGCAAATCGCTAAAGTTATACTTTACGCGTACCCAGGGAGGGGGTGGATTCGTGGGCCTTTTGCCCTGAGGTCTAAATTCTACTTCAAAAACCAGTACATTAGCTTCGGGATCGTTTGGCTGGGTCAGGCAACGCACGGTGCCACGAGGGTTCATGCCAGGGCTTAAAAAGCGATTGATATGGGGCCTAGGATTTTGAACAAGATCCCAAGGGGTGGTTACTGTATCGTCAACAAGAGTGGTGGTTTTCGTAAGGAGCCATCGGAGGGCTGCGGGATATTCAAGAAGACTTCTAAGTACAGCTTTTTGGCCACTGTAATGCAATTCTAGGGTTTCAATACCAGGCACCGTGGGGGCTGTGCCATGATAATAAGCAAGCAGTGCATTGCGTTGGACTTCTGTAAGCAAAGAACTCTGGATCAAAGCCATGGATGAAAAACTCAGGAGCGCTTCCATAATAAGATTGTTACCGTTGGAATCGATAACCCCTGGATTGGCACTCAGTACAGCTTCAACCATATCATGACGGCCTAGACCAATGGCCAGGCTAATAGCCGATATGTTAGCCTCACCTGGTATTGTTACATCAGCACCTTTAGCAATTAAGGTTGTTACAAACTCCATTTCTCCTGCAAATATGGCAGCGATAAGGGGAGAATTGACAGTAGGTTTACCTTTTGGGGATAGTATAACGCCGATGGCATTGGGATCAGCACCCTCTGCGAGGGTCTGGTAAAAAGCAGGTTTATCACATTGGCGTATGGCTTTGAGGAGGCGTGCATTCAGGGCATTTTGCTCCTTTGGGCTACGTATCTCCGAATTACGCAGAACATTTTGCATTTGCTGTTTTGATGTAGCCATCATCCACCTCCCTTAAGCCATAGGCTTTTCATCTTGTACTTCTTAAGGGGTGATTCTCCGAGCTTCTGAGAGCAAAGTCAATCAGAGCTGAGGTTGAATAGATGGCATATCTAGCTTGCTAAACAAACTAATCTCTTAAGGCAGATAGCTAAAAAAATTTTGAGAAGATTTTTTGGCGTTTTGCCTCTTTTTTGACTTGCTTGCTTATTCTGCTAATACTTTTAAGGTATGTATTCTGTGTGATTAGTTTTAATTGAGGCACTATTAGAGAGATGAGAACAAAAGACATCATAAAAAAAGAAACGATGCGCTTGGGGCGCTTTGTTATACACGATCGCGAAAATACAGAGCTTGTACGTGGCAGAAACGAAGCTGAGTTTTTTATTGCTCTCTATAACAAAGTAGAAAACGATCTAAATCCTAGCCATAATTACAAATTCGTCAGGGAATTTTTGTTGGAGTTTTTTAAAATAAATCATTTTGAGTTTGTGCAGCTCGAATGTGATGATGTTGAAATGACAAGGTTCTTTCTCGATCAATTTTTCCCTTATATGATAAGCGATGTATCCACCCTGGTTTTATCAAAAGAAAACATTAAATTTTTTAAAAAAGAACAACATCCTTGTGTGTTGTTAGAGCGCGAAAAAAGTGTAATATCTAACGAAGACTGGCTGCTTAAAAAGGATAAATTCAAAAAAAGTGAAGGGCAAATACTCAATCGTTTAATTGCGGTAGCGCAGTCGGATAATTTCACTTTAATTGAGAGAAAAGTTCATTTGTATTTGCTGGGTATGCAAATAAGTCGAAGTCAGCGTTTTATACCCGATTTTTTTGTTTTGGATTACAATAAAATCGCTAGTGTTTTTCAAAAATCTTTCGATGTAAAGAAAGCAGTGATTTTTAAGACGATTGATCGCTTGCTAAGAAAAATGGCTATTACTGTGGACAAGCAAGGGAACCATTTGATTTTCAATGTTACAGACAGTGGACCGATGGATTTAATTTCTAACGATAAAAAAATAGCAGGGTGGGTCAGAGATGGCTTATAAAGATATGGGTTCTTTAACAAGGGCTTTTGCTAAAGATCCAAGCTTTGACGAGATAGCGTGTAAGGTGTTTTTATATTACATCAGTCAGCTGGCCAATCCTAATATGGGTCTAGAAGGTGTGACTATGGAATGGGACCTTCGAGAAGTATTAACGATACTCGAAATTTCTAGGGAAGCCTACGACAAGGCCATGCAAGCCATTTCAGCGAAGGGTTTTATTACTATCGAAGAAGCTGATGAATATCAACAAGTCATAGAAGCCAGTGTTTGTTAATTAGAAAAACAACATATTAGCTTTGTAAGAAATGGGATATCTTCCTGCATTTTAGGAAAATGCAACTATAATGCCTAAATGCTTAGCCACGAAACGCCATCGCGATATCCCCACCAAACAGAAGCCGTAGAGGCGGTGTTAGGCGCACTTCAAAATCATGATAGAACGCATCTAGTTATGGCCTGTGGTACAGGTAAAACACGGGTTGCACTCTGGGTGACCGAGGCACTTCATCCCAAACGTGTGGTGGTCTTTGTTCCCTCCCTAGCCTTGATTAGCCAGTTTATCAAAGAATGGCGCAGCGTAACCGTGTGGCAGGCTATAGCCTATTTGGCTATTTGTTCGGATGAGACGGTGCGGCATGCAATGGATGATCAGGCGGTACTCGATCCCACGGCCTGCGACTTTTCCGTGACCACCGATCCAGCGATTGTAGAGCAGTTCTTAAAACAACCCAGCGCGGGTGTGCAGCTGGTTTTTTGTACCTATCATTCCTCGGGGGTGTTAGCAGAGGGGATGCAAGGCTGCGAACCCTTTGATATCGGTATTTTTGATGAAGCCCATAAAACAGTCGGCAACCAGACTTTCGGTCTAGCTTTGCTAGATGCAGAAGTTCCTATTAAAAAAAGATGTCTAATGACGGCCACCCCCAAGCATTACGACATTCAGGATAAAGACACTGCGGATGAGGCCCGATTGGTGTATTCCATGGACAACGAGGCTGTTTATGGACCACGCGCCTATACGCTGTCTTTTCGTAAAGCCATTGATTTGGGATTGATTTCTGATTACAAAATCATTATTTCAGTGGTACATGCCAAACCCACCGTTGCAGAAGCAAACCCTCTCGAAGCCATGGTGGTGGCTTTTAAAAAAGCGATTACCAAAGCGCCCTCTGTGTCAAAAATCATTAGTTTTCATCGAACGATTAAGGAAGCCGAAAATCTCCATCGCTATATAGAGACTCATCAAAATCTCAATGATTTTAAACCCTTACATGTGAATGGATTTCTAAAGTCTACCCTTAGAAAAAAAACCATGGAAAGTTTTAGAACGCATCCCAAGGCACTCATTACCAATGCCCGTTGCTTAACCGAAGGGATTGATGTGCCAGCCGTCGATATGGTGGCTTTTTTAAATAAGAAGCGCAGCAAAATCGATATTATTCAAGCCATTGGTCGATCCTTAAGAAAAGTGCCTGGTAAAGTTTATGGCCATGTGTTTTTACCCTTGTTTGTGGCCGATAACCAAGGAGAAACCCTAGAAGCAGCGGTTGAGCGGGCCGATTATCGAGAAATATGGGAAGTGATACAGGCCCTTAGCGAACAAGATGAAGCCCTAGAAGCTACCATTCAACAATTAAAATGCAACAAAGCCAAGACGGGCCTGCTTGAAGCAGGCTTAGAGAAATATATTGATATCACCAGCCAGACTATCGATGAAGCCTTGCACAAGCGCTTACAAAAAATTATTTCGGTGAAGGTGGTGGATAGACTTGGCTCATCTTGGGATGCAATGTATAGCCAATTATCTGTGTTTCAGGCAGAACAGGGTCATTGTAGGGTTTCTTCTAATACTTTCCCCGCATTAGTTACTTGGCTTGGAAATCAAAGGGGATATTATAAAAGAAGTACGCTTGAATCTTGGAAAATAGAGAAGCTTAATGCCTTAGGATTTGATTGGGATCCTTGTATTAATCAATGGCAAATGAAATTCATAGAACTTGAGAATTATAACTCAAAGCATAGAAATCGTCGTATATCTGAGAATCATCCAATACGTTCTTGGGTGAACACTCAAAGAATAGCTTATAGAATGGGCAAGCTTGAATCTTGGAAGATAGAAAAGCTTAATGTCTTAGGGTTTGATTGGAGCCCTCTAGAAAACCAATGGGGAAATTATTTTGAACAATTAAGGGAGTATCAAAAAAAGCATGGGCATTGCAATCTTCCCTCCAATATTTCTTCTTCATTACACCTGTGGATAAAAACACAAAGAGCAGTTTATAAAAAAGGCAAGCTTGAATCTTGGAAGATAGAAAAGCTTAATGTCTTAGGGTTTGATTGGAGCCCCCTAAAAAACAAATGGGAAAACTATCTTGAACAATTAAGGAAGTATCAAAAAAAGCATGGGCATTGTAATGTTCCTTATAATGTTTCGTCTTCATTACACCACTGGGTAAAAAATCAAAGAGCAGTTTATAAGCAAGGTCTTTTGGAAGATAGCAGAAAGACACTGCTCGATAATTTGGGATTTGCTTGGAGTATGCGTGACTTTTTGAAAAATTAAAATCCGTGTTAGACAACTTAAAAATATGTCATTTTTGTGTATAACACAAAACACTGCCATGACAATTTCTCATAAAATAAAAAATTCCTCAGTGAGCACGCCTGTTGAGCCACTCTTATGCTTTGCACAGCCTGTAAAAGGGATGGTATTATGAAAGCACCAAAGATGATCGAGGAGGGGGGTGATATGTGTGATAAAGTAAGTTTTTTGATTTTACTCTTATGCTTAGGATCGGGTATGACCATGGCAAACCACACACAAAGCCCTCCTGCGCCCAATAGTGCTCGGTTACTACTGGCAGAGCTTCGTCATGGCGATTATGCCCATGCGGGCGATGAGGAAGCCATCGATCTCGTCATACAGAAATTATTAACCCTTAATCCGAAGATTAAATCAGGGCCCACCTTGGATGTGGGGAGTGGCTTTGGGGGCACGCTGCATTATTTAATACAAAAGGACTTCAAAAAGGTCCAAGGCATTGATATGGATGCCAGTGCGGTAGCCTATGCTAAACAGCGCTATCCCAAGATCCCTTTTCATACCCTAGATGCTTTAAAGGTAGACACCCTGTTTAAAAAGACTACTTTTTCGTTGCTGACGCTTTTTAATGTGATCTACGCGATTCCCGATAAAGCAACCCTCTTATCGAAACTACATAAAATCGCCAAGCCAGGTGCACTATTGGTCTTATTCGATTACAGTCTTCCTCCTTCGGCAGAAGCAGTTGTGATACATGATTTGGCAGGTAAACCGATGTATCCCATCTTTGAGGCGACCATTGCACAGGATTTAAAAGCCGCAGGTTGGACCGTCATCCGTCAAGAGGATTGGTCGGATCGCTTTATAGGCTGGTATGCAGAACTTTTAGAAAAACTTGCAGTGCAAGAGAAAAATCCCTCTACACGCTTTAAGGCCGAGGACTTAAAAAAGTTACAGGATACCTTTACGTATATTCAGGCGCACTTTCAGCAAAAACGCATGGGTGTGATGGTTATCTATGCCAGAAAAGCTTAAGGTTTGTGGGCATATCCAGCCTGAGCAGCCCATAAAATAAGCTGGGCATCATTCTCGACACCTAGTTTTTTACGAATATTTTCTCGGTGCATCCGTAGGGTGCGTGCATCACGGTTGAGCATTTTAGCCATAGCGGGTATTTTGTAGCCTTTCACGATCAGGTGAAAAACCTCTTTTTCTTTGGGGGATAATTTGGCTATTTGTTCTGCCTCCATGATTGAAGCAGGGGGGCTACAAAGAGGGATTACCTGATTCTGAAAATGATAACCGCCTTGGGCGACTGCATGAATGGCCTTAATCATTTCCGGAGGCAAGGTATTTTTAATAAGATAACCTTTGGCACCTGCTTGCATAGCCTGTTTTATGTGCTCTGGTTTTTCGAGGGATGTAAGAATAATAATCTTAATGTTGCTGTTTTTTTGCAGTATTTTCCGGGTGGCATCCAGTCCATTCATACGGGGCATTTGCAAGTCCATCAACATCACATCCGGTTTTTGGCGTAAGGCCAGATCGACAGCCTCTACCCCATCCTTGGCTTCACCTACAATACGTATATTCGGTGTATGTGCAAGGATCCCCTGTAATCCGTGTCGGACCAAGGCATGATCATCGGCAATAAATACAGAAATAGGGCTTGTAGGTGTCATCGATTATTCTTTTTGCTTTAAAACCTAAAGGGTTAGAGAGATCCTAGGTATACAAGTTCAAAACTGCATAGTTTAAAACCTGCCATTTTGGTGTAGAGTAAAACACCAGCATGATAATACCCACCCAAGATCCTTTATGTCACCCTCGGTAAAACCGTGGAGGAACAATAATAATGAAAAAACGCCACCTGCTTTGGATCCTATGTCTTGTATCATTCTTGGCTGGCTTAAGCACTGTGCAAGCCTTGCCTCTTAAAACACCTGTTAAGGCATGGCAGCCTGCTTCTATCATCGAGACCGGTTTTAGTACCCCTGGGATGCCCTTAGGTTTGAAAAACCAAGCGCTACCCACTAGAAGACTGCATATAGTGGGCCTTACAAGCGCCCATCTCCAGCTTTCTTCCAGTATGACACTCAAATTCGATTACACGGCTATGGCGCATAAAACATTTAAAAACGTAGAGCATAGCGTACAGCACAACGGGTTTAGATTGGGCTTGCTTGTACGATTTTAAACAGCCATTATTCAGGTTGTTAAAGGAGTGGAATATGTTATTGGGCCAAACAAGGACAGCTCTGAAAAGCTTTGAATTACGGTTTTTGCTTTGTTTGAGCCTCTTCATGGTGCAACCTTGTTTAGGGTTTTCAGAGACCACAGGATCAGTTGTTTTAGACTTACCCTCCGCCTGTGCAGATGGACGGATCCCAACCCTCAATAAGATGGGGTGGGTATTACCCCATTTGGATCCCTATTCCAAGGCTTTTGTTAAAGAAGCTGCGACCCTTCAGGATCCGGTGTTAGAGATTGGTGCAGCTTATGGATTCGCTGTCATAGAAGCGCTTAAGAAGGGCGCTACGGTGGTCGCGAATGATTGGGAAGTACGACACTTAAATATTTTAGAAGCAAGGGTCGAGGATGCCTATAAGCCACGCTTGACTTTGAAGGCAGGTCGGTATCCTCAGGAAGTATTTTTTCCGGACCATTACTTTGGTGCTATTTTAGCAGCACGCCTTTTTGTTTTTTTTAAGGGTGAGGATTTAGAAGCCGCTATAGAGGACATGTATCGCATTCTTAAACCCGGTGGAAAGGTTTTTATTGTAGCCGATTCACCTTATCTTAAAACCTGGCTTCGTTTTAGACCGATCTATGAGCAACGCAAAACACAGGGAGAACCTTTTCCGGGTTTTATCGAAGAACCAGCTTTGTATAATCCAGAACGTGCAGCGCAGTTACCACCTTATCTCCATTTCCTAGACAGAGAAGTTTTAGTTAGGGTTTTGAATCAAGCAGGTTTTGTGATTAAAAAAGTTGAATATCTTAATCGAGAGGATTACCCTGCGGATGTACGCCTCGATGGCCGAGAGTGTATCGCTGTGGTAGCCATCAAGCCTAAGCGCTAGGTGACACAAGGAGGATCTATGAAACCTAAAATAATAGCTGCTACGATTGTAGGGAATGCCTTAGAGTATTACGATTTTACCATCTTTGCCGTTTTTTCCCTGACGATTGGTCAATTATTTTTCCCAAGCTATGATGCTGTGGCACAAACTTTACTGAGTTTGCTGGTTTTTGCGATTGGATTTTTGATGCGACCGCTGGGCTCGATCTTGTTTGGACACATCGGTGATAAATATGGTCGGAAAAAAGCGCTCACCCTATCCATTGCTTGTATGGCGATCCCCACCTTTTTAATAGGACTTTTACCAGGTTATGAAACTTTGGGCATTTATGCACCGCTTTTATTAGTGCTTTTAAGGCTTATTCAAGGCACCAGTATTGGGGGTGAAGGTGCAGGCTCGGCTATTTTTGTGTTGGAGCATCAAAAACAACAAACACAGGGGCTATTAGCTAGTATTGTTACCGCTTCCAATATCTTAGGGGCCTTTGTGGCAACTTTGGTCGGTTTAATCGCCGCTACTTTTAAGCTTGGGCCAGAGGCTTGGCGCATCGCCTTTATGCTGGGGGGATGTTTAGGACTATTCGGTCTTTACTTAAGGCTCTACGCCCCAGAAACACCAGCCTTTGAGGCCGTGGTACAAAAAAACAAACGTCTTTCCTTGCCTTTTTTGAAGGTTTTAGCTTCGAATAAAAAACAAATCTTACTTTGTGCTGCTTTAGGCGGTGTCAGTGGGGCAGTGGCTTATGTGGTGTTAGCCTATATCAATATCTATTGTAGAAAAACATTAGGGCTCGATCCGAATACGGCTTTGCGCTATGCGACACTTGGCATTGGTAGTTTTATTGTTTTCCTACCTCTTTTTGGTTATTGTGCCGATCGCTTTGGAGCCAGTCTCTGTTTACGCATCGCTTGCTGGAGTATCATATCTTTATCTATTCCTGCCTTTATGCTGATGGCCCATCCTCATTGGGCTGTTCTAATGGCTCCTGTTATCACACTCGGTGCCTTAGGAGCTCTTATTTGCGCACCGGCTTATCCCTTTATGCTCAAATTATTTCCAACCAAACAGCGTTATTCAGGTATGGCTTTTAGTTTTAATTTAGGGATTGCGCTCTTTGGGGGAACAGCTCCGATGGTTGCAACCTATTTAAGCCAAAAAACCAGTTTGATGTATGCGCCTTCATTTTATCTGGTGGCTTTGGCAAGTTTTTATCTACTCTGTCATGCCATGGTCTATAAAAAAATCCATGTGGTAGAGGATTAAGATGTCTCTGGACCTTGCTTTTGCCAATAATCAAGATTGGTCTGGGATCTTAGGGCCCTATATCAAAGATCTTTTCAAAGAATTTGACCTTTGTTATTTTGGGCACGTCACCTATGATGCCTCAGGCCATTGTGATTGGATGATGAGCAATGCCGAATGGGCTCAGATCTATTGGTTGGGCGGTTTAGATCAAGATGAACCTATTTACCAAGATGTACAACGTCTCACAAAAATGAATCAACAATGCATTGCCTTGTGGGACTGTTATAGTACAGAGGACAATAAGCGTGAAGACGATATTATGCAGCGCCGTATGGATGTCTGTAAGATGCACAAAGGGGTTACCATTGGCAAACAAATAGGTCCAAACAAGCATTACATCAGTGTAGGTTGGGAGCAATCCGAATCCGGTCTTTTAAAACCTGCTCATATTTTGCAATTAAGGCAAAAAATTGATCCCTTATGGCGTTTGCACACACAATTGATTAAAGAAAGCCGTGGTGAGCCGCTCAGCCATCAACCGCAGATATTGAAGTAAAAACCTCTTTTTAAAGGCGAGCGCTCTTACGATGCCAAATAATCTCAGCACATTTTAAGATTTTCACCTCAAACAACATGCTGTGGTTGGCAGTGCTTTGTGGATTGGTGCAGTTTAAGCTATAACCTACTTTATTTTCAGATAGGACCCGAATCAGAGAGCCATAGTCTTGGGTTAACACAATGCAACGATGATTAAGGCATTGTCTGATAGCGGGACCTTCCTGCCAGATCCCCCCCACATGATCCCCTGGATCATAAAAGGGCAGCATACTGTCATCGGGTACCAGTGTCACAATGGCATGGGGGTTGTTTTGCTTGAAGAGTTCTATTTCTGATAAAACGCTCCAGGCTCCATGCCAGTCTTGGCTAGGATCTTTGGGTGCTTCAGCAATTAACGTGGCTGGAGGTCCCTTACCCTCGAGTAGCCATTCGGTAGAGCAGTAGATACCCTCTAAAATAAGGGCTTGTACCAAGCGTTTAGCCCCTTTTAGAGAGATCCCCTTAGAATATTTGGGATCTTCCCAAGATCGCAGTGTGGCGCTTTTAATACCATGATGCTCAAAGGACACCCTCGGTTGGCAGCTCAATAAGCGAGCAGTTTTGACACGACGCGCACGTTCTAGGATAAAAGTTCTATCCATCGGCGGAACTGTATTGTTTTTCATGCGCTCACTCTAAACAAAATTGCATCAGATTCAAAATATTAAGTTACTTATCTTGTTCTAATTTTGATAATTGTTTACTTTTTATCAAAATATGATAAAATTCAAGCTGTGTAAAGAGGCCTGTGGCTTAAAAAAACCTACCTGACCCTCTCGTTCAAGGTGGGTGATTCTACACGATGGCGCTTCACAAGGCATGGGAGCCAACGTTTTTGAAAAAGGATTAAGATGCAACCTAATAATAATGATCAATGGATAGATAATGCCTTGGAAGCACATGGGATTATTTCTGCGGAAATACACCGTCAATTGCTGCTCGACTTAGACCGTGCTTCCAATAGAAGAAAAATTTTAAAAGAAGTTCAGGTACTGATAGACGAATTAGACTGGTTGTTAGAACCTGTCGATGAGCGTGAGGTTAAGTATAAAAAAAGCTATCAAGCTTTATTTACATTGCTAGAGAACATTGGGCTTGATCTCTGGGCCCTCCAAACCCTTAAACAACGCTTTGGTGCAGAATGCTTTTTTGTACGTGAAGCAGGGTGTGGCGGCTGATGGCAGGTTCTAATACTCAAGTTAGGCCCCCCTCAACGGAAGGTGCTCCGCATTGAGACCCTAGAGTCACTGGATGCTACAGTGAGGGCGTTTGTGGCCAATTTGTGTCCATCAGGCGTGCTTTCCTATGCTCTCGGGTGCATTTGTATCGGCCACCGAAGTAAAAATTATTAATAAAATCAATCACTTGCATTTTAGTTTGCTGGCTTCGAACCAGGTGGTCGGGAGTTCGAATCTCTCCGGGTGCACCCTAAATTCTTCAGCTAAATCAAACACTTACGCTCCTGATTGATGTGCCATTGTCATGGTGTCAACAGCCCTTGTGGCCATTTTGTGTCCATTAGCGGTTTCATTTTTGTAACCAACTTGTTTATTGATTTTCAAGAGCGTTAAAGCAGGCCCCTGAGAGCGATCACAAGCCTTGTTGGCCGACTCAATCAGGTTGTGCAATTCTGCGCTTGAGTAATGGGTGGTTAAAAGTGTGTTTAAGATCATGGACTCTGTTTACAAGAAAGCTAAATCAAAGAGAGGCAGCATCCACTTAGGGCTTGTGTGTAATCATGGACTGATTGAAACACAAAAGGGCCTTAGCAATCAATAGCTAGTTGAACGACCATGTGCTAAGACAAATATCGGATTTGATGGGATTTCGGCATATGATAAGGTCTTTGGCTACATTACCTTAAGCAAGGATATAAGCCCATGTCAGAGCTGGTTATTTATCGAGCAAAAGACGGTAACATCACCATTGATGTCAATTTAACAGACGAAACGGTTTGGTTATCAATGGACCAAATGGCTCGTTTGTTTGGCCGTGATAAGTCTGCTATTTCAAGGCATTTAACCAACATCTTTAAAATCAAGGAATTAGAGAAAAATCGAACTGTTGCAAAATTTGCAACAGTTCAAAAAGAGGGCAGTAGAGAGATAAAACGAGAGGTCGAGTATTATAACCTGGATGCCATAATATCCATTGGTTATCGGGTTAATTCAAAAGAAGCTATTCGCTTTAGACAATGGGCAACAAGCGTATTGAAAGAGCATTTGATACGTGGTTACACAACCTACCAAAAACGCCTTGCAGAAGTGGGGCTATCAGAATTAGAACAAACCATTAAATTACTGCATAAGACTTTAGTGAAGCATGAACATGTGACAGAAATAGGATCAGAAACAATCCAATTAATTATTAGCTATGCAAAAACTTGGCACTTACTATTAGCTTACGATGAAGATAAACTAAAATTACCAATGGGTAGCAAGCCAACAAGGTTTATTTTAGACTATCTCTCGGCCACCCAAGCCATCTTTGAATTAAAATCTGATTTAGCTGCTCGTAGCGAGGCAAGCCCATTATTTGGTCAGGAGCGTGATAAGAGTCTAGAAAGCATCCTTCTAAACATAGAGCAAACCTTTGACAGTCAACCCATTTATGGAAGCACACAGGAGCGTGCTGCAAACTTGTTTTATTTTGTCATAAAGGATCATCCCTTTACCGATGGCAATAAACGCATTGCATGTCTGATGTTTCTCTTATATTTGAAGTTGCAAGGCGTAGAGATAAAACTAAATGATAATGGCCTGGTGGCATTAGCACTATTGATTGCTGAAAGTGATCCACAACAAAAAGAGATGATGGTTCGTTTGATTGTAAATTTGCTGATCGATTAGATCTGTCAGGTGTGTTAAAGATAAATCAGGCATGAAACCGGGCATTATCAAAAACTATTTCAAATAAAAAACACCTTGCCTTAGGGCTCCAGAGACCCTACACTGTGGCCTAGTGCCACAGAAAGAGAGACTCATGGATGATGATGGTCGATCACTACTCTTATAGTAATCCTGAATCCGTATTAGTAGAACATATGGAGGCAGACTGGCATATTTCTTTTATCAAGCAAACGCTTGAAGGTCATGTGGTTTTGACGATTGATCAAAAGCATCAGCATAAAAATCAGCCATTGATCTTAGACTCACGAGATCTGAATATTGCCAGAATCGAACTTTCTAGCGATGGCACAAAATTCGAAAAAACTAGCTTTGAAATGGGAAAAGAGGATCCTATTAAAGGAAAAGCATTGGTAATCGGACTGAAAAAAACGTCTAAATACATTAGGGTTTTTTATTCAACCAACCCACAAGTGCCAGGCTTACAATGGTTGGCTAAAGAACAAACAGCTGATAAAAAAAAATCTTTGTTATTTAATATTGCCTGCCCTATTCATGCGCGGGATTTATTTCCGATGCAAGATTCTCCACAAGTTCGCATTACTTATAAGATAAAGATAAAAACAGATCCACAGTTGATGGCCCTGATGAGTGCGGAAAACAATCCAACTGAAAAAAACAATCGTGGTGCTTATGAATTTTTGATGACTAAACCCATCCCACCTTACTTGATTGGCTTGGCAGTAGGAGATTTTAAATTTAAACCTTTAAGTGATAGAACAGGTATTTATGCGGAATCGTCTGTCATTGAGAAAGCGGCGCAAGAATTTAAAAGCCTGCCTGCCATGATGGCCGCTGCAGAATCTTTATACGGTCCCTATCAATGGGGTCGTTATGATCTCTTGATTTTACACCCCAGTTTTCCAGCCGGTGGTATGGAAAACCCACTACTAACTTTTTTAAGCCCATCGATTATTGCGGGCGATCAAAGCCTTCTTTCAACGATTGTGCATGAGCTTGCTCATGCTTGGTCTGGCAACTTGGTAACCAATGCCACTTGGAATGATATTTGGCTTAATGAAGGTTTTACAACTTATTTTCAAAATAGGATTGTAGAGGTGCTCTATGGTACGGAACAGGCGGAAATTGAAGCACGTTTAAATTATGAAATCTTCTTAAAACAAAACGGATCGCTTAGCACCCATGAAAAAATACTAGATCAAAACCCCTACAATCCAAATCCAGATTCAGTGTTTACACATACACCCTATGTTAAGGGTTTTCTTTTTCTCAAGCATTTGGAACAAGTTTTTGGTCGAGAAATTTTCGATCGCTTCTTATCGGATTACATTAAACATTTTTCTTTCAAAAGCCTCTCTACATTTCAATTTGAGACTTATCTTGAACAGTATTTATTGGATATCAATCCTATGCAAGCAGAAAAAGCTTGTGTTAGGCAATGGCTACATGCAGCAGATTTTCCCAATGCTTTTATCGAACCTTCGGATCGTGCTTTAAAGCAGATTGCAGAGCAGGCTAAGCAGTACTCTGAAGGAACGCGTTCTATCCAACAATTGGATATTACACATTGGCGAGGACAGCAATGGGGTTATTTTTTAAATCAATTATCTGCTTCTTCTCTAAGTACAATACAATTGCAAGAACTTGATCAGGCTTTTTATTTCAGTCAGAGTACCAATGCGAGTCTTGTAAGCCGATGGCTTGTCTTGGGTATCCAACACCACTATCAACCAGCTTACGAACGCTTAGAGGATTACTTGTTGTCTACAGGTCGCCTAAGCCTAATTCAACCACTGTATCAGGCACTGGTGAAAACCGAGCAAGGTCGATCTTTGGCAATTGATATTTACAGTAAAGCCAGGTCTTCTTATCATCTGCTAAGCACAATGGCTTTAGATCCAATTCTTGGATACTCTGAGTCCAATGATGATGCTAACAGAAGTAAATGTCTATAGAAATAGTCTTGAAAAACCGACAGCATCCATATATACCCGTTCCACTTCAAGATGCGAACAATCATCGAAGCCCATACATCATTTCATGTTGATTCTATTTTATCAAAAATCGTATCAATCACAGATAGAACAACCCGCAGTATTGTTTAGGTTATTTTTCAATGCAAGTGATGCTGCACCGCTGTTCGCAGCTTGAGGTGTAATGGGTATAGTCAGGCGCACTTTCAGCAAAAACGCATGGGTGCGAGGGTTATCTATGCCAGAAAAGCTTAAGGTTTGTAGGCATATCCAGCCTGAGCAGCCCATAAAATAAGTTGGGCATCATTCTCGATACCTAGTTTTTTACGAATATTTTCTCGGTGCATCCGTAGGGTGCGTGCATCACGG
>CAZFXA010000033.1:0-15129 GCA_964522825.1 uncultured Legionella sp.
AGGCTGTACAGGCATAAGTTAGCTTATAAATTGGAGGCGGGCGGGAATCGCTGAATTGCATACGTTTTAGTTGATACGCACCTATTTTTTTGGTACAGTATAACGGCCAGGTCGTACAATCGACTTCTTCTGACTGTAGATGACAACGCTTATTTAAGTACGGGAGGGACATGAAATGAAAATTGATATTATTGGAGGCGGTGTGGCTGGCTGTGTGGCTGGGCTAGAATTAGCAGCGCAAGGTAATGATATCCGTATTCGAGATTATCGCCCCGGGCTGCTTGAAGGAGCCAGTCGCGCTACGCCTTGTAGGCTGGGTTTAGGATTGCATTATTTTGATGAAATAACGGCTTTTCGATGTTTAAGCGCAACCATAGGATTTGTAAGACATTATCCAGGTTTTAAGATTAGCGATCGTTTAACAGAAGCCACCCATTTACGGAATGGCTGGTATTTTATTACAAAGGATTCTCTTTTTGATCCTGAGGTAGTGAGAGCTTTTTACGAAAAATTGCAAGGTCAATACGCTGAATTGGTAGCCCTGGACCCTGGGAATGAGGTATTTGGTCCTCCTGAGCAATTTATTCGTGTATTGGACCCTTCTGAATATCAAGACCAAGTTGATATGGATAAGGTGGCAATCGGTTTTGAAACAGCAGAATGTTCATTGGATTTTCCTCGTTTTAGCAGCTTTCTTATTGAACAACTGAAAGCCCATCCTAATATTCAGGTATTCACGAATGAGGAAGTGTTAAAAATTCAACAGGCGGATGATCACGATGGATTTACATTGATGATACAAGAGCCCCAAAAGCCAGAAACGCTTAGAATCATAGAAACAGATTTCGTGATTAATGCAACGTGGGAAAATATTGAAGCCCTCAATCAAGCTTCAGGCTTTCCTATGAAATCAGAAAGAACCATGCGTACTAAGGGTATGATCGAAGTAAGATTGCCCGAATCTTTAGCGCAAGCACATTCAATGTTTTTTGGTTTTGGCGCGCATGCTTCCTTTACCAACCTGGGTCCTAGTCCAGAGGGTTATAGTAGGGGATTTATTACATTTGAACCTGTAACGAATATAGACAAAACGACGAATGTAATAATCTCCGAACGTTCTCGGCGTCTTCTGTATCAAGGTGGTACGGCTGAAGAAATAGAATTATTAGCTAACCAAATACTACAGAATGTTGGTCACGATTACATCAAGGGTATGGAAGCTGCGCAATGTCTGGGTGCTAGTTTTGGTATTGTGAAAAATGATGGGGTGGTGGATATTTTTTCTTCAAGTAGTGCTTCTCATCAACGACGTGAAAGTGGTATTTCAGAACAACAGTTTGGGTGGATTAGCAATGCCAGTATGAAGCTTTTGCTATGTCTGGAAAATGCGCGTTCTGTTGCATTGTTAGTGAAACGTCATGAGAAGGCTCTGGCGAATATTCGTTTGATTGCACATCAAAATGTTGAGAATCATTTTCCGAAGGAAGGATCTCGTACTATGACGCATTTTTTTGTAAAGTATCTACAGCAACACGCTCATAAACGACGCGTAGATGTTGCTTCTAATACGAATAGAAAACACTTTAGTAATGAGTTGTTGGGCGCTATAAAACGCAAACAAGCCTGTAATAGGGAATTAAAGGATTTTGATTCTAAGATAAATATAAATCGCTTTAGTAATGCGTTGTTGGACATTATAAAACGCAACAGGGAAATAGAAGAAAAACTCGATGCTGTCACAGCGCCGGCTGTGCCATTTGCTGGTGCGCAGCCAGTGATGCTGCATTCTCTATATTCCCCAAAAAGAGCAACTTTTAGAAAATCACAGTCATCGCCCGAGCTGCGCGGTTTAGCGACAGATTGTCATCAGCTTCGTAGTGTTTCCCCCCTAAGATGAAATTTTTACGCACTTACTTAAGAAGGCTTTTGTCTTTAGATGATGAAATGACCAAGGTTTACACCGACAATATTATCAATAATTTACCACATTTTATTTTTTGGAAAAATACCGAAGGTGTTTTTTTAGGCTGTAATACAGTGTTTGCAAAATCAGCGGGTTTTCAATCGCCTGATGATGTGATTGGTAAAACAGATCATGAAATGCCTTGGTGTGAAAATGCCGATCAGTATTTGGAAGATGATCAATGCATCATGAATTTATCTAGTTCAAAATTAGATTATGAGGAAGAACAACGCCAAGCTGGTGGTGGTACAAAGACCATGTTGGTGAGTAAAGTGCCAATGTTGGCTAGTGATAAGAAAAAAATCATTGGTGTTTTGGGGGTCTATAGCGATATTACTGAACGCAAAAAAATGGAGCAAGCTTTACGAGAGGCTAAACAACAGGCAGAAGAAGCAAATAATGCCAAAACACGGTTTTTGGAAGAGATGCGCCATGATATGCGAACACCCTTAAGTGGTATCGTGGGCATTGCAGAGCTTTTAAATACAGAAAAAAATCAAGACAAGGTACAAGAATATACAAAATGGTTGATTGCGAGTAGTCAAGAACTGATGGCATTTCTTAATAATGTTTTAGAATCGGTGAATAGCAGTTCGGGCAATATTCCCATTTCCATTCAACGGTTTAATCTTTATGAAACCATAGAAAGGGTTGTAAAACTTCATCAAGCCAAAGCTTTTGAAAAAGGATTGGCCCTACATTTTTCTTTCGAAAAAAATATTCCCCTGAGTTTGATGGGTGATCCTGTGCGTATCTATAGAATAGTTTTGGAATTATTATCCAATGCTCTGAAATTTACGGAAGAAGGTTCTGTGGATGTGCGTATCCGCTTAAGTGAAAGAACCGATCGTGATATGGTTGTTCAGCTTGAAATACAAGATACAGGGCCTGGTATTCCAAAGGATAGGCAGTTAGATTTATTTACAAGGTTTAACCGTGTGTCACCTTCCTATCAGGGGCTTTATAAGGGTTCAGGTCTAGGGCTTTCCATTGCCAAAACCTTTGCAGAAGATTTGGGCGGATCACTGCATGTACAGAGCGATGGGAAGACAGGTAGTCAATTTACCTGTCTATTTCCTTTGCAAGAAGCTATATTGCCGTAAAAAATGTGATATTTGAATAACAAAGAATCCTGATAACCTATAGAATTGAGCTATGAGTTGCATAGCATACGGACTAGGCTTTAGCATAGGCGCTTGTAATCGATAAGGATTCTTGGTGTATCTCAGAATAAAAATAAAGAGAAAAGAGATAAAAAGAGGAGTGATGATAGACATGTTCGAGATCTCGTTAAAGGGTTTTGTAGATCTTGTTTTTAGTTTAGGTCTTTTTTTAAATGCGGTCCTCTTTATTCCACAGGCAATAACGCTTTTTAAAACCAAAAACGCGCAGGGAAGTTCTATGATTACGTTTTTTGGGTTTAATGTCATGCAATTTTTTACCCTGTGGCATGGATACTTTGCGAAAGATTATTTATTAATGTCCGGTTTTTTACTAAGCTTTTTAACGTGTGGTGCAGTGACTCTCCAACTGTTTTTTTATAGGAATGCTGAGAAAATAAGCCTTTAATCTTATGTGTAATAGTTCTCTTAATGTTAAAAATAATCCGCTTATAAGCGGTCAGCATAATGATGCTTCATTTTTTTCTTTTGAAAATTGCCCCGTAAGAGCATCGTTTACCGGGTGTTCTATAGAGGAAAGAAAACGCTTTTACAGTTCTCATTGTATTATGCCAGTCAGTGTTGGTTTGGGTTTAAAAGTGTGTGAAGGAAGCAAGTTTTTAGGCACGCTAAAGCTTATTAACACATCGTTTAGATCCTTTACCATTTTATTAGATGATAGTATTCAACGATATAACATGAGGATTTTAAGCGACCTTTCTGATGAAGCGCTGTACAATCAAGCAATAAGAGAGGGTGATTTATGGCTGCAAAGAAACAAGCACATGATCGATTTAACGACTATTCCTCACAATATTATTCGGTGGGATGATTGGGCAAATCACCCTGATTATCTAGCACAGAATAAGATTGTTGAAGCGTTGTATCAATCAGACGAATGCTATAGAGCGGCATTCGAAGATACCATCGAAGAATTTTTGAACCGTTTCAAAAAAAATATTGAAGGTGACGCTGCGAAGATTGAAAAATTTGATGATGAGTATGCTTACCAATCGTGCTTACTTTATCTGAAAGAAGAATGTAGCGTGATGTGTCTTTGGGCGCAAGCCTTATATGATTTCGAGGTTTATCCTACCGGAAGAAACAAGGCAATGATGGCGACGTATGAAAAAATTATTAAACCCAATTTCCCGGATTATTTGAAATCGGTCTCACTACATTTTAGAAAATATAAAAAATTTTCAAATAATGAAGGCTTAAAATTTCATTCTGAGCCAATGAGTTTGGCTTAAGGCAACAACGAGAGCATTTTCCCTATGAAAGACGATGAATTTATCACTTTTGAAGCGTTGATTTGTCAATTGCCTGGCCATGCCTATTGGTTAGATTGCAACAATGTTTATCAAGGTTGCAATGATCTCCAGGCAGAATCCTTTGGATTAGTGTCTAGAAAAGACATTGTTGGAAAAACGAACAGAGAATTACAAGACCCTTCCATGGCAGACATTTGCGATAAAAACAATTTAGCAATCATGAATAGTGGTGTTGCTCAAATATTGGAAGAACCTATCATCTGGAAAGATGGCACTAAAGGCTCTGTTTTATCGCATAAGAAACCACTATTAGATAAAAATGGAAAAGTGATTGGTCTGATTGGCGTATCAGAAGACATCACTGCACGTAAAGAAGAAGAAGACCAATTGAGAAGAAAACTAGAAGCGATCGATCTGCCACTGGAATATATTCTCTCAAAGATGCCAGGCCATGTTTATTGGAAAAACAAGCAAGGTATTTATATGGGTTGTAATGATCGTCAAGCGCTAAGTTTAGGTATGAAATATGGATATGAGGTCGTAGGTAAAACCGATTTTGAGCTCACTTCTGATGCAATATTGGCTAACAATTTCTGGGAAAATGATCTTCGAATTATAAAGAGTGGGCTGTCCGAAACCGTTGAAGAGGAAGCGATTGTCAATGGTAAAAAAGCGGTAATGCTAAGTTCGAAAACGCCTCTTAAAAATAAAAGCGGTGATATTTTAGGTGTTATTGGCATATCGTTTGATATAACCGAAAGAAAAGAAATAGAGAATATGCTTAGAAATGCCAAGGAACAAGCAGAGGTTGCTAACAATGCCAAAACACGGTTTTTGGAAGAAATGCGCCATGATATTCGCACGCCTTTAAGTGGCATCGTGGGTATTGCGGAGCTTCTCAATACAGCAAGCGACAAAGACAAGGCGCAAGAATATACAAAATGGCTCATTGCGAGTAGTCAAGAACTCATGGAATTTCTTAATAATGTTTTAGAATCTGTGAATAGCAGTTCTGGTAATATTCCCATTTCTATTCAACGATTTAATCTTTATGAGACCGTAGCGCGAGTTATAAAGCTTCATCAAGCCAAAGCCCTTGAAAAAGGGTTGAATTTGGTATTGGACTTCGATCCCACGATTCCAATCTGCTTGATGGGCGATCCGATTCGTATTTACCGTATTGTTTTAGAATTATTATCGAATGCTTTGAAATTTACTGAAGAGGGTTCTGTGGATGTACGCGTCTGTTTAAGTGAAAGAACGGATCGTGATATCGTGGTGCGTCTTGAAATAGAAGATACAGGGCCTGGTATTCCTCAGGATAGGCAGTTAGATTTATTTACAAGGTTTAACCGTGTGTCACCTTCCTATCAGGGGCTTTATAAGGGTTCAGGCCTGGGGCTTTTCATTGCCAAAACCTTTGCAGAAGATTTAGAAGGAACACTGCATGTACAGAGCGATGGAAAGACGGGTAGTCAATTTAGCTGCCTATTTCCCTTAAAAGAAGTGCTATTACAGACTATGCCTGCACTCGACGCTTAGTATCTCGTCCAATAGCGGGGATAACCATCTCTGTATTCATTGATTGGCCATCCTTAGAATCGACGACCTGGTACGCATTCAGAAAAACTTATTGGATATCCTCACGACTCTCAGGATGACGCAAAAACAGCAGTTATTGCTGGCCTATACACGGTTATTCCTAGTATCCATTATTACCAAGTTGAATCACTGCCTAGAAAATAAAATCTAAGTCCAACCCCATTCATGTTTTGTGTGCTTCAGGCCGATAGTATTGGCTATGAAAGAAGAAGCACTTGCAAAATATTATAAAGATTTAATCCGTCAGACACCGGAAAATGTGAAATTACCCGCAGGGGCTTTGGCTGTTTTAGATTTTTTAACAGTATTTATCAATACGCCTTTGATAAGGGTGTTATTGCGTCGATCTTTTTTTCTGGTGTGCTATGCCATGGTCTCTTTTAGAAAAACCCGAAATTATGCCCCATTATATCGCTTACTCATAGGCTGTTTGCTCTCAAAATCTTGTCGATCGAACCCTCAACAATGGTGGTACTGCATGCGGGCAGCCGTCGCTTTTGTGCAAGCACGCCAGCATCATAGCTGGGCCACCGATATCGATTTAGAGGATAATCTTATACGATTAGGCAGTTATGGGCCCCAACCGTTGGTCGGTTACGATGTGGCTTACGTTTTTGTAGGTTATTCACTATGGTTGTTTGAAAGAGGCGAAGTAGGGGCTGCACTACGCATGATCAGCATTGCTGAAAAGGCCGATCCCAGTTGGGGCTATCCTTCTTATTTACATGGTTGGTACCAATTATTTGGTTCAGAAAAAGAATCGGTGGATTACTTTGTACGTGCTGTGCATATTGATTGGAGCTTTTTACGCAAGATGAAGGAAGATAATATTTGTAGGGAACATCCGCAGATTTTACACGAAGTTCGCAGAAGGATCTTGGTTTCTAAGTAATTGATCTGGTATCCTAAGGCCCATGGATACTGGAGCGGGTTATGACATCCATTGAAAATGTTGCATATACACTGATTAATGGAGTCGATATTGTGACCCATGCCTTGCATGCTGCAAGTATCGTGATTGGCATTGTCTTGTGGGTCATGGCCCTGGGTTTATGGAATGCACATCGCTATAATCCCAAATATGTACCCTTCGATAAACCACTCGTTTACCTGCTTCTGGGTTTTATTCTGGTTGGGATCCCTTTCTTCAATCTATTATTCGGACCCACGGGCAGTAGTATCGATTTAAAACAACAACAAGCTGCAGTGCACATGCTGGATATTGATACACCCTTAGAAGGGCTCATGGAGCTTGCAGAAGAGGAATAATTAAACCTTACCCTGTTTTCTATCATGGCCAGCATGCTTTCCTTGCGCTGTGCAATCACTTCTAAAGCATCGGTCTGTTTGTGTGTCTCTGCGTAGTCATGTGCAAAATCTAATTGTGCCAAGGCTTCTTTAAACTCACCTCTGCCAAAATGCCATTCAGCTTGGGCTCTATGGACCTCTGTTTTTTGGGATAACTGGCTATAGGCTCTGGCTAATAATGGGTACATCGCAGGATTGGTGCGGGGGTCTTTTTGATAAGGGAAAAGTTTTTTAATAACGATTTGGGGCTGCTTATTCGCTAATAACCAGTCTAGATGTTTTAAAAGAATCGCTTCATTATTGGGATAGCGTTGCAAAAGACGGGTGCTTTGTTCGAGTATTGTTTGTAGTGGAGTGCTCTGTGCTTGGGCTTCTAGTAGACTAAGGCTTAATAACCATGAATCGGGATGGGTTTGGGCCGAGCTTTCTAAGAGGGGTAATGCGGCTTGGGTCTGATGATTATTGATCAAAGCCAAAGCATAGGCATATTGTGCCGCGGGTAGTGAATCGTAGGTTCCCGTTGTTAAACGATCCTGTAGCCTTTTCACTTTTTTATGACTGTTCTCATGTTTGTCTACCTCTAAACGTGCACGGACCAGCTGAAATAAAAGACTATCTTTGTGTGGTGTGCCTTTGAAAGCGTGTGCACGGTTTTGTGCATCGGCAATGCGTGAATCAAACAGCGGATGGGTGAGTAAGTATTCGGGGGGCGCTTTTTGATAATAAGCTTTATTTTTCATGCGTTCAAAGACGTGGGCCATGGCTTGGGGATCGTAATGGGCGTTGGCTAATAATTGGATCCCGATCCGATCGGCTTCTTGTTCATTTTCTCTTGTAAAATTAATCAGTTGTTGGGTATGTCCCGCAATGGCTGCGGTGGCCAAATGAACCCCTGCATCGGGCGAGACGGTACTACCAATCACCGCGGCGGCTAGTAATTCTGCCATCGTCAGCGGCATCATTTTTTGATTGTTTTGCAACATTCGGGATAAATGTCGTTGTTTGATATGCGCTGTTTCATGGGCTAAAACCGCTGCCAGTTCACTTTCATTACCGACCGATAAAATAAGCCCACCATGTACAGCGACGTGTGCCCCGAAAAAGGCAAAGGCATTTAATTCATCGCTTTCAAAGCCAAAAAATTGAGGGCGTTGATCGAGGGGATCCTGGGGCGAACTCAATTCATGGGAGAATTTTTTAAGGTATTCCTGTATGACCTGATCTTGCATAAAGCGATCGCTACCATAGATCTTCTGCATAATCACTTGTCCTAGCACACGTTCAGTTTCTGGATCGACCGTGGTGTGGGCATAGTCTAGTTCGGGTACATTGGTTTCAATCCGATCAAAAGCCCAGGCCCAGCTACACTGCAACAGTATCAGTAGACAGATGAGGGCATAGACTTTCGCACCGTTTTTCATGCTTTAATAGTAACAGTTCGGCAGCTTGGATGCCACTTTGTACTGCACTTTCCAGGGTGGCGGGGGCGGCATTTTGGGTGTAATCGCCTGCAAGATATAGATTAGGAATCACCGTATGATTGAAGGGCCGATATTGATAGCTATTGGGTGTACAAGAAAATGCTGCTTGTTTTTCACAAATGATACGCTGATCAATCGGCTCTCCGAGCCCCGGAAAGAGTGTTTGGAGCTCGGCTTGAATGGTTGCAAGCAATGCTCTGCGGTCTAGGGCCAGCGCTTTAGCGTTGGTAATGACCACACTTAGCAGATCAGGCTGCGCTGAAGATGCACGGTGGAGGATCCAATTACCACTGGCGTGGATAAGGCCTACCATAGGACTGCCACAGGTTAAGGCAATGGGCGTAGCAAAGCGCAAATAGAGGGTACAAATCGTTTCATAGTGGAAACGTGCTAAGCGTGTGATTAAGGAATCCAGACAAGGTGCAGCAACGGTTTGTAGTAATGCTAGACTCACGGAAGGTGGGGTTGCAAGCACAACCGCTTGGCACTCAAAGGGCGTAGAGGCGGTTTGAAGGGCGATACAATGATTATTTTTAATCAGCAGTTTTTGAACGCGCTGGTGATATAAAACCGGTGTTTGCGTTTGGGCCAAGTAGTTTAGTATGGGCTTCGGTAACAGATCGCTTAAATCAACCTTCGGTAATAGCCAATCCGACCCGGTCTTATCAGCTGTGAAGCTTCGTTGTAAAATAGCGACAAAAATATCTGCAGCACTGCGATCGATGGGTGTGCTCAGCGCCGCGAGCGCCAAAGGTTCCCACAGGCACTCTATTAGACGTTTGGATTGTTTAAAATGGATTAAAAAATCTTTTGTGCTTTGATTGCGAACCTGCAGGGGGTTGAGGGTGCGCAGCTTTCTGATAAAGACTAATAAACGTAGCTTGTCCTGCCATGCAAGACCCCGCATCATTAACACACTCAATAATGCCTTTATAGGCGAAGCGTGGTTGAGTTTTATATGTAGTGGTTGATGGGGCTTTTGTGTATCGATCATTAAAAGTTCAAAGGGCTTGCGGTCTAAGACTTGATTTTCAGGGATCCCCAAACAGTTCAGTAAGGACAGTATGTGGGTATAGGCACCGACCAATAGGTGTTGTCCATTATCAACCGTATCAGAACCCCAGGTAATGCCACGGGCTCTGCCTCCTGCTTGGGGCGCAGCCTCCAAGACCATCACAGGCAATCCTTGGCGTACCAAAGTAAAAGCACAGGCCAAGCCTGCCCATCCTGCACCTACGACAATAATGGGTTTTGGCGAGGCATTATGAACCATGCCGAGGAATACGTCTGGCTGTTTTCCACGCGGTCCATAATTTGCACAGCGGTGTGAGATGAATTTTTTGATGCAGTACTTTAAAATGACTTTTTTCTATTTCGTCGAGCAAGCGAAAGTAAATGGCCGCCATAATAAGACCTGTGCGCTGTGCATAACGATCGCCCGGTGACAAGGCTTGCAAAGCTTCATCATAATACTGTCTAGCACGCGCGGCTTGAAAGCGCATCAGTGCCTCAAAAGATTCTGAATAGTGTCCACTAAGAATAGCCTTTTCTTGGACAGCAAATTGTTCGAGTTCTAAGGTGGGTATGTAAATACGGCCGCGTCTAGCATCTTCCCCTACATCGCGAATAATATTGACGAGCTGAAAAGCCATGCCCAGCTGTTTCGCGTATTCAAGGGTTTTGGGATCCTGAAAGCCAAAAATCTGTGCGGATAGAAGGCCCGTAGCACTGGCGACACAATGGCAATACTGTTTTAAATCTTCAAAACTTTGATAACCTTGGTACTGTAGGTCCATCTTCATGCCTTGTAAGATTTGTTCAAACAAATGTTTTTGCAGATTAAAACGCTGGTGAGCGGCATAGAGAGCCATGCCAATCGGATGTTCAGGTTTACCTTCAAAGACGCGATCGATTTCTTGCTGCCACCAAGCCAATGTTTGGGCAGCAATCGCTAGATCCCGTCCGTCATCCACACAATCATCCACGACGCGACAAAAGGCATAGAGTGCCGTAATGGCCTTGCGCTGTGAAGTAGGCAGAAAGAGAAAGCTATAATAAAAACTGCTGCCACTGCGTGTGGCTTTTTCGGCACAATAGTGATCAGCTTTATTCATGAATGGAACCTAGTACCTTGCAAAATAAGTTTTTATGCATGTCGCTCGGGAACATACATCCCTGTATGCGACGATTTCCCTTCCCTGGAATCGACGTCCCTCGCCAACATGTATAAAAACTTTCTGGACAGCATGCTAGCATGCTTTGAAGCGTCGAACAACGCTGCGCCAAAATACCAGTATCCAATCCATGGTGCTAAAGCGCAAGCGCTGATGAATGGTTTTTCTAAGGCGTAGTTTGTGAATCATTCGGTAGGCACTTTGGATGACCATCTCACTATAAAAACCGAAGCGTCCTGGACATTGTGCACCGAGTGAGGAACCTTCAGTTACTAAACTTTCTATTTCATTCAGTTGGGCTTGGAGAAAGGCTTGTACCGTGTTGAAAGGTTTTTCTGAACACAGTGTTTCTACGGAAAGCCCTAGGGCTTCTAAGGCTTCGAGTGGCATGTAACATCGTTCACGTTCTACGAAATCACTTTGAATATCATTTAAAAAATTAATTAATTGTAGGGCTGTACACAGTGCATCCGAAGCTTTTAACTGCGATTCGGTGCTGTAGCCTGTTAAATACAGTAATAAACGGCCCACGGGGTTGGCAGAACGTTTACAATAATCCAAAACCTCTGTTTTATTTTGATAACGATTTTTTAGCCCATCTTGTTTAAAAGCAGCTAATAAATCTAAAAAGAGCGAAGGATCTAAAAGAGGATGTTGCTGCATGAGATCGTGTAATGCGATAAAAACCAAGTTTGTTTTAGAATCGTTTTCTGCGTAAAAAGATGAATCATAGTGATGGGCTTGTGGCCGTTGAAGGATTGCTTTTTCATAAGTCTCAAGCTGTTTGAGGCGTTCTATAGGGCTGCAATCAGCCTTATCTGCAAGGTCATCTGCTTGTCTAGCAAAGGTATAAATGACGGCAATCGAACGGCGTAGTGCTTTGGGTAGTAACAGGGAGGCTACCGGAAAATGTTCCTTATGTTGTTGGGTATAATCTATGCAGTATTGATAAGCTTGTTGCAGTACAAAATCTTTGTGATTGACTGGAGGCCTATTTTTTATAACATTCACGTTCCCTCTCCCGCTTTGAGGGGGAGGGCTAGGGTGGGGGTTTGCAGTTGCGCGTAGGCTAGATAATTGACCGACACATCCTTGCAAAGACTAGCCCTATCGGTAAAAGGATTGTAGCGGATCCCACACAATTCTTGCAGCGTAAAACCAGCTTTCTTTAACCATCGTTGTAGTTCGGCAGGGCGTATAAATTTTTCATAATGATGGGTGTGTTTGGGGAGACGTTTTAGTAAATATTCTGCGCCAAGAATGGCAACCAAATAGGCTTTGGGATGACGGTTCAGGGTTGAAATAAACAGTTTTCCATGGGGTTTTAATAAAGTTGCACAGCCTTGTAGCAGAGATGCAGGATCAGGTACATGTTCTAGTAATTCCATACACACCACACTGTCGAATAGACCTGCGTGACTTTGAGCATAGTCTTGTACCGTTGTTTCCACATAGTTTAGTGCGGCTAAAGGTGTACTATTTTTCGAGGCCTGTGCACGCGCGACTGTCAACAGCTCGGCTACGACATCAATGCCTGTCACAATAGCCCCGCGATTTGCCAAACTGTGGGATAGGATACCGCCTCCACACCCCACATCCAGGATGGTTCGCTCTTCAGGTAAAAGGCGATCCAAAATAAATTGTAAACGTACAGGATTCAAGGTATGCAATAGGCCACAGGGGCCTTTGGGGTCCCACCAATCGGGGGCTAGTTTTTTAAACTGTTCGGCCTCTGCAGGGTCAATAAAAAGGGTATCGTTCATGGTGCCATCGATTGCGCCAAGGCCAGCACTTGCTGAGCATCCTTATGGTCGTGTGCGGCAGCACGGCCTAGCCATTCTAAGCCTAACGATCGATTGTGTGGAACACCTTTGGCTTCCAGATAAGCACAGCCTAATTGGTAGGCTGCAGGGATTGATCCTTGATGAGCTGCTTTTTCTAACCATTGTAGGGCTGTTACAGGATTCTTAGAGATCCCAAAGCCTTCCAAGAGTAAAAAGCCTAAGTTGTATTGGGCTTTGGCATTGTTTTGCTGGGCTGCTTTCTCATACCATTGTACGGCAGCGTTCAGATCTTTTTGCACACCTTCGCCGTGTTCATAGAGCACGCCCAAGTTAAACTGTGCACCAGGATGATTCTGTATTTTTGCCGCGTGTTCAAAAAAAGCGGCTGCACGTTGACTATCTTGTGGTACACCACGACCTAAATAATAGTTGAGTCCTTGTTCATAGGCTGTTGTGCCTTTCAACGTGTCCAGTATTTGGCCCTGACCCCAAGCCGGCTTCACACACACAAGCACACCGAGTAGGGGGGCAGTTAACAACCAAAATAATTTTTTCGACATTTTTTTCTCCTGCCTATTACATGCGCGCGAGGGTTTTAAGCCCGAGCAGGTGTAAGCCCGTGTCAAGAACCTGTGAGACGGCCTCACATAATAATAATCGACTGCTTTCTTGGGGCGTACCTTCTACGCGGCATTGATGAAAAAACAAGTGAAATTTTTCCGCAAGTTTATACAGATAATCGCTTAATCGATTAGGCAATAGTTCTTGTGCGACTTTCTCCAGGCATTCGCCAAATTGGCAAACCCATAAGCCTAGGGCTATTTCAGCGGGTTCTTCTAAACGGAGAACAGCATTAGCTTTTAGCAGTGCTTGCACATCGCTGTTCAGTTTACGTTGAATGCTTTGGATCCGCACATAAGCATACAATAAAAAGGCTGCGGTATTGCCCTCAAATTGTAACATTTTATCTTCATTAAAAACATAATCATTCAGACGATGACCCGATAAATCGGCATATTTAATGGCATTAATGCCAAGCACTTGTGCAGCAGTTTCTAGGGCTTCGGGCGCTATGGTGGGATTGCGTTCAAGGATCTTCCCTTTGGCTTTTTCAACGGCACTGTCTAAAACATCCATCAGTCGTTGGTTATTCCCCGATCGGGTTTGGAATTTTTTACCATCTGTTTTTAAGACAAGCCCAAAGGGTACATGATCCAGGCGCTCCTGTTTTGGATGATAAAAACCGGCTATTTTAGCCGCTTCAAAAATCATTTGAAAATGTAAACTTTGGCCGGCATCGGTCACATAAATCAGCCAGTCGGCCTTGTCTACCTGTACCCGATAGCGCAAGGCGGCCATATCGGTGGTCGCATAATTATAACCGCCATCCGATTTTTCCAGGATCAAGGGCAAAGGCTCGCCTTCACGGTTTTTAAAGCCTTCAAGCTTCATACAGCCTGCACCTTCGGAATGTTCTAAGAGTCCCTTTTGTGCAAGCTCAGCGATCAAAGGCGCTAATAGCGGATTATAAAAAGATTCGCCTCTTTCAATCAGATGTACATCTAGGCGGTCATAAATAGCTTGATAAGCTTGACGTGAAATCGCGCAGATTTGTTCCCAGATCTGTTTGCTTTCAGGATCACCGCTTTGTAAGGCGACGACCGCCTCTTGGGCCTGTTTTTTAAAGGCAGGATCGTTATCAAAGCGTTGCTTGGCTGCTTGATAGCACGTCACCAAGTTTTCAAGTGTAAAGTCTGTGGATACCTCATGAAGATAAGCGATCAACATGCCAAACTGTGTACCCCAGTCCCCCACATGGTTAATGCGCAAGACCTCATGACCCATAAAACGTAAGACTCTGGCTAAGCAATCGCCAATAATGGTCGATCGCAAATGTCCTACATGCATATCTTTGGCAATATTCGGAGAAGAAAAATCGATAACAATTTTATATGTTTTCTGTAGAGGCATGAGTCCTAGGCGAGGGTCCTTTAATTGTGCGGCGATTTGTTGGCTTAGACAATCGGGATGAATCGTGAAATTAATAAAGCCAGGGCCCGCAATGCTCATTTGAGCACAGAGCTTTTCAATGTCGGGTTGTTGCTGGAGGGCTATTAGGATTTGTTCGGCGATAGCACGGGGGTTTTGTCCCCAGGCCTTGGCCAATTTCATGGGGCTATTGCACTGATAATGCCCAAAATTTGGCTGAGTGCTGTGGGTAATTTCCAGCCATAAGGGGTCCATCGAGGCATAGCGGTCTGGAAAGGCTGTTTGAATAGCCAGTTCACACTGCTGTTTTAAGCGATTAAACAGATCCATACCCAAAAATCCTGCAAAGTTAGAAAGGTATCCTAACGTTTTTGCTTTGGATCTGTCAAGGGAT
>CAZFXA010000034.1:0-14384 GCA_964522825.1 uncultured Legionella sp.
CTTTAATCCATGCCGTGATCCAAGATATGGGGGGGTGGATCAAGCTCTGTGACATTACCTTGAAAGAGCTGCCTTTTTGTTGCAATGAATTTCAGAAACGTTATCGAGGTTTTTTAAACCGAAAACCTTTGCAGATCCCACCTTATTTGCCGGGCATTGTAGAGCGTGACAACGGCAAAGATGGCTATCCTATTCCTGAACCCGTCTTATTGGGTGATCAACCGAAAAGCCAAGCCTTAATAACCCCTAAAGCCTCTGAAACCCTAAAGTTGGCTCAAAAACCTTCCATCGAGCATTTGATTAAAGCGGTGTTCAAAGCACAACAACGACCGGAGGATCCTGATGATAAATGAAACCACGGGCATAGAGAACATTTCTAAGCAGGCTCAGCTCTTAGAAAAAATTTGGGTAAACAAAGTCTATGTGAAGATTATCGAGCTTATTCTTGAAGGGGATTCTCAAGCGGCTATCGCCACGCAATGTGGGATCCATTTGTCTTCGATTAAAAGACGGATCGCTTTTTTAAAGAAAAAAACGCATAGCAAAAGTTTGCATGGCTTAAGTGCCTGTTTATCCCGAATGGAGTGTTTCCATCAACCCATCATGCCTTCGATGCAAGCTGATGCGTTGCAGTTCATAAAGCATCAAATGCAAGGAGTTTTCAATCATGAAACAAAGTAAGAGTCTTCAGAGTGTCTGTATGGATGCCCAAAAGCATTTGCAGGTACGTGATTACGGGGTGCCCACCCTAGCGGTGTTGGCGGTACTTGCGTTGAGCTTGATTGCAGATCCGAGTCTAGCTTTGCCCGATGCTGATACAGTCGCAGAGCTTAAAGTTTTGACCACAGAGACTTCCAAGATTGTGAAGAATGGTTGCTACATTGCAGGCTCCGCCTCTGCACTCGTGGGCGCTATTTGGGCGGTGGCTTCGCAGAGTCTGAAGGTTGCCGCAAGCTCTGCGGCCATCACCATTGTTTCACTCAAAGCAGCCAGCTTTTTTGCCACTGCACTTTTAATTTAGGAGCTAAATATGAGTGAGCCTTTACCTTTGTTTTTAAACAAAGCAGACAAAGTGGTGTTTTGGACCTGGCTAGAAATCTATTGGTTTTTAGGGGTGTTGGCTTTTGTGTGGCTGGTTTGTTCTTTTGGGCTCGGGCTTTTGATGGGGGCTGCCACCATCAAGGTTTTAAGGTTGCTGCAAAAAAGTACGATGGGTGATTTAACCAAAGTGGGGATCTATTGGTTTTTGCCCTCGAAAAACCATTTCAAAAGTCTGCCGCCATCAGATATTCGGGAGTTCGTAGGATGAATAAACAGGTATTAATCGGCTCTTATAACAGTCTCTTAACTCAGCGTAATCGGCTGCTCATGGTATCTGGAACACTGGGCGTGCTCTGTGTGTTATTGGGCGCTTCTAATTTCTATCTCATAGGCAAAGAACGCATTATTATCGCACCACCCATTATTCATCGAGCGTTTTGGATCTCAACCGATGCTGTCTCCGATCACTACTTGGAGCAGATGTCTCAGTTTTTTGCAGGTCTATTGCTCAATGTAAGTCCCAGCACTTTTGCAGTGAATGCCGAGCATCTCTTAGCGCACGTGGTGCCTGAGCGTTTTGCGCCGCTTAAAGCCCAATTGGTGCAACAACAGATGGAACTTGAGCGCCGGGGGATGAGCACCAGCTTTCATATCAACCGTTTTAAAATAGATCGTAAAAAGTTGCTGGTAGAACTCAAAGGCGAACTGAAGATTTTAGTTGCCAATACCCCTGTGGAATCTAGCACTAAAAGCTATGCGCTGAAATTTGTACAACAACAAGGTCGTTTATGGATCCAATCGTTTGAGGAGGTGCCCCATGCTTAATTTCGGATGCTTTATGAAAAAAGGATTGCTGATCACTGTGCTGTGTTTTTTGAACCCTACGGTGGTACAAGCCCAGCAAATGATTGCCGTACAAGAAGGGGTGGAAGTAAGCGCGACCTTATCTTCCAAAGCTTTAAATCGTATTGCGGTACAAAACGATCGCATTTTGAGTGTGAAGGGTACCCAGGGTGAGTTTGAACTGGATAAGGACAGCGAATTGGGTCAGGTCTTTGTAAAACCGATTCCCAAAGAGTCCCAAGAGCCTATTCATATTTTTATCAGTACCGAGACAGGTAAAACCTATGCTTTAGCACTGCTACCCCAAGATACCAGCGCACAAAGCATTGTTTTGATGCCGCCTTTAAGCCTTAGCACTTGGGAACAAGCCGGTAGCTATGAGGCTGCCATTAAAACGCTGATTAAAGCCATGCACACCCAAACAGAGCTCGAAGGTTTTGCGATCGAGCGCCTCAATATCAAATTGCCTTCCCTACAAGGTGTAAAGGTGGTGGTTCTTCAATCCTATACCGGCAATCCACTAAGTGCTGAGGTTTTAGAGCTACATAATACGACCAAACAAAGCTTGAACTTCGATGAGATAGATTTTTATTCAGAGGGTGTGCGAGCCATCACGGTGCTGGAAAAAACACTACCGCCGAATACCAAAACCCGTGTGTATAGAGTGAGAGCTTAAGATGGGTATGCTGCTGAGCCGTTCTACCTTAAGAAAACATCAATCCCTCTTTTTTAAAGCACTGCTCGGTGTTTTAGTCGTGGGAGGTGGTTTGTTGTTATGGATAGGACGTGAGACACCCCAAGCGCCCTCTCAACATTTAAGTGCGGACGCGCCTATTTATGATGTAACCCAAGCCTTGGAAGATAAAAGCTTTTGGTTATTCAAAGCCGAGAATAAGCTTTTAGCGCAAGAAGAGGCGCAAGGGAAAATGCGTCAAGAGCTTGCTGAGCTTAAAGCCTCTTTAAGCCCCAAAGCGGTTGCCCAAGAACAAGAAATAGTGGCATTGCATCAACGCATCGAGCAATTAGAGCAAGCCCAGCTTGATTCACAAGCTCTCGCACAGCAGGCATCAAAAAGCACGCAAGAGGAAGAAGATAATCTGCAAAATTTTGAGGCTTCAAAGGGTGTTGGGCCTATGGCCTTGAATGAGCAGGGTAGGTCTTTACTACCCGAAGCCCCGGCTATTTTTTCAGACACCTTGAGCCTAAGTCCTACGGCTCAAAGCAAGCTACCGCATAAGGATAGCTTTATTCCACCGGGTACTTATACCAAGGCCGTGCTTTTAAGTGGTGTGGATGTTTCTGCTGGGATTTCTTCCCAAGCCAATCCTAAGCCTGTGCTTTTAAGGCTGATACACCGTGGTTCATTGCCCAATAAAGCCTACGGTAAGATGAAGGATTGTCGAATCATTGCAGCCGCTTATGGGGATTTGTCCAGCGAGCGGGCTTATATGCGCCTGGAGAAGCTGAGCTGTGTACAGCCCGATGGTCATGTGATTGTGACCGATGTAGATGGTTATGTGAATGGTGAAGATGGCAAAAACGGCATTCGAGGCAAGGTGGTGCTTCGGGATGCAGAAGTGCTTAAGCGTGGCTTTCTCGGCGGATTACTTTCAGGTCTGGGTAAGGCCACCAGTCAATCCTATAACAGCAGTCAACTCTCACCCCTTGGTCCCATGAGCACAGGCGCCAAAAGCATAGACATCTTTAAACAGGCGGGTAGCCAAGGGGCAGGGGATGCCTTTGAGCTGATGGCCAAGTACAACATTCAACGCGCCGAGCAGTATCAACCGGTGATTCAAATATCGGCAGGTTTATCGGTCGATGTGGTCTTTCACACGGGCTCGCATTTTGGGGAGCAAAAGCCCCGAAAAAAGGCCAAGCAATCCAACGACAACCTTTTAGAAATCAATGGCAATGAAGGAGAATACCATGATTAAAAAAGTCTCAAAGCTATTTTATGTTGCCACCTGCTTTGCGCTCTTCAGTGGTTGTGGCAATCAAGCTTTTGACTGTCCCATCAAAGACGGTGTGCGTTGTATGCGCCTTTCTGAAGTCGATAAACAGGTGAGTCGAGGTCAATTAGGTTCAGACACACAGCACCTCTCCAAAGCTAGCCAAACAGGGTTAAGTCTCACAGCGCTTCAACCTGTGTTTTTTGTACCCGATGAAGGTAGCCCCTTAAGGAGCAGGGAAGAAGTCTTAAGAATTTGGATGGCACCCTATCAATCGATCGATGGGACGTACCACGAACAAAACATCCTGCATTTTGTGGCGAAGGAAGCGGCCTGGACAGCGCCCCATGCCGGGTTCGAGAACCTTGAGGAGCAAGGTGATGATGCTACCCCTTAAAGAGGCGCTCAAAAAAGGCAAGGCTTTCTTAGCTTCCATCGCCTTGCAAGATGATGAGAAACCTTTAGTTTCAGGTAATCTCGCACACCTGAATGAACGCTTAGGGCTGTACTCGATTGCGGAGTATTTACCTTATGAGAGTTATGATCCTGAGTCTGAGCTTTATCATTGTGTGGAATCCAAGGCTTTTATCTTAGAAGCATCCCCCATGGTGGGGGCTTCGGACCATCAAGTCGAAATTTTTTACGCCTTGCTACAAAGACTCTTACCTGAAGGCAGTATTGTACAGTGTCTTTTGTATGCTTCTCCCAAAGTAGGGCCCGCCTTTGAGTCTTTTGTGAAGGCACGCACGGCAGCCCATCCTTTGATTCAAAGATTGGCAAGCCAACGGGCCGATTTTTATAAAAAAGGGGTCTATCAGTCTTTAGTGCCTGGACAGGGCCTTGTGTTTCGAGATTATCGCTTAGTAATGAGTGTGGTCTTTGATCACAGCTTAAGCCTCACTGATCAAAAAATACAATCCTTAAAACAAGCCCTGATCGGTGCCCTCAAAGGGGCAGGTATGGAAGCAAGTCTTTTAGAGCCCGCCTCTTTTTTGGCCTGGATTGATGGTTTATTAAGACCCAATGATAGCTTAACTGATTCTGTGTTTGAGTATAGCGAGACCAATACTTTAGCTCAGCAGTTAGGTGCTTCTACGCGTTCAAGCCTTACCCTCACACCCACCAAGCTTTTCATAGGTGGTGATCCTCAAGAAGGGGCTAAGGAAATACAAGATGCTTGGCAAATACGCAATTTCAGGGTCCAAAGTTTTAAGAGCCAAAGCCCGCACTTAAGTGAAATGTCCGATCTGATCGGTAATCTCTTTGATAGCAGTGCCCAAATAGGCTGCCCCTTTTCTTTAAGCTTTGTGATCCAAATTTGCGAGCAATCCAAAGAACAAACGGTCGCCAATGCCCGCGCTTTTAGGGCCAGACAACGCGCCGAGAAAATAGCCCGCTTTAGTCCCAAAGCCGTGGAAGAAGCTCATGAGGCTCGGGCCATTATTCAGGATTTGGAAAATCACGAACGTTTGGTCAGGGTCTCTTTTCAGGTAAGTCTCTACGCCCACAGCGCTGAGATGGAAGAAGCGGAAGCGGCACTCTTGACTGTCTTTCAAGCCTCCAGTCCCAAATGGCAGTTGGTACGAAATCATTTATTGCAATTGGTGATGCTTTTGGCGCACCTACCGCTGGCCCAAAGCCATGCACTCTTTAAAGATTTAGATCGCCTTGGTCTCTTGTACAAAATATGGGCCAAGAATGCGGCCAATATGCTGCCTATCATTGCAGAAATGAAGGGGATGCGTAGTCCTAAACTGATGATCTCGGGTCGATGTGGGCAAATTCTTTTTTGGGATCCCTTTGGGAATAATCGTGGCAATTACAATGTGGCGGTGGCGGGTATTTCAGGTTCTGGTAAATCGGTGACGGTCCAAGAGATTGTTTGTGGGTTGGTGGGTACGGGCGGTCGGGTTTTTATTATTGATGTGGGGCGCTCTTACAAGAAAATTTGTAATCTCTTAGGCGGAGAATTTATTGAGTTTAATAAAGAAACCCCGCTCTGTCTGAATCCTTTTAGCACCGTGAATGATGTGGATGAGTTTTTAGCTTTTATGATTCCCTTTGTGTGCTCGATGATCAATCTACAAGGCAATGCCTCGGCCATTGAAAGTGCTTATGTAGCCAAAGCCATTAAGGCGGTCTGGGAAGCTCAGGGTCGAGAGGGCTCGATGAGCGCGATTGCGGATTGGTTGCTTCACCATGAGGACAAACGCGCCCAAGATTTAGGGCTGATTCTTTATCCCTATACCCATGAGGGTCAGTATAGAAATTATTTCAATGGACAAGCCAATATCGATTTTAACAATCCCATGGTGATTTTTGAATTAGAAGAAATCAGCGGCAATAAACGCTTTCAAAGTATTGTCTTTATGCTGCTGATGTACCACGTCGCTGAGAAGATGTATTTGGGTGGTCGTACCCAACAAACTGCGCTCATTATTGATGAGGCCTGGGATATGCTCAAAGGGGGGCAGGGTGGTGAGATTATCGAGAACATTGCCAGACGTGCCCGTAAATACAAGGGCTGTCTGATTACCATTACCCAAAGTATTGCCGATTATTTTTCCTCCAATGCAGCCCAAGCAGCCTACACAAACTCCTATTGGAAACTCATCCATATGCAAAACAAATCGGATGTGGTGCGCCTGGTCGATGAAAAAAAACTGATTTTAGATGGGTTTCAGAAAAAGCTTTTGACTTCGGTGACGACCGAACATGGACTTTATTCAGAAATGATGATTTTAGGGGACGGCCAAGAGTGTGCCGTGGGCAGGCTTTTTTTAGATCCTTATTCGCGCATTTTGTATTCCACCCAAGCCAAAGATTTTGAAGAAGTAAATGCGCTGTGTGCACAGGGCATGGAACTGGTGGATGCAATTAGCATCGTGGCAGAAAAACGATTTAGGTAAGGAGAAGCAATGAAAGAAGTCTTGATCGACAGAAGATTTGAGAGACATTGGGTCTTTAAGCAGGTAGGCACCTTATGGGCTTGTGCATTACCCATAGCCTTGGCTTGGGTGCTTAGCACCCACTTTGGAATTGCCCTTAATCTCTCTCAGAGTTTGCCCCAGAAAGTCTGGTTGATTCGTTATTCTCAAAATCCTTCGATGGGCGATTATGTGCTTTTTAAAGCACCCCTTAGTGTGGGATTGGGTGAAAACGGAACGATGATTAAACAGGTTATCGGTGTGCCAGGGGACACAGTGCTTCGCATCGATCGGGATTTTTTTATCAATGGTTCTTATGTGGCAAGGGCCAAAGCCTTTTCGCTTCAACAAGAACCCCTAGAACCTGGACCCCAAGGCCTCTTATCAGAAGGACAATACTATGTGTGGACACCCCATAAGGACAGCTTTGACTCACGCTATGCAAAAATGGGCTGGATTAGCGCTCATCAGTTGCTGGGGGTTGCTTATGCACTCTGGTAATTTAAAAGCTTTGGTCTTAGGCACCCAAGGTTCTACCTATGCCATCCAAGAACAAAGCGCTCTAGGGTGGATTGAAGAGCGCTTACTTCAAATGCAGGCTAGCGGTGAGATAGAACGTCTACAAGCACGCTTAAAAGCCAAAGGCTTTGCCACTGTTGAGCGTCCAGATGCTGTGCTGGGGCTACGCTCTACGGATAAGCCACGTATCTTTGAGAAAGATTTAACCGTGGTGGTGTCCCAAGATATAAAAGATGCTAAGGGTAGAATTATCCAAGCTGCCGGTACACGAGTTAATCCTTTGACTCAAGTTTTTTCCAGAAAATCCTTACTTTTTTTGGATGGGGATGATGTCGAGCACTTAGCTTGGGCCTTACAGGAATATAAGCGCAGCCATGGTCTAGTCAAATTGGTACTCGTCAAAGGTCCGGTGCTGCAACTCATGCGCGATCATGACATTCCTTTTTACTTTGACCAAGCAGGGCGCTTGAGCCGTTATTTTGGGCTAGAGCAAATTCCTGCACGGGTATCGCAACGCAAAGACAAGCTCTTGATTGAGGAGTTCAAGCTATGAAAGCGTGTGGTGCTTTATACATAGGATCTCTTTTATTTTTGGTAGCACTGCCTGTGCAATCGTCACACTCGGTCTGTGCGGGTAAATTTCTCAATCCCATTACGGATGTGTGTTGGAAATGCTTATTTCCCTTGTCGATTGCCGGCAGAAAAGTGGCCGATCCCACTAAAGATAAGGCCACCCCTTCGGAAGATAAAAGCCTTTTTTGTAAGTGTGGCACACCCATTCCCCGCATTGGGATCCCCGTGGGGTTTTGGGAGCCCTTTAGACTAGCCGATGTGACCACCAAACCCTTTTGTATGGTCAATCTGGGTGGTGCCACCATTAATATCAACAACCGAGCAGCAGTAGGCGATGTGCATCTAAAACAAGGGGGTAAATATGCCAAGAAAACCGCCTTCTACCATGTGCATTGGTATGTCTATCCACTGCTCTATTGGATGAATCTGGTGGCTCATCTAGCTTGCATGACGACGGAGTCTTTTGATATTGCTTATCTGACAGAGTTGGATCCCCTTTGGAATGATGATGAATTATCCATTTGGTTAAATCCTGAAGTGGTGCTGTTTGCCAATCCCTTAGCTCAGATGGCATGTAGCGCAGATTGTACGAAGGCCACAGTAAGCAGTCCTATAAACAGCTTATTTTGGTGTGCAGGTTGCCAGGGTGGGGTCTATCCACTCACGGGTACTTTAGGCTTTCACAAAGGTGGGGTGGATGCAAGCACGCTCATTCTTGAGAAAATGATTTTCAAATTACATCGAGAACTATTGCTTTTTGGCTCCGTGGGCAAAAAAGCGGCCTGCGGTCTTTATCCTATGCCTTGGTGGCGTAAAGATCAGTACAAGCTCCAAATGACTTATCCCAAAGTGTCTAAAGAACCTGGGATGGGTTGTAACCCTATCGGCCGTAGCACCTTTATCTGGGGTAAAAACAAAGAATATCCCATAAAAGGTGAAGATTTTGGGTACCTTATCTGGCGTAGGAGGTTATGCTGTGTTTTGTAAAAGCGCATGGATTTTTCTAAGCCTTTTTGCTTTTAATCAGGTCCTGGCAGATTGTGATAATCAGGCTTGTTCTACCAAGGACTACAGCCCAGAGCTGTATGCCCGGCAAGAACAGATGCAAGCACCGATTTTGGTGTTTATCTCTTTCTCGATGCCAGAGCAAAGCTTAAAACTATGGGCCGAGCAAGCCTCTTGTATCAAGGCACCGTTGGTGATACGAGGCTTTGTTGAAAACTCCATACAACAAACTACCCAAAAAGCCTTTGAATTGTTTGGCAGCGATGGGATGCCGGAGTTACTGGTGGATCCCGAAGCCTTTGAGCGCTTTAACATTCAAACGGTTCCTGCGGTGGTGGCTGTCTCGCATACCCATTCTCCAGCCAACGATCAGGCAGAAACCCTGACAGAATCTCCTTTTGAAGTGGTTTATGGGGATACCTCGCTGGAAGATGCCTTAACTTTGATGTTGTCTCGTGGATCGGTTGCGATTCAAAAAGTGGTGAAGCCCTTGTTAGAAATCTTGAGGGATGCGGATGATTAAACGACATCAAACATTTTTAATGTGCCTGCTGTTCTTGTCTTTGCGTGCAGCTACGGATCCCGCCTCAGAAGGTCGAGCATTGGGCGAGTCTTTGCATCAAAAAGGGTATAGTGATGCATCCCCAAGTCTTGGGGAGATCGAACAATCCTTAATTAAAAATCCCGAACAGGCGGCTTTTAGAGCAAAAAATAGCCATTTGAGTACTAGTTTTGAACAACAAGCTGAGGCTGGGAAAAAAGATGAGGATCCGCTGAAAAGTACGCTCGCCCATCAAACAGGCCAGCGCTCCACTCAAACCCTCACAACACAGCCCAGTTTAAAGGAGACGGAAGATCTGCTTAAACAAAAACATCGTTTTAGTATTCATGCCTTAGATCCTGTGTTACATCCTGATTTAACTCAGGTGGATCTATCCGAGGAAGATCTAAAATCCTGCAATGCCGCCATCTGTACAGAAAAATCCCAGCAGGCCGTGCCTCAGATAGTGACTTGCAGAAAATCACCACCTGTCTCTGAAGTTGCTTGTACCAAAAGATTAATTCTTACAGCTATTCCACAAGCTCCCATCATTAAAACCGTAACAGCGCATTTTACGGTCCAATGTTTTAATCTCGTGAGCTTTAGTATTAATTTAAAAACGGGCCTTATTCGAGAGTCTCAGTGTGACTCAAGGGGGCCGACGAACTATTCAGTAATTCCTACCTTAGGGGATGATCCGAATTTAAGCCAAGCTACGGTTGAATTAATCTCGGCTCAAAATATTGGTGAGGGTGGTGTTCGGTTTGATGCTCCAAAAATGCCCAGTGTAGCCAATGGTTTTAGTGTGGGGTTTTCCGCCTTTCAACCCAAAACAGGGAAAAAGCATCGAGCTAATGAGCATCATAGTCGGGGAGGGCATTATGTTTGGAAATTCACAATACCCCAAGATCCGATTTTAGAAGAGCACTTTGAGGGATGTGAGGCCTTAGAAGTCCAAGAACAATCGGGTGTTTGTGCACTCATTCAGTCTGAATCTCAAGACCTAAACGACAGTCGGGTGATTCAGGGTTATCCAACACCTGTGGTACGCGATCATTGGACGGAACAACGAAGCTATGTCTGTGGTGAGGGGCGCAACATCAATGAGTGCCAGACTTTTATGGATCAGGGCTGTGAGCAGATAAACTCTGAATGTGTGGTACTCAAGGGTGGGGTGTGTCTGGAATATGAAAATACCTTTCGATGTGGGGTTCCCAATTACGCTAAGAGATCGGGCTTGATCTTGGATGAGGGTAAGCTTGGCTTTTTAAAAGATCAGGAAGAGCCGAGTGCTGGGTATGAGGCGGGTGATTTTGGTCAGGGTATTAGCCATTTTCATGCCATGACCGAGATGGCCAAACCCATGGAAGAGGATTTGGGGGGGATTGGTCAAGATCCAAATAACCCCACGGTGTTCATGGGTAATTGTAAACGATGCAGGGTAAGCGCCATGAAGTCTCTTTTTAGAGATTGTTGCAATTTAAAAGGGTTATTACAAAATTTCTTAGGTGGTTGCAATCAAGAAGAAAAGCAATTAGCGATTGCTTCTGCAAGGCAGAGTCGCTGTGTTCGTGTAGGGGGGCGTTATTGTTCCAAGAGGGTAAGAATAGGCCCTATCAAAGTTTGCACTGAATATCGAGACTCTTATTGCTGTTATGGATCTAAGCTGGCCCGTATTATTCAAGAGATTGCACGCCAACAATTAGGGATCTCTTTTGGAACTGCCCAGAGCCCGAATTGTGGACCGCTCACGGCAGATCAATTAAGTCGTATTAACTTTGATACACCCTATGCTCGCGGAAAATTATCCGAGATTTTAGGGGATGTTCAAGCGAGTGCAGAGCAGAAGTTTCAGGCTGTGCAGGAAGCGGTTTCTAAGCTCGGTCCGGTACCCGATAAAATCAAGGGTTTAGAAGAAGCTTTAGCGCAGAAAAGCAAAGAGCTTAAGCGCCTGCATCAGACACAAACCGTAGTCCTACCACTTAAGGATCAGCCATGAAGTATGGTTGTGGCTTGTGTTGCCTAAGTCTTTTGGCGGCATTGTTTTGGCCCTCCCTGTGTGCTGCCTATTTTTTTGAAGGACACCAGGAAGGGTGGTTTTGGTATGAGTCTTCAGAAGTACTCCCTAAGCCCCAAGAAAACCCCAGTCCAAAACCAACCCCGCAATCCCTTTTAAAACTGAATCCTACCGAGGCTATGCAGGCTTATCAAGCTAAGGTCCAAGACAGTCTTAATTTAGCTATTCTTGATCCCACCGAAGACCATCTTAAAGCTTATGCCCTTCATTATTTTCAGACCATGGCTAAGGCCCAAACTTTTACCGATGCCTACCAGCGTATGCTTTTGAATAATCCAGTCTTTGATTATTCGCTAGATTTTCCTATTAGCGCAGCTGCCCATCAAGTTTATGCCAAGAACCAAAAACGGCATACGCAGAAAATGATTCAACACTTTGCAAAACATCAGGGTCTTTTCTTTTTTTTCAGCAGTCGTTGTGACTATTGCAAAGTCTTCGCACCTGTTGTAAAGGCTTTTGCAAATCAGTATGGGGTATCGATTCTGGCGATATCGATGGATGGTCAAGGCATTGCTGAATTCTCACACTTTGTGTTGGATCAGGGTGCTTCCCAAGCTTTAAAAGTGCAACGCTTACCCACTTTATTAGCCATCAATCCTAAAACCAATGTGGTAAGTGTTCTAGCCACCGGTGCTATCAGTCAAACCCAATTAGAAGAAAATATTTTGCACGTTCTGAAATACACAGAGTCTCAAGGAGTGAGCCATGAGTAGCCTTTTAAGGTGTATGCGCGGCCTAGGATTAATGATGCTTTTATTCGCTTTTAAGGCAGAAGCGGGCCTTGAGAAAGACTTACAGACTTTCTTCGGGGATATCAGTAATACGACCCCGGCTGGAGCTTACAAGGGTCAAGAAGGAGGCTTTTATAGTGGCGGTAGCATCTTTATGCGTCATCCCAGTCGTAACATCCAAATGCTCAATCTGCAACTGCCGAGCGTGGAAGCGGGATGCGGCGGGATTGATTTACATATGGGGGGCTTTGGCTACATCAATAGTACAGAGCTGCTTAAGACCTTAAGGGCGATTGGGGCCAATGCCAAGGGCTATCTCTTTTCCTTATCGCTCAAACAACTGTCACCCCAAATTATGAATCAAATTGAAGAGTTGCAATCTTGGATGAATGAGGCCAACTGGAACAATATCAATAGCTGCCAGGCCGCAGCGCAATTGGTGAATAATACGGCAGCCTCTTTCCATGCTTCCACGGTGAGAACCTGTATTCAGCAGGTCCTTAAAGATAGGAATGAAAACTATTTCAGTGCGCGAGAGCTGTGTAAAAGCCAAGCAGAGGTTAATGCGAAGAACAAAGCAGCCGCCTTAGCCGGTGAACCCGTCATTGATAATATCAATATTGCTTGGCATGCGATTCAACAAAACCCAACCCTTAAAGGGCTGGATGAGAACTTAAAATTTCTACTCATGTCTTTAACGGGCACGGTGGTAATTGAAACGCTCGGAAATTCCCCGCCGAACTCCCAGTATTATCCCTCTAAGCTCCACTCCTCCGATGTCTTCGACACCTTGTCTACGGGTAAAGACATCGCGGTTTACACTTGCCATGATGAAAAATGTCTGCATATTATCGAGGATACGATCACCCTAAAACCTGAGCAAACCTTTGTGGGCACGATTAAAGCCCTAATTGCCAGTATGGAAATCAAAGTGTTGGAGGATATCAATCCTTTAACCACCCAAGAAAAAGCTTTTTTAGAGTCAACCTCTCTTCCTTTGTACAAGATGCTCAATGTTTACTCGGCTTTTGCCAAGGGTACGGCCCTTTTATTTCCGACGCAGTATGCCGAAGTGATTGCCATGGATGTTTTATACCGCTATATCGAGCGCAGCATTGGGGATGTGATGCAGGCCTACAATGCCGGGCATTTACCAGACAGTGTCTCCAAAGATTTCTTAAAAATGATCGAGTCTGCACGTGGACGCGCCCAAAGTTTAAGGCTGATGCAGATCCAAAAAACAGGCACGGTGGATGACATGATTGCGAAGGTCCAAGTGATGGAAAAACAACTATCCGCTTTGGTGAGTGCACAACTGTTTCAAAGCTTACATTAGGGAGCATGTGAATGGCTTATGAGGTAATTACCCATGGGGGTGGTGATGGCTTGGTCTATACCTTCAATGCCATCGCTGCTATTTTTAATGGCACTCGTTCGCTCGGGGGTTCTCTGGTTTATATCGGGGGTTCTTTTGCGACCGCCATGATGGTCATGACCTTGGTCATCAAACAAGAGCTTTTACCCTCCATTAAATGGTTTACGGGCTCTCTGCTTTTGATGACCACGCTGATGTTGCCCAAGGTCGATATTCTAATCAAAGACCGTATTACCAACCTCCAAAGGCCTATTGCCCATGTGCCTTTTATGTTGGGTGCCTTTGCAGGCATTGCAAGTCAACTGGGCGATGTGCTCGCCCAAAAAATGGATACCGTCTTTTCAACAGTCGGGGGGGATGTGATGCATTACCGAAGCCATGGGGTGGCGATGGCCTCCCAATTGGTGGCTAAAACGGTAGAGGCTCGGATTGAAGATCCCGATGCTGCCGCCAATATTCACGCCTTTGTGCAGCAATGTGTGGTCTTTGATATTGCCAGAGGTAAATATACCATTCAGGAGTTGATGAAGAGTCCTGATGTCTGGGCTTTCTTTAAAGAACATGCCTCTCCCATACGAGGGTTCCCTTATAAAGAAGCTAAAAAAGAGACTAAAATACTCACCTGCCGTGAGGCAGCTGCCCTCGATCATAATAGTTGGAAAAAGCATGTCAACCAGGCCGCCAATCACTATGGGGCAAGCCTCTATCCTCGCACGCGGGGCAACAACACTGCCAAAGAGCTGCTCTCTCATCTGGATATTTCTTATCAGTATTTAACGGGTCTTTCTGTCGATGCCTCT
>CAZFXA010000035.1:0-13237 GCA_964522825.1 uncultured Legionella sp.
AGCTTCTCCTAAGGGCTATTAATCTAATCACATCGATATTGTAATGATAAATAGGGGTAGTTACTAGCACCCGCAAAAATAGGCGTATCTACGCTATTGTACTTACACTCGGGTATTTTAACAATTTACAAAATGCTTCTAGAAAATTATGATCACTCTTTCTATAACACCATAATGTTTTACAGGGATTGAAAATATGCAGCTAAAACCAAGGAATTTGCCTGAGCCATTGTTTAATGTTCGTTTCGATTGGGAGCCCATTATGCTCGCCATACGAACAGAAACCCACCAAAGACTCACACGCCGCGAAATAGAATGTCTTCGCTTTTGGCTCAATGGTTTTTCAATTAAAGAAACGGCTCGTTCACTCGATGGCATATCGATCAGAACCGTACAAACTTTTAGAGAAAATATTAAACGCAAACTACAGGTAAAAACCTATCAACAATTGTTTCAATCTATTCAAGCCTGTGGTCTTATGCGGTTTTTTTTACAATCATAAGCTTTGTTTTAAAAAAGCTTCAAAAGCCTTCCCTAAGGCTGGATGTTTGAGACCATAGTGTACAATAGCCTGCAAGTACCCTAATTGACTACCACAATCATAGCGCGTACCTTGCACAAGGTTTGCGTATACTGTCTCGGTTGCAAGTAGTTTATCAATCGCATCGGTTAATTGAATTTCTGCATCAACGCCTTTTTGCAGATCTTCAAGCGCTGCGAAAATACTTGGATTAAAAATATAACGCCCCACAACACCCAAATGGGAAGGCTCCAAACCCAAGGCAGGCTTTTCAACTATTTTGTTGATCACGCCATATTTTTCAAAACTTTTTTCAAAACGCACAACGCCATAATGACACAGTTCCTGCACTGGCATTTTTTGCACGGCTACAACACTACGACGCACCTCTTTAAAAACGGCTAGCATTTGGGATAAACAAGATGAGCACCTGTTTTCGATCAGATCATCGGCCAAAAGTACCGCAAAAGGCTCTGCCCCCACAACCGATTTTGCACACAAAATAGCATGGCCGAGCCCCAAAGGCTCTGCTTGCCGAATATAAATACAGCGTACGCCCTCGGGTAAAATATTACGAACCAAGTCTAAAAGCGCTGTTTTTTCTGCCTTTTCAAGCCTGTATTCTAATTCGAAATTTTTATCAAAATGATCTTCAATCGCACGTTTGGTGCCACTGGTGACAAAAATCAATTCTTGAACCCCAATGGAAACAGCTTCTTCAACCGCATACTGTATTAAAGGTTTATCAACAATAGGCATCATCTCTTTAGGACTAGCCTTCGTAGCAGGTAGAAAGCGCGTCCCGATGCCCGCCACAGGAAAAACAGCTTTGCGAATCAATCCAGGTGTATGCTGTAGCGTCATAACTTATTCATCCATAGGTTTTATAACATCCCAACGCTTACAGCTAGGACATTGCCACTGCAAGGTTCTACCCGAAAAGCCACAGGCTTCACATTGATACAAAGGTTTATCAACCAACATCTTCTTTACCAATACCCGAAACAGTTCGAGATCAGGCTGCGAGGGATCCCCCTCGGCTATTTGCGTCCATTGCATTAAACGATGTAGACCACCCAGCGAAGGATGCTTTTGTAGATGTTGCACCAAAAAAGCCTTTGCTGCATCAACACCTTTGCGTTGATAAATCCATTCAGATAAAGCTAGCACCGCCACAGTACTCATACGCTTTTGTAGAGAATGATCACAATAGTGGATCATGCCTTCTGGATCTTCTAAGGCATCATAACATCGGGCTAAAGGCACCACTATTTCTGCAAGAAAGGGTTGGTCTTGGTCATAAATAGTCTGATAAATCTGGATAGCCTGTTCAAAATGTCCGGCTTGCGCTTCAATATTAGCCCACAATAGTCCGGCCCTCACACAACGTGCATTCACCCCTAAGGCTGTCTTACTATGCTGGATCGCTTCAAGACGCTCACCCTTCAACCATTGCTGCTCTGCAAGCTCACAATGATAATGTGCAATATGATAACGCATATCACGATTGGTTTTGGCTTGCCATTGCTCAGCGGTTTGAATGGCGCGCACCCAATCTTTACTTTGTTGATACACATCCAGCAGCAAGGAGAAAATAGCATTAAGATCATGCGCTTGCTCACTCAAATCCAACAGCAAAACTTCTGCTCTATCCAACATGCCTGCACGCATATAATCGCGGCTTAATTCCAACAAAGAAAGCGCACGTTGCTCGGCCGTCAGCGAGTTTTGATCGGCCAATTGTTGGTGAATGCCTACTGCTTTATCTAGTTCGCCACGGCGCCTAAAGAGACCGCCTAAGGCTAGATGGGTTTCAACATCTTGCTTCATTTCGCTACGCTGATAAAGCGACGGAGGATTCGTTTCAAGACGAAAAACTTTACGCAGCGTCTCTAAGGTAAAAAGCCGACGACCCAATAACCAACCTGAATAAGCCGCCAAGGGTAACAGTAGAAAAAAAACAGCGCTCATTATGGCGCTTGATGTCTTTGATAATAAGACTTTTCTATCTTAAGCCTAATAATCGTGGGTAGCGCTGCCAACCATCCAACGACCAAGCCTAGTACTAAAGCGCCCAACACCAGCATCGATAAAGGCATTGTCTTCGTACCCACATAATAATGTACTTGTACGAGGTCTGAATTAGACAAGGCAAAACCCAATCCAAATACGACCGCAAAAAGGACCAGCACTATCGCCATGAAATGATTCAATAAGCGCATAACCAGTCCTCCTTACTGCGTGTGCTAGTTTTCTTCTTCTTCGCCCTTATCCATCTGTTCTTTGAGCAGATCACCCAAGGTTGCACGACCTTCTGAACGATGTAGCTCTTGTACAGCCTCACGCTCTTCCTTCGTATCTTTGGCTTTCACTGATAGATTCACAACACGGGTCTTGCGATCAACACCCAGTAAAGCGGCTTCCACCACATCGCCTTCCTTTAATACCGTGCGTGCGTCTTCAACTTTGTCACGACTAAGGTCTGAGGCCTTGATATAACCTTCAACACCCTCTGCTAATTGCAGCGTAGCGCCCTTGGCATCGACAGCCAACACCGTACCACTCAAAATACTACCCTTGGTATGCTCGGCCATAAAGTCTGCATGACGATCGCCTTCCAACTGCTTAATGCCTAAGGAAATACGCTCACGTTCTGGATCCACAGCCAATACAACCGCTTCGACTTCTTCGCCTTTCTTATAACGACGTACAGCTTCTTCACCACTTTCATGCCAAGCAATATCTGATAAATGCACCAGACCATCGATACCACCTTCCAGACCAATAAAGATCCCGAAATCAGTAATCGACTTAATTTTACCGGTCACTTTATCCCCTTTCTGATGGGTGGCACCAAATGCCTCCCAGGGATTCGACTTGCATTGTTTTAAGCCTAAGGAAATACGACGACGTTCTTCGTCTATATCGAGCACCATCACTTCAACATCCAAGCCCAAATTCACGACTTTGCTGGGATGAATATTTTTATTGGTCCAATCCATTTCCGAGACATGCACCAAGCCTTCAACCCCTTCTTCGATTTCCACAAAGCAACCATAATCCGTCACATTCGTGACTTTACCCACCAAGCGTGTACGCTCTGGATAACGGCTAGCAATATTCACCCAGGGATCTTCGCTCAACTGCTTCAACCCTAAAGAGACGCGACTTCTTTCGCGATCAAATTTTAGGATTTTCACCATAATCTCTTGGCCTACCGAGACAATCTCGCTGGGATGTTTCACCCTGCGCCATGCCATATCGGTAATATGCAGTAAACCATCCACGCCGCCTAAGTCTACAAAAGCACCGTAATCGGTCAGGTTCTTCACAACACCCTGAATCGCTTGGCCTTCTTGCAAGCTGGTCATTAAGGCTTCGCGTTCGGCACCGCCTTCCGATTCGACCACAGAACGTCTGGACACCACGACATTATTGCGTTTGCGATCAATCTTAATAACTTTAAATTCGAGTTCCTTACCTTCCAAATTCACCGAATCACGTACCGGCCGCACATCTACCAAGGATCCCGGTAAAAAGGCACGAATATTTTGCAGATCGACCGTAAAGCCACCCTTGACCTTGGCACTAATGATACCGCGCACTGATTCGCCCGCTTCATGCGCTTCGGCCAACCGTGTCCAAGATTCCATCCGTTTGGCTTTTTCACGGGATAAACGGGTAAAACCAAAACCATCTTCGACGGCATCGAGCACCACTTCAACGGTGTCTCCTACCGCGACTTCTAGTTCGCCTGCCTCAGAATAAAATTGCTCCAGCGGAACGCGTCCTTCTGATTTAAGCCCCGCATGAATAGTGACCATCTCTGGACCTATATGGACAACCGTACCGACAATGACAGAACCTAGTTGTACCTTGGATTTTTCGGTACTTTGTTTAAATAACTCCGCAAAACTTTCGCTCATAAATAATACACTTCCGTAAGCTGTAACATCGCCCAGAGGCTATGCACAGGTTTTGTTAAGAAACTTAGCAAAGGGGCAGGTTTATCATTTGCATGATCTGTGCACACACCGCCTTTACGCCTAATGCCGTGGTATCAATCACCACGGCATCCTCCGCAGGCTTCAAAGGTGCATCTGCACGCGCTCTATCGCGTGCATCCCGAAGTACCATCTGCCGCTGAAGGTCTTCTAGACTAACATTCTGCCCTGTTTCCTTCAACTGCCAATACCGACGTTCGGCGCGCAGAGCAGGAGAAGCCTCTAAAAAGAACTTGAAAGCTGCCTCTGCAAAGACCACGGTACCCATATCACGGCCATCAGCGACCAAACCGGCGGGTGTCGCAAAAGCACGCTGGCGTGCCAGCAGCGCTAATCGAAGGTTAGGCAACTGGGCTATTTCAGAAGCCATTTGGCTACATGCTTCCGATCGTATCGCGGTGGTGACATCGCATCCATTCAGCACGATCGACCCATCATCCCCAAAAACAACCGTGAGAGAAGATGCGAGGGCACACAAAGCTATTTCATCCGTGGGCGTTATCGAGGCCTGCATGGCTGCCAGCGCAACGACTCGATAAAGCGCACCGCTGTCTAAGAAATGCCAACCCAATTGCTTGGCAAGCATCCGACCCACAGCACCCTTGCCCGAACCACTGGGACCATCCAACGTAATAATAGGAATATTATTCATGGATGACCTGGGACACTGCTGGCACAGGGCCGAGCTCGATTTCGGCGCCTACGGTCGGCGTATACGCTAAACCAAAATGTTTATACGTACGTTCTGTTACCACCCGACCACGCGGGGTGCGCATTAAAAAACCTTGCTGAATCAAAAAAGGCTCTAAGACTTCCTCAATGGTGCCACGCTCTTCACCAATCGCTGCAGCCACATTATCTAAACCCACAGGACCACCCCCAAAACTTTGTATAATCGTTTGCAGCAATTTTTGATCCAGGCGATCAAAACCGGCACTATCCACATTCAATAAAGCTAAGGCCTGATCGGCAAGCGCTGCATTGATCAACCCATTACTACGAACCTCGGCATAATCCCGCACCCGACGCAGCAAACGATTGGCAATCCGTGGGGTTCCTCGGGAACGACAGGCAATTTCAGCTGCACCTTCATGGTCGAGTTGAATCTTTAAAATACCAGCGGAGCGTTTAAGGATCTGGATTAGATCCTCCACGGCATAAAATTCTAAGCGTTGTACAATACCAAAACGATCGCGCAGAGGCGAGGTTAATAAACCGGCCCTCGTGGTAGCACCTACCAAGGTAAAAGCCGGCAAATCCAGTTGAATAGAACGTGCGCCTGCCCCTTCTCCAATCATAATATCAATACGACCATCTTCCATGGCTGGATATAAAATTTCTTCAACAATAGGACTTAAACGATGAATTTCATCAATAAACAAAATATCTTTGGGTTCTAAACTGGTTAAGATCGCCGCTAAATCGGCCGGTCGCTCTAAAATAGGGCCTGAGGTTTGCTTTAGCGATCCCCCCATTTCAAAGGCAATCACCTGTGCTAAGGTTGTTTTTCCCAAACCTGGGGGCCCAAAAATTAAAACATGTTCCAACGCTTCTGAACGATTTTTGGCGGCCTGCATAAAGAGTGTCATTTGCTCGCATACTTCGGACTGCCCAATGTATTCTGATAATTGTTTGGGACGAATAACACGCTCTGCCATCCGTTCATCGGTTTGCACAAGCGCGGTGCTTAAACGATCGGATTCAATCATGATGTTGTCATCACACGGCCACCCTTTGCCAACACTTGTAAGGCACGGCGTATTAAATCTTCCGTACACGCTTCTGTGGGTTGCATCGCTTGAATCATTTTCGAAGCTTCCGAAGGTTTATATCCCAAGGCAATCAACGCAGCAATGGCCTCTTCTGAAGGTGTATTTTCTAAGGGCTGATGCGTCGTCTGTTCAAACAGCTGTCTAGATAAAGCTTCTTCTCCCTGATTCAAGGCTAATTTACCCGCCATTTCAATCATCAAACGCTCTGCCGTTTTGCGACCCACCCCTGGCAAACGCATGAGGTTTTCAATCAATCGCTGATCCACACACTGAATAAATTGCGAAACACTCATCCCCGACAAAATAGCCAAGGCCATTTTAGGACCCACCCCCGATATTTTAATGAGCGCTCTAAACAGCGTTCTTTCTTGCTCTTGGATAAAACCATAAAGCACCTGCAGATCTTCGCGCACGTAAAAATGCGTGAGTAAAATAACCTCCGACCCTAACGGCGGCAATTGATAGATCGTCGACATGGGCACTTGCACATCATAGCCCAAGCCCCCAAGCTCTACGACCAGAAAAGGCGGTTTTTTAAGAACTAATAAACCCCGTAAACGCCCAATCATACAACACCCTTCTGATACAGACCGTGGTGTTGTGCATGACACAGTGCAACAGCTAAGGCATCGGCCGCATCCACTTGAGGTAATCCATTCAATTTAAATAAAGCTTTGATCATCTGTTGAACCTGTTTTTTATCGGCGCCCCCAAAACCCACCACCGCTTTCTTGATGCGACGGGGTGCGTACTCCTGCACCACACAACCATGAAGGGCTGCCACCAACATCACAATACCTCGCGCTTGCGCTAATTTTAAAGTAGAGGCTACATTTTTATGCACAAAAATTTGCTCCAAGGCTATCACCTGTGGCGTATAATCGGTCATTACTTGGGATAAACCTTCAAAAATATGTTTAAGCCTTTCATGAAAAGGATAATTTCCTACCCGAATGCAACCGCTTCCGATATAATGTTGTCGACCCCGCAGTTGTTCAATCACACCAAAACCGGTAATGCGCGAACCTGGGTCAACACCTAGAATACGTAGAATGCTCAATCCACTTCCATGGTGATGCTTGCATCAATCTGCGCATTTGAATGAACGGTTTGTACATCGTCCAATTCTTCTAAGCCATTCGTGAGTTTCATCCATTTTTCGGCAATGAGTGCATCGTCGATGATAACATTTGTGGTAGCAATCAATGTAATCTCGGCACATTCGATTTTCAAACCCTGGGTTTCCATGGCCTGTTTCACCTGATAGAAATCTTCAAAGCGTGTTAGGACTTCAATACTGCCATCCATTTCCACTTGCAAATCTTCTGCACCGGCTTCTAGTGCCACTTCTGTGATTTTTTGTTCATCCGCGCCTGGCGCAAAGAAAATCTGGCCTTTTTCGCTAAATAAATAAGCGACCGAACCATCGGTCCCTAAATTACCACCATGTTTGACCAATAGATGACGTACATCCGCCACCGTACGTTTTCGATTATTGGTCATGCAATCGATGATCAAGGCCACGCCCCCTGGGCCATAGCCTTCATAACGTACTTCTTCAATATCCTGACCTTCTTGTCCCCCAAAACCACGTTTGACAGCCCGATCAATCACATCACGGGTCATATTCACGGATAAGGCTTTATCAACAGCCCGTCTTAAACGCGGATTGAGTTGGGGATCCATACCGCCACCTTGGCGCGCAGCAACACTGATTTCCCTAATACATTTGGTAAACAATTTGCCCCGTTTGGCATCTTGTCCCATTTTTTTAAATTTAATGTTTGCCCACTTACTATGGCCAGCCATGGATAATACACCTCAATGATTTATTTTTAGATTCCCCGATGCGATGGTCTAGGCCAAGCACTGAGCACAGCTTTCACTAAAGTCGCAAGGGGTATGGCAAAGAAAACACCCCAAAAACCCCAAATACCCCCAAAGAAAAGCGTTGCAATAATGATCGCCACGGGATGTAAATTAACAGCCTCTGAAAACAATAAAGGCACTAAGACATTACCATCCAAGGCTTGAACAATACCATAGGCCAGCATGCAGTAACGAAAGTTTGGAGCCCAACCCCACTGTACATACCCGACCAATAGTACCGGAATACTAATCACCATCGCACCTACATAGGGTATTAATACAGATAATCCCACCAAAGAGGCTAGCAATACCGCATAACGCATCTCAAAAAACCAAAAAACCCCATAGGTGCTCATGCCTACCAATAAAATTTCAAACACTTTGCCACGAATATAATTAGCGACTTGATTATTCACCTCAAACGATACCTGTCTTAACACGCCCCGTTTGCGCGGTAAAAAAGCTGCAGCCCACTTCATTATCTGTGTTTTATCTTTAAGCAGAAAAAAGACCAGTAAAGGTACTAAAATCGCATAGACCATACTGGTCATTAAAGTGGTAATCGAAGACCAAGAAGCGAATAACACCATTTTGGCCGTATCGTGACTTTGGGCTAAAAACTCTGCACTCACGGTGCGGATCTGCTCTTGGGATAACACCGTGGGAAAACGACGCATGAACTCAAATAAAATCGCTTGGCCTTTTGAAAGGATCTGGGGTAAATCGTCGAACAAAGCCACCGATTGCTTCCATAACAAAGGTAAGAGCATGAAAAAGGCGATAAGAGATAATCCTAAAAATCCTATAAACACCAATAATACTGCAACAATACGAGGCATTTTAAAATATTGTAATTGAGTAATCACCCATTCTAATAGGTAGGCAATCACCACACTGGCTAAAACAGGGGCCAAAATGCGTCCCACCGTGAGAACAAGGCCAAAACCAATCAGCAATACAAAAAGGAGTACAATCGCCTCTGGGTCGGAAAAATACTGCTTTATCCACTGTCTTAGGGTATGAATCACGACAAACACTCACATCGGAATACTGGGCTTTAGTCTAGCGCAAAAGGCGCTGGGTTGCACCTTGCGTATTCAGGCACCTTCTGCAATCGTGCTTATCGATATTTCTGATTTTTGTAAGCTAGTCGACCTGAGAGCTTGATAACATCGATACGCAAAGAGATGCGAAGCATGCACCATACACACCATCACATAAGTGTAACGCAATGTGCCCGCCATCGAACAAAAAAACAACACAAGCATCAATGTTAAACCCACGGCATTCATACATAATAAGGGCACAGCAGCCCAGGTTCTACCCAGCGCTCGTAGACCCAGCATGCAATAGGCTATGCATAATAACACCGGTATAGCATGTGACATGCTCAAGAAGGCAAGCATGGCCAGCGCTTGGTACCAAACGCTGTCGTAAAATACACTGTCTGCCATCTCTGAGACGGCTTCGATTTCAGGCTCAGATACTTCTGAAACACCTTGAGATAACACACGACCTAGGCCATACAAAATCTTGTAGGTTGTGGTATGCGGGGCGGCTATTTTTTCTATCACACGAGGCCCCATGGTAAAACCGGGGGGTGATAAAAGCGTGTGAGATATATTCTGCAGTCGATGCTGAAGGTACAATATGGGATGAGCCTTGAGTGCTGTTAACCAAGCTGCATACAGTGTGTCTCTTTCGATGGGATCACGCCCTATTCTTAAAATAGCCTCATGCCCCACGGCAGGATTAGACATCACCAGTTCATCCACACGGTTATTTTTACCATCGAACTGCTTCAAAAAGGCCTCCATACTAAAACCAGGAAGCTTGGCAAAGTCTGGAAAGTTCGATTCCTTGGTGCGCGCGGCAATACCCGCCAAATCGTAGATTTTCACATATTGCCAAGCATGGTTTTTTTGAGTCTCTGGCACTAGCGTACGATTAATACCGTATAAGGCCGCATAAAAGGCAAGGGATAGGCTAAGACACCCTACGATAAATCGTTTGGAACGAATCCTATTATCTGTCATCATAAAGGCCATCCAGGCGAGGATAATAGGTGCACAATACTGCGCTTGAAATTTGAGTGCCGTACCATAAAGCAAAATAATCCCTATCAGCGTTAGTGCATACCACCGTGGTTTTTGATGATGGGCTGCACAATAGCCTAAATAGGCGGTACAAAACAAAAAACTAAAGGCAAAGCCAACATCCTTTAGGATCAAACTCGAGAAAATAAAAACGTGGGGTATGAGCGGTACGAACAAGCAGAATAATCGACTTTTAAGCGAAACGAAGCTTTTCATATAAAAAGCGAGCGCGCCATAGAATAAGGACAACTGGAGTAGGAGCATCAACCCAGGCCCAGGATAGATCTTATCTAAATAGCGCCAAACAAAAGACATAAACGGTGGATGATGGTCACTATAAGCCCCCGCGATGGCCTGCGCATACTGCCCTTGACTATCGGAGGTTAAGAGGCCCGGCCACATCATCCATAGCTGTAACAATCCCATCAGAAACAGGAAACATAGCGGATTTTTAAGCCTGATATAAACGTTGCGCCATGCGATCATCATGCATCTTTCCCACATTAAAGCCCTCCCCCGTTACGGGAGAGTGTCATTCACGCTTTAAGTCTAAATTAACACTTCTAGGCCCTTTTTTCACCTGAAGACCCACAATTAACTAAGTTGAATTACTTTTAAACTTGCTGCCTCTTACCCTTATTTAAAGCTTGCCCGATTTTCCATGCTACAGATATACTTCCTGGTAGTTCTGAAATCAATTTTTTTAACCGCCCTATTTAGGAAAGAGGTAGCCCATGACCAACATTTATTATTTTATTGTGTTAAGCGGCTTATTCGCGCTAGCTTATGGTGCCCTCGGTGCACGCAGTATTCTGCAGGCTCCCACAGGTAATGCACGTATGCGAGAAATTGCAGCCGCCATCCAAGAAGGTGCTAAAGCCTATTTGAATCGACAATATACCACTATCGCCTGGGTAGGACTGGTTATCATGGTGGCCTTATATGCGCTGCTGGGAGGCTATTCAGCCATAGGCTTTGTCATCGGTGCAGTCCTTTCTGGATTAGCAGGCTACATCGGTATGGGTGTTTCGGTGCGCGCCAATGTGCGCACAGCCGAAGCGGCCAAGACTGGCTTAGCCAAAGCCCTACAGATTGCCTTTACTGCGGGATCGGTTACCGGTTTATTGGTGGTGGGCCTGGCCTTGTTAGGTGTCACCGGTTATTACTTTTTCTTAAAACAACTCTGGTTACCAGAACGTGTTTTAACAGAGGCTCTGGTTTCCTTAAGTTTTGGGGCTTCTCTCATTTCTATTTTTGCACGTTTAGGCGGCGGTATTTTTACCAAAGGTGCCGATGTGGGCGCCGATCTGGTAGGTAAATTAGAAGCTGGCATTCCCGAAGATGATCCACGTAACCCCGCGGTCATTGCCGATAATGTCGGCGATAATGTAGGGGATTGTGCGGGTATGGCGGCCGATCTTTTTGAAACCTACGCAGTGACCATGGTCGCCAGCATCGTACTGGCTGGGATCTTAGTCTCAGGCCATGTCAAAGAAACCCTGATGCTCTATCCTTTAGGCATTGGTGCTGTGTGTATTTTTGGTTCTATCTTGGGTACTTTCTTTGTACGCTTAGGTGCTTCCAAAAATATTATGGCCGCTCTCTACAAAGGGTTGCTTGCAACCTCGATTCTCTCCGCCATCGGTATTGTAGGTCTCACCGATTGGTTAATTGGTTTACAGAGCGTGATTGAAGTGGGCTCACAGCGCTTATCGGGTATCGATCTTTGTTTGTGTGCTTTTGCCGGGCTTATCATTACTGGACTGCTCGTGTGGATCACCGAATACTACACCTCTACCCGTTTCAGGCCGGTACGCAGCATTGCAGAGGCCTCGCTTACCGGACATGCCACAAATATTATTCGAGGCTTGGCCATCTCCATGGAAGCCACAGTGCTGCCCATTTTTGTGATTAGTGGCGGGATCTTGATCACCTATCACTACGCAGGATTATTTGGTATTTCATTGGCAGCCACCACCATGCTGGCCTTAGCCGGCACCATTGTGGCTTTAGATGCCTATGGTCCTGTTACCGACAATGCCGGTGGTATTGCAGAAATGTCTAAGCTCGATCAGAAAGTGCGTGCTGTCACCGATGCTTTGGATGCCGTTGGAAACACCACCAAGGCTATTACCAAAGGCTATGCTATTGGTTCTGCAGCCCTTGCGGCGTTGGTACTCTTTGCAACATACACCGAAGATTTGCAGCATTATTTCCCTGATCTGGATTTCCCCTTTAGCCTACAAGATCCTTATGTGATGGTGGGACTCTTTCTGGGCGGCTTGCTGCCTTATTGGTTCTCTTCCTTCGGCATGATGGCCGTAGGACGTGCAGGCAGCCAGGTCGTCATGGAAGTACGACGCCAATTTAAGGAAATTAAAGGCATTATGGAAGGCACGGCCAAACCTGAATATGGTGTGGCGGTCGATCTCCTTACGCGGGTCGCAATCCGCGAGATGCTCATCCCCTCTCTGTTGCCTGTATTGGCACCCATTGTGCTCTATGCAATCCTGTGTGCGGTTGCCACACAAACAGCTGCCTTTACCGCGGTGGGCGCGATGATCCTCGGTACGATTGTCACCGGATTATTTGTGGCCATTTCAATGACCTCGGGTGGCGGGGCTTGGGATAATGCCAAGAAATATATCGAAGATGGCCATTGTGGGGGCAAGGGCTCTGAAGCCCATAAAGCTGCGATTACCGGCGATACCGTCGGCGATCCCTACAAAGACACCGCAGGCCCTGCCATTAACCCGATGATCAAGATCATCAACATTGTAGCTTTATTGCTGCTAGCGATGGTGGCACGCTTCGCATAATTGCGGCGGGTGCATAAGAGGGGCCTTCGGGCCCCTTTTTTTAGTTCAAAATCCACTTGGCATCCATTTATTTAATCTTAAAATCATCTTGTAAATGATGCCAATAATGTTTTCTTTGTTGATTGACCATTTTAGGGGATTATCAATCATGTATTGT
>CAZFXA010000036.1:0-13196 GCA_964522825.1 uncultured Legionella sp.
ATACCTATTTAAGATGAAAAGTAGCATTTGTATGATTATCTTTGGTCTACAGTTTAAAGAGGATATTGAAGTGCAAGGATTGCCGCGTTTTTAGGAACGTTCAATCTTTGAATGGATACACATGGACTACTTTGCTTAAACGCTTTACCAATGCCTCAACTTCTGTTTCGGTAATCCTTAAGGATGGCAGCAATCGAATGGTGGTTTGATGTGAGATGGTAAACAAGATGCCGTGTTCTAAAGCATTAAACATCATATCGGTACAGGGTTGGTCAAACTCAATTCCAATCATTAGACCTTTGCCGCGAATGTCGATGACATGGGGATTATCTTTTAAAGCCTCGCGTAGACTATTGATTAATAGCAGACCTTTTTTTTGTGCGTGCTGCACAAGCTGCTCATCTTCAACGACTTTTAAAGTGGCTAAGGCCGATGCACAGGATAGATGATTGCCGCCAAAGGTTGTGCCATGCGATCCAGGTTCAAACAAATCGGCATAAGGTAGTGCGGCCAAACAGGCTCCAATCGGTACACCATTGGCTAAGCCTTTGGCCAGTGCTACAACATCGGGCACAATACCTTCTGCTTGGTAACGAAAAAAAGTGCCGGTGCGTCCCAGACCCGTTTGTACTTCATCCAGCATCATGAGCCATTGGTGTTCATCGCAGATTTTACGGATCTTTCTAAGATAATCATCTGCAGGCACTATAATACCTTTTTCGCCCAAAATAGGTTCTACGAGGATGGCAGCAATATCGGGGTGCGCTTTGGCGGCGGCAATAATCGCTGGAATATCATTAAAAGGCACACGTAAAAAACCAGGTAATAGCGGTTCAAAGCCTTTTTGGTTTTTTAAATTCCCGCCTGCAGCAATACAGGCCAGTGTACGACCATGATAAGCATGTTCTGTCACCAGAATTTTGGGGCATTCAAAACCTTTTTGATGTCCATAAAGACGTGCAAGCTTTAAAGCCATTTCAATGGCTTCGGCCCCCGAATTGCAGAAAAAAGCTTTATCCAACGCACTGAGTCTGCATAGAGCCGCTGCTAGTTCTGATTGCTTGCTGTTTTCATAGAGATTAGAACAGTGAATCAGTTTGGTCGCTTGTTCCTGAATAGCTTGAATCACGCGAGGATGCGCATGACCTAAAATATTTACTGCCATACCGCCTACAGCATCGAAATATTGTTTGCCCTCATCATCCCAGAGCCATATACCTTCGCCACGTTCAAAACGCACAGGTAGTCGTTTATAGACATTCATGACATGGTTCATGACTAGCCTTTAAAGTTTTTTGCTACAAAATCCCAATGCACAAGCTTCCAAAAAGAGGCTACATAATTGGCTCTGGCATTACGGTAATCAATATAATAGGCATGTTCCCAGACATCGCAGGTTAAGAGCGGGGTTTGTTCGGGGTTGCTGAGAGGGGTTGCCGCGTTGCTGGTGCTTATAATCTCAAGGTTGCCTGTATGTGTTTTACAGAGCCAAGTCCAACCTGATCCAAAGGTTCCAAGTGCTACCTTAGTAAACGCCTCTTGGAAAGCTGCCACAGAGCCAAAGGTTTTTTCGAGCGCTTTTAATAATTCGCCTGTGGGCGCGCGAGGGGTTGGGCTTAGGCACTCCCAGTAAAATGAATGGTTCCATACTTGGGCGGCATTATTAAAAAGAGGACCGCTGCTGCTTCGAATAATCGTTTCTAGATCAGCTTGTTCTAAGCCAGAACCAGGAAGTAAGTTATTTAGATTTGTCACATAAGTCTGGTGATGTTTGCCATAGTGATATTCTAGGGTCTCGCGGGACAGATGGGGTTCTAGTGCATCGAGCGCATAAGGCAAGGGGGGTAGTGTGATAGACATCTGTATTTCCTTTTCCATTCTAGGGATTTCCTGTATTCTTGCATTAGCTAAGGCACTACGTCTAGTGCATCCTTTAAGGGAGAAAATATAATGATTAATGTAGCCACAACCATCGAAAAAATTAAAGCACAGTTACAGCATAACCCGGTGTTGGTTTATATGAAGGGATCGCCGAAGGCACCGCAATGCGGTTTTTCAGCCAAAGTTGTACAGATTTTGGATCGGCTGAATGTACATTATGCCTATGTGGATGTCTTAGCCAATCCCGATATACGTGCGACCTTACCCACCTATGCCGCATGGCCTACCTTCCCACAATTATATATTCAAGGAGAATTAATAGGTGGCTGCGATATTGTGTCTGAGATGTATGCCGCACAAACATTAAGCGCTGCTTTAGCACCCGCTCATGCGATGCACGATACGCCCACGCATTCCCTAGCAAAGGAAGCCTAAGCAAAGCATGAACAGTTTTAATTTGGTACAAGAGATTGCGATTTGGGCCTTACCCGTATTGTTTGGTATTACCGTGCATGAAGTGGCGCATGGATGGGTGGCCCTTTTATTAGGTGATAAAACAGCCTGGATGTTAGGGCGTCTTACACTGAACCCTTTTAAGCATGTCGATCCGGTGGGGACTATTCTTGTGCCCTTGTTATCCTTAAGTATCGGTGGTTTTATGTTTGGCTGGGCCAAACCCGTACCTATTACCTGGCGTAATCTTAAGCATCCTAGACGCGATACGGCCTTGGTAGCTATCGCAGGTCCCATGGCCAATGCGTTGATGATGATAGGTTGGGCCCTGGGTGCCAAACTAGCGCTATTATGCGTACGCATGGGTTTTGAACAAGCCTCTTTTTTAGTCTATATGGCTCAGGCTGGCATTATGATGAATGTATTACTCATGGTCGTGAATCTTATTCCGATCCCACCCTTAGATGGTAGTCGGGTACTGGCTTCTTTTTTACCACCGCGTTTAGCCCTCGTATTGGATAGCATAGAACCCTATGGTTTTATCATTTTGATCGTGTTAATAGCTAGCAAGACGCTTTCGGTTGTACTTAATCCTTTAATCAGTCACATACTTTCATGCGTTAATCAGCTATTGGCTTAGTGAACAATAACAATATAAGCAGGAGTCAAGACCATGTTTTCGGATGAGGAATGGCATGCTGTGAGCACTACAGTGAGTCATACTGTGAGTCACATAGAGGCAAGTGCCAGTCATGTTTTCGCTGATCTAGATCGTAAGTTAGTGCATTATTTGCCCTCTTTGAATGAGGCAGTTAATCAGCGTGCAGGTTTCAATGAACGTTTGCTGAGGTATAAATCGCTAGAAGATCTTCAGTATTTATTAGAAACACGATGTGTCAATCCAAACCACAACGACCGTGGGTTTCATGCTTTATCTTTTACAGCGACGGCACAATTTGAAGAAGAAGTACGCAAAGCATGCTTGAGTTTATTGTTGCAGTATGATGTAAATGTTAATACTCAGGCTATTGATCACTACTCGTATACACCCTTGCATCTTCTTATTCAAAATAATAATCAAGAAGGTGCAGTTTTTTTTATAAAAAAAGCCAAAGAATTGCGCAGGTTGATTAATTTTAGTCTTCCGGCACGAGATGGTTGTACCACGTTATTACTTGCAGCCAAAAAAGGACAAGAAGATGTGGCCTTGTGTATTTTAGAGCAGAGTTTGGCGCCAGAAGTTTTTATAAATCTTTGGGATGATCAAGATAAAACAGCCCTTGATTATGCCGAGAACTTTGGGCAAACGCGTTTGGTGGAAAAATTAAAAAAACTGGGTGCTCCACCAAAAATGTTATTGTCCGCTGTGCCGCATACTGTACAGCCTTATACGCCTGTGTTTGAAAGTACAAGATTGCAAACACAGCCAAATGCTTCTGAAAATACGGACTCGACACAAACCTTAATCATTGTTGACGATTATTATAAGCCTAGTTCATGGCTTATCTAGCGCGCCTGTTCCCCCATTCAAGTGCCCTCGAGTGAATCACTTGTCAGTGATCGGGGTCAAGATACAAGGGGTGCGGCCCCGTGGGGGCCGGGGGGTGAGGGTCTCAGGGATGGCTGGTAGCTGATTTATGCTGAATAGTTACCCTTTTTTTTACTTAGGCCTTAGCAAGGCGGCAAAGGGATTGGACATTTGAGGTTGTTGAAAAGCTTCCCGTTGGTTTGATCGTTGAGAGCCAGTATTGCTCGCCTGTTGCATAAAATTGCCCATGCCGCCAAACAAATTCAACATCATTGTGGCTGCAGGTTCTTGATCGCGTGCACCAGGTGCCATAGGTGGCCTTTGGGCTTGTATACCCTCAGACTGACGTTGAAAAAACCCACCTGTAGAAGAAAGGGTTTCACGCCATGCAGACGGCATTTCAAACTGGGATTCTTCTCCTTGCGCAACACGTATCTGGTCATTACTAAGACCTACTGCCAAATTGGGTAATTCTGAGACCAATGCATCGAGGTCGAAATGAAGCGCTTCTTCAGCATCGGGTCCTGATAATAGTTGTGCCTGCTCAGCCGTTTGTGGATGTTCTCGTAAATGGGTTTTTAGTAATGTAATCATTGCTTCATATTTGTGTTTTTTAGCCAGCTGTAATGGCGTATGATCTTCGTTCGTTATGGCGCGTGCATCGGCACCATGGTTTAGCAGTAAGCTTGCCGCTTCTAAGCTATTGGCTTCAACCGCGATGTGTAGGGCTGTTCTGCGACCCCGGTCTATCGCATCTAGGGGAGCATTCGCATCTATTAATACTTGTATTACCGAAGTAGCATTGGCCTTGGCAGCATAGTGTAAGGGCGTCCAGGCTGGCCTTCCTGAGGCGTTGATGGAAGCGCCGGATTGGATGAATAACGCCACTAGCATTTGATGTCCTTGTTTAGCCGCTATATCGATGGGCATTTGTCCGTTATTATCTGCTTTATTAACAATCGCTTTGGCACCTATTAAAAGGCTAGCACTCTCAAAAAACCCTTTTTGAGCCGCTATGTGAAGCGCTGTACATCCCTGGCTATCGGATTTATTCGGAATAATCGTAGGATGTTTTAATAATAGCGCTAATACTTCAAGATGGTTGTTATCGGTAGCCATATGTAGGGCGGTTATGCCATTTCTACCCGATTGATTGATATTAGCTTCGGCTTGTAATAAGGGGGGGATCATCTCGGCAAAACCCAGTTTTGCTGCAATAATCAAGGCACAGTTACCTTCTTTATCGCTCTCCTGATTAAGGCGTGGATCAAATTCGTAATCACTCTCTAATAAGCTTTGCACGGTTTGAAGATCACGATTGTGAACAGCATCGGTTAGCAGACCCATAATGAACCCCCTGAATATTATGTATTCAACCTTAGGTTTTATTGTAAAACGATTATTAAGATCGAAACAAAGGTTGAACAACTACACAGCTTGTACGTATTATGCTCCAAGGTGTAGCATTAGGGTGCATCAAAAATATTGCTGGCAGTCATAAAGAAGGAATAATTTTTGAGAACTGTAAATACTAAAGCTCAACTTGCAGCACAGGCAGAGTCAATTGCCGCCTCAAGAAAGTTGTTTGTAGATGCTTACAAGGGTGATGCCGTTGCTCGTGATAGTGAGTGGGAAGCTTATTTAACACAGCAAGAAGAACAGTTACGTCAAGAGATACGAGAAAATTTATCTGTTCAGCAGCGTTATTTGGCTGATATCAATCGTGCATATCCAGCAAGCAATTATATGCTTTTTAGCAGCAGTCCTCATTATCAAGAGATAGATGAAAAAATAAAAGAAGCAGGGGAAAAAAGAAAACAGGCCTTATTTAAATATTATCAAGAACATCTGGAATCAGCTTATCTTGCAACCGAGGATAAGCTAAAAAAGTACATTGCTCTTAAACCGGAATATTACAAAATCGGAAAGAACCTTCAAGAGATGAGGGATATTCTGCATACAACGCCGTATACACAATTTATCCGACAGCATGATCAAACCATTCCTTGGGATATTCGGAATCTTCCAGACGAGGCACAGGTAAAAAAAAGACTGATAGAAGAGTATGATCAAAAAAGAGCAGATTTTTTAGCTAATCCATTGGAACAGATAGAAGCTGTTTATCTGAAGTCTAAGTCACCCCGCTATAATCCCGCTTTAAAACAATATTTTTTAGAGAAAAATTCTAATAAGGCGTTTGAAGAGTATAGCGCTGCTCATTTCCCAGTAACACCCCCCGAACTTCTTCCACACACCGCTCAAGCAGAAACCGTACCAACAGCGTCAGCAGCGGTACACCCACAGTACCCTCCCCACTTACAGAGCGCGCATCAATTTCCTGCACCCCAAACAAACGCTAGCGCTGGCTTAGGGAATCATTTGTTTGGATGCGGCGTAGTGGGTGCAGCCGCTGGCGGTTTAGTCTCTGGCGTACGATCGCAAAATCCATTAAGTGGTTTTGTAAAAGGTGGGATCATGGGTGTGGTAGCGGGCGGCATCAATCATGCTATGCAGCAAAAAACACAAAGTTCTTTGTCTGCAACGCATGTAGGGTTTCACCCACCCCATTCAACAGGGCATAACCCAGGAAATCACACCCTGCCTATGTTCAGCGCTCAATCGCGTGTGATACCTGTGCAAACGATACCCATTCAGGCTATGCCAACACCGGCTGTTGAACCAACAGCCGCTGTACAGGCTGCACCAAACGAAATGCAGGCATCCAGAAATGCCACAGATGTATTATGGGCTTCTATAGAGCAATTGACATGGGGTGCTGAAGGGACAGAAACGGCTTGTCGACAACCCCATTGTCCAGGGGAGCGCAGTGGGGTTACTATTGGTCATGGTTATGATTTAAAATATAGAACCGCACAGCAAGTGAGAACAGATTTAAAAACGGCTAGTTTTCCAGATGAATTGATAGAAATCTTTGCTGATTGCGTAGGGTTAACAGGAGAGGCCTCTAAGAAAAAAGTAGCGGAGTTAAAATTGCGCAATATTCCAGATATTACTTTAGAACAACAAAAAAAATTATTTGAGCTGATTATCCCGTCTTATATAGACGATGTTAAAAGAATCTTCATAAATGAGACAGATGAGAAAGATAGGCAAGATTCTGCTGAATCAAAGTGGGAAATCCTCGATTCTCGCATTAAAGCGGTGCTTGTAGATTTAAGGTATGTTGGACACTATACAGAAGAAAGTCGTGAACATATTCAAGGCTCTGTTAAGAATAATGATTTTGAAGCTTTTAAAACCGTTCTTTCAAATGAAACTTTATGGACCAAGCCACGCGCAGAAGATGGGATCTTTAGCAAGAGACCGCCTGTTGCTCCAGATCGGTTCAAGAGGCGAGTGGAATTTCTTAAGTCGCCCGCTATAGATATGCAGAACCCTGGCAATAAACAGTTTAAAAAAAAGTAATATTTATTAGGTGAAACATGATGAGAACCATAGGACTATGCATTGTATTGATATTGTTTGCTTATGCTTCTGTTATCGAAGCGGCTCCAAGTTTTGACTGTCAAAAAGCCAAAACAGATATTGAACACGCCATTTGTACGGACGAACGTTTAAGCGATTTGGACGCAGTACTCGATAAAGTGTACAAACAAGCCTTGCGCCGCGCACACCATCCGGAAAAAATGAAGCTCGAACAAATGCAATGGATGAAAAATAGGCCGAATTTTGACAAAAGACTTGAAGATTTCTTGCGCAATCTTATGGATCAAGAACCCAAATTTCTTCAATCCCAACGGGAGCTATTTGAGAAAGATAGACCCAATAAAGGCCATGCAGATTATGAACAGAAATTAATTTCTGAACTGCAAGGTGACTACTTCTCGCGCATTGATGAATTATTAGCCTTAAAAGACGAAGCATTGAGCGCTTTTTTCTTAGAAGAATTCTTAAAAAACCCAGAGAAAGTCAATCAGCTTAAGGCTGATAGAATTCTGGTCTGTTTGGCAATGATTTCTTTTTTAGCGCAAACAGGGAAACCACTCGGTTATAATTTATTCGATGAGATCGTTGACGAGCTTCTTTTTACAAAACTAACGCCCAATAAAATATTGGTTCTTTTAAATACCTCGAAGGGCGCGTACAGAAGAACCTACGACTTCTACACCATTGACAAAACAACAGATACACTCCATATGAAGCCGTATATTCTTCCGTATGAATTTGGGTCTGACTGTAACAGTACCGATCATCGATATACGGGTGATTTTGGTATCGATTTTGACAAGAAAGAGATTCAATGTTGTACTCGCCCAGTGTGGTATGACATGGGAGAGTGTCTGACTTGGAAGTTGACCGAGGATTGTGGTGTGTTGATTGAGAAACGATGACCTGTTTATTCTTTCTAAAAAGTGAATCAGTTGCAAAAAAAACACTTTTTAAAGGTTCTAAATGGGGAATAAGGGATGACGTGGTTGTTGGGGGCAATGATTTTGAAGGTTTTAAAACCGTTCTTTCAAATGAAACTTTATGGACCAAGCCACGCGCAGAAGATGGGATCTTTAGCAAGAGACCGCCTGTTGCTCCAGATCGGTTCAAGAGGCGAGTGGAATTTCTTAAGTCGCCCGCTATAGATATGCAGAACCCTGGCAATAAACAGTTTAAAAAAAAGTAATATTTATTAGGTGAAACATGATGAGAACCATAGGACTATGCATTGTATTGATATTGTTTGCTTATGCTTCTGTTATCGAAGCGGCTCCAAGTTTTGACTGTCAAAAAGCCAAAACAGATATTGAACACGCCATTTGTACGGACGAACGTTTAAGCGATTTGGACGCAGTACTCGATAAAGTGTACAAACAAGCCTTGCGCCGCGCACACCATCCGGAAAAAATGAAGCTCGAACAAATGCAATGGATGAAAAATAGGCCGAATTTTGACAAAAGAGTTGACGATAGTTTGCGCACTTTTGAAAATAATCCAGCAATTATGAAAAGAATTAATCGCATCGAACGAGAAATATCTTGGCGTAAAAAAAACAATCCGCATCTTCAAAAGAGTTCTATAGAAAGCCTTGAAAAGGCTATATGCTCTTTGAAAAATAGAAATCAAGATCCGGAAGTTGTTAAATCCAAAAGAGTGCGACTTAAGAAGTCTAGGCCCCAAAAAGGTGATTTAGATTATGAACAGAAACTCATTTCCGAACTGCAAGATGACTATCTTTCGCGCATTGATGAATTATTAGCCTTAAAAAACGAAGCATTATGCGCTTTTTTCTTAGAAGAATTCTTAAAAAACCCAGAGAAAGTCAATCAGCTTAAGGCTGATAGAATTCTGGTCTGTTTGGCAATGATTTCTTTTTTAGCGCAAACAGGGAAACCACTCGGTTATAATTTATTCGATGAGATCGTTGACGAGCTTCTTTTTACAAAACTAACGCCCAATAAAATATTGGTTCTTTTAAATACCTCGAAGGGCGCGTACAGAAGAACCTACGACTTCTACACCATTGACAAAACAACAGATACACTCCATATGAAGCCGTATATTCTTCCGTATGAATTTGGGTCTGACTGTAACAGTACCGATCATCGATATACGGGTGATTTTGGTATCGATTTTGACAAGAAAGAGATTCAATGTTGTACTCGCCCAGTGTGGTATGACATGGGAGAGTGTCTGACTTGGAAGTTGACCGAGGATTGTGGTGTGTTGATTGAGAAACGATGACCTGTTTATTCTTTCTAAAAAGTGAATCAGTTGCAAAAAAACACTTTTTAAAGGTTCTAAATGAGGAATAAGGGATGAACGTCATTGACTCGCGTTATTATCAAGTAAAGCATATGATTTACCTTGCTGCTTTTTAAGGGGCTTGTTTTCGTTTAAGAACCTGCACTAATTTATTCGCAAAGGGCATCGCACAAAGGGCATAAAGCATTTTAAAGGCATAATAAAAAATCGCAAGCCTGAAGAGTTCTTCGTTGGGCATACGGCCATAAAAAGCCAGTGGAATAAACAGACTGGTCTCAATAAACTCGCCAATCCAGCTGCCGCACAAGGCACGAAGCCAAAACAGACGTCCCTGCATTTTTAGTTGTAGTCGGGAAACGATATAGGCATTAATCAATTCGCCGCTAAAATAGGTAAAAACAGAAATCGCCATTAAACGACTCGAGCTACCTAAGATTTGTGCATAGGCTTCATGGTGTGTCCAAGAAGGGGAGGCGGGCAGACTAATGCTGAGTTTGCACATGAAGCACATCAATAAATTGCACAGCATGGCCATCCAAATAACCCGGCGCGATCGGGCAAAGCCATAGAGTTCGGTTAAGACATCACCCAAAAGATAGGTCATCGGAAATAATAACAAACCGGCTGGTAAGATAATGGGGCCAAAGACCAAAGGCTTTTCACCTATCACATTGGCTGTTAATAAAAGCCCCACAAAAAACATGGCGAGCTGTGTATAGTGTGCTTGGTTTATGGGAGTGTGTAGGGTAGCGCTGCATTCGGCATTGGCAGCGGTTGAAATTTGCATAAAAATCTTCCTTACTTCATTGCGTAGAAGGTTGTCATTGGAGCATCGCGAAGCAATCTAGAAGTTATTAGTTAGTTGCTTGTTAATGCCTGGGTGGCTTTGGGCCTAAAGGCCCTCGCCATGACGAAAACACAGCCACCATCTTAAAACACTACATGATAGATTGGTAGACTTGCCCTGGGTCTTGAGGGCTACGGTAGGCTATGGTACAAGGGAGGGACTATGATCGTACAAGCTTTATCTAGAAAATCGATGCTTTTCCTGGCTTTTCTTGTTCTATGGGGGGCAGGGGGGGCTTTTGCAGAGGCGCTGAAGGATTTATACCAGGCAGAAGTCCCAATGGCTCTTGATGATGCAGAAGTCGATCCCACCAAACTCACCCAACAAGCCTTTGCAGCACTGCTTTTAAAAATCGGCGGTGCCGATATTCTGAAGAAAGAATCTATTCGTAAGGCGATGATCGATCCCGATCCCTATGTGAAACAATTATCCTATCATCAAGGACTCGATGATCAGCGCACCGCGAAAGTAACTTTCAATGAGCCTCTGGTAGATCGTCTTCTCAAAGAAGCTGGGGGATCGCCCGTGCCCAAAGAACGTCCACTGACGCTGTTATGGTTAGTGCTTGAGAATAGCGAGGGGGGTGTGCATTGGGTGAGTGTCGATACCGAACCCACGCTTTTAAGGACCCTGGAAAGGCATTTTAAGCAGCGCGCCATGCCTTTAATACTGCCTTTAATCGATTTATTAGATAGTTCACAAGTTACTGCAGAAGCTATTCAGGCAAAAGCCTTCGATAAAATACGATTGGCTTCAAAACGCTACCATCCCGAACGTATTGTTTTGGGTTCTTTAAGGCTTCAGGGCGAAGAATGGGCAGCAACCTGGACCATAGTACCCCAGCAATCTGTTGTAAGTGATGATACAACCGACACGCCAAGGCCGTCACCCGTATCGAGCTGGGAGAGCAAAGCAGCCGATCAAGCAACACTTTTTAACGGCCTTATCGATCGTTTAATGAAACAAGCCCCCTCGCAGACTCCGGTTAAAGCGGTTACGCCACCTACTATTCGGCCTTTATTGTTGCATGTGTCTGCGGTGTTACAAGCTGAAGATTATGCAAAAATCATGCAGTATTTAGAAAAAACGCCGTGTGTTAGCAAAGTGCGTATTCAGCAAATTGGTCCCGATTTCATGACATTATCGCTTAGTAGCACACTCTCGCAAGATCAGTTAACGCATACACTTTCCAAAGACGATTTATTGGCACCCGACCCATCCGCCAAACCTTCTTTAGGGGAAATATTTTTTACCCTACGCGTGCCTGAATAAAATGTTAGACCAATTAGCTTTAAGCTTTCAGTTAAGGGATGATGCAACCTTCGATAATTTTTATGATGAAGGCACTCATGCAGAAATCGTGCATTGCTTAGCGCGTATGGCTGTTTTAGACGGTGAGCCTTTTGTGTATTTGAGTGGATCAGCGGCTGCGGGAAAAACGCATCTTTTACAGGCAGTCTGTCAGGCTGCTTCTAAAAGAGGCCAGTCAGCGATGTACTTACCTTTGCATCAACCACACATTTTTCATACGGAGGCACTGAAGGGTATAGAGGATGTAGCCCTTATTTGTATCGATGATATCGATCAGATTGCAGGCAATCAAGCGTGGGAGGAAGCACTTTTTCATTTGTTTAATGCCATTCGTTTAAAGGGACATTTTTTATTGGTCTCAGCCCGTCTGCGGCCTAAAGATTTAACCCTCTCGCTGCCCGATTTACAATCGCGTTTGTCTTCGGGTTTATGTTATGTTTTAGAACCTTTAGACGATCATCAAAAAGAACAAGCCTTAAAACTGCGTGCGTTGAAAAGAGGTTTAGTCTTAAATGAAACGGTGGCACGTTTTCTTTTAAACCATTGTCCACGTGATATGACCCAACTTTTTTCAAGACTAGACATTTTAGATAAAGCTTCGCTCAAAGCACAAAGACGTTTAACCATTCCTTTTGTGAAAGAAGTTTTGGATTTATAAAAAATATTAAGTTTTCCGCAATTGCTGGGCCGTTGTCGCTAAGCGCGTTCCTAGAGCCAGACACAAGTGCTTTTCATCCTCGCTAATGTCTAGGGGTTTTGTGTGAGTCCCAGCCACATGGCTTGCACCATAAGGGGTTCCACCGGTCTGGGTATTGACTAGCACTGGATCAGTAAAGGGTAGACCCAGTATTAGCATTCCCTGGTGTAGCAATGGCAACATCATACTCAGGAGCGTGCTTTCTTGTCCTCCATGCATACTGGAAGAGGCGGTAAAGAGTGCTGCGGGTTTATCCACCAAAGCCCCCGACATCCATAACCCACTGGTGCTATCCAAAAAATATTTTAGCGGTGAGGCCATATTACCAAAGCGCGTAGGGCTACCCATTGCAAGGCCTGCACAATTTTTCAGATCATCCAGCGTTACATAGATATCGCCTGTTGCGGGTACGGGCACAGGGGTTGGTAGAGGCTCTGCCGTAGATACCAAACTGGGTACCGTCCTAACCCGTGCTTCAATGCCATCGACCATATGCACGCCTCTGGCAATCAGATTGGCCATAGAGGCCACTGAACCATAGCGGCTGTAATAGAGCACGAGAATATAGGGCAGCATAGGGATCTCCTTTCTTAAGCCATAATCACAGACACATCATACAATATTTGCTTTTGATCGTGCGTGACAAGGGTTAATTTTTCGATTTGTGCTTGGGCGATTAATATACGATCGAAGGGATCAGTATGATGATGGGGTAATGTGCCAGCATGCGAAGCATGGGCAATACTAATAGGCAAGGCTTGAAA
>CAZFXA010000037.1:0-12585 GCA_964522825.1 uncultured Legionella sp.
CCATTCATCTTAGGCATGGCATAGTCGATCACGGCAACGGACACCATCTTAAAGCGATCGTTATTGTAGACTATTCTATGAATTGCGCTTAGGTCGCAATTCATAGAATAGTGATTACCCAGACACGTGCTGGATGCTACATCGGTCACCATATAAGGGTAGGTCTTAGGGGCTGCTACTGAATTTGGAAGCCTACTAAGATAGACTAAGGCTTCCTCAGCATCATTGAAAAGCTCACTATGGAGGGGAGCTACTAGCTGCAAGCTGATATGTCTCAAAAAACGATGATTATCGTCCACCAGCAACACTGTGCTAGGGCAAAAAAATGCTGGGACTCCTGCTAATTCCATTTTTCAGTGCTCCACATGGCTTATGTTTATAAGCTTTACAAGTGGCATTGTCGAACATTATGGGCAATCTTGTCAAAGACAAGAAAGGTGTCAGGATTCAGAGGTCTCAGCTTCAGTATAATTAAAAAGGCCGTAACGAAGGGCTAGCAAAGCGATTTGCACATCATTGTTTACCTGTAGTTTTTCCTGCAGGCGATATCGGTAAGTGTTCAGGGTTTTTAGATGGATCCCTAATTGTTCCGCAATAATCTCAGGCTCTATCCCTTGGGCTATCTGTTCAAAAACAGTCCGTTCACGTTCTGAAAGAGCCTGCAGGGGACTATGATCGAATGGCTTTAGAGCCAGGGTTTGGGCTATAGCAGGTTCTAAATAAATTTTACCAAGCATGACCGTGTGGATGGCTTGATGCATTTTGGTGGGTGAAGCGCCTTTGCTCAGATAGCCTTTGGCACCCGCTTGGAGCGCAAGACTGATATGAGGTTCATGGTCATGTGTAGACAGGACAATCATTTTCAGGCCGGGATGCAGGACGCTTATTTTAGCGATTCCTTTGAGTCCCCCCATGCCTGGCATCGATAGATCCATGAAGAGCAAATCAGGGGTTGTTAAGGGGATCACTGAGAGGGCTTCTTCAACACTGGATGCTTCTGCCACGATCTGAAGGTCGTGGTATTCAGCTAGCAATCGTACAACAGCAGCACGCACCAAGTGATGATCCTCAATGACCATGACTTTTATCATTGCCGAGGGGGCTCCTGTTGTGTAGCACTGAAGCGCAGGAATTATCCTACATTAATTATCGTACGATAATCAAGACGTACTGGAATTGGCCATTTTGATGAAAGCTACACACCTTGTATAAGCCGTAGATTGGTCGTATACCGTGATGCAGCACTCCGCCAAAAATAAAAACCACCCAATCTGCATATTGAGACTTTGTTCATGTTTTTAGCCGTATAAAAAAAGGATAAAATCTGGGCTGTCGAAAATGAATACAGTTTTTTTATGAAGATTGTAAAGTATTGCTTAGATTGGGCACATAGGGGGGGAGGTGCTTATTATTGAGTGATACATTAGTGTACAGTCACTCAGATGGAGTTTTATGATTGTGTCTTTAAGCAATTGCCCAGGGGATTTAGAGTGTGTTATCCACAAGATTAGCTTCTGAAGAAACGCGGTATAAATCCTATTCCAATTACCGAAGAGACTGACTCAAAGATTTGGGGTGTGGTTATCCATGTCATTCATAGTTTAGGATAATCATGGGTTCTAATAGAGTAGGCACAGGGCGACCTAAAGGTACGGGTAAATATAGAGAGCCTACCAAGCCAATACGGATTCCTAGGAGTTTCATTCCAACCTTAGAAGAGCTCTTACTGCTTTTTGTATTTTAAGTTGGAGGATTTTTTGGATAACGATGGTCAATCGATTAAATCCAAGAGCATCTCCAAAATTAGCGCTTACAGATACTGAAATTCATTTGTTAAACAGTCTTTCTCAAAAAAAAGACACAAAAGAATTATCTGGTTATTTGATTCAAATTGCCAGGCTTGGCGGCTATCTTGCACGAAAATCAGATCCACCACCTGGAAATACTGTCATGTGGAGAGGTTTGACACGATTAATGGATATTCAATTGGGCTTTAGTGCGGGAGCAAAAGTTGTGGGTAATTGAAAGTTTCCCGGATCGCTTACGGATTTTGCGGAAGTCGGCAGTGCTGTGTCCAGCTCGGTTGTGCAAAACATCTGTTTTTCGAGAGCTATTTTATTTTTGGAGATGCGTAGAGTGATGATAATGTCCAACCATCAAGCAAGCTTGCTTCTTTCTAAGAATCCGAGCATAGTTTTTAATTAAAACCTCGGGTGAGCTCTTTGTTTTTCGGCTATGTACCTCATCATGACTATTCATATCATATTTTCAGATAATCTCTATTTTAAGGGTAAGTATTCAGTTTCAAACAGATGGTAAATTCGGGTATGATAAGGTCGCGTGAAGATTCAGACTGGATTTAAGTGAAGCGAATTGATTGGGGTTTTTTAAAAAAAGGAGATTTTTTTATGTTAAGTGGCGAGACTAAAAAAATCACGATTCCGTATCGGTTGGTGTGTTCAATCACAAATCAGATACTGTCGGATCCCGTGATTACCGCGGATGGCCATACCTATGAACGAGAAGCCATTGAAGCGTGGTTAAGTACACACGATACCAGTCCTAAGACTGGGAAAGTATTAAAGAATAAAGAATTAACCCCGAATTGGGATAAAAAAAGTGATGTCTCTGATTTTTTAACGGAATATCCAGAGGCGTATGAAGAGCTTTATGGTTTCACACCGTCCATGATGCCTCCTGCTAGAGCGATGAAAGCAGATCAAACGAGTATGGTGGAAGGGCTTTTAAATCAAGATCCAGGCCTATTACCTGTTACTTCGGAAAACGATTTCAGGGGCTTGTTGAAAGCTTTAAAAGACAAGCAAAAGAAGCTTTGGAATATACCTGTTTTGGACCAGCGATTTATAGGACGAAGGGACTTGATGAGTCAACTGATGGATAGCACAGTTGTTCATCAGTCACCCGCACTCATAGCTTGTAAGGGGTTAGGAGGGATTGGCAAAAGTACTATAGCCCTACAATATGCCCATTGTTCAGATGCTCATAGTATTCGTGTATGGCTAAAAGCTGAAAACGAACACGTCCTCCTTCAGGATTATATGGGTTTTGCTGGGCAGCTGGGTTATCGTGGGGAGCGATTATTAGAGGCACAAGCTTATGTGATGGACGTTTTAGGTAGTCATGCGGATTGGTTGGTTATTTTTGATAATGTACAGGACTATGATTCGATTAAAGCCTATATACCTCAGGGTTCAGGTACCGTTTTGCTCACGAGTCGCCAAGCGTATTGGCCCACAGGGTTTCAGATTGTAGATGTAGATATGATGCCGGAAGAAGAGGCGGTGAATTTACTACAATCTTTCAGTCCTAGCCAAGATAGCCAGCATCTGAAAACGCTAGCGCAGCGTTTGGGTTATCTACCGCTGGCTTTGGTGCAAGCGGGGGCTTATATGCAGCAAAAGGTTGTTTCTGCCACAGCCTATTTAAAGCTTTATCAGAAAAAATCCGATTTTTTAATGACAGATAAGACCTTGCCTATTGGCGTTCAAGTGTTACCAGTGGCCAGCACGTGGAATGCGACTTTTGAAGCCTTAGCAGCTTCTAAAGAAGGTAGAGAGGCTTTAAATTTATTGAGAATTTGTGCTTATTTGGCTTCGGATAATATTCCCAAAAAGTTGTTGTTGGCTTCTTTAACAGAAAAGACTCCTTTTTCAAATCTAGAGCTTTCTCTGAATCATTCCTTAGATTTATTAGCGTGCTATTCTCTATTGAAAATACAGGACTCCCACCAAGTGTCCATACACCAACTACTGCAAACGGTAGTGTCTCAACAACAACCCCTGAACCAAAGTGAGTACTTCAACGGGTGTGTGGTATTAGACACAGAATTTAATCGTCATACGCAAGTCCATGAAGATGAAGCGCGAAAAAGGTCTTTATTGCCGCATTTAAAAAGTTTTTCTGAACATTACGATCGCTTATGGGATGCCGATAAACCTACAGCGCTGTCCTTTAGTAAATTGTTATTAGATATAGGTTCTGTGTTTCAACATAGCCTTGCTAAGCCCCAAGTCGCTAAGGGTTTTTTTGAACGTGCTTGGGCTATCCAACAGCGTTATTGTGATCCGAATGATCCCACGATCACACCCATAGTTCGTGAGCTCGGTAATGCTTATCAATCTTTAGGGGATGAGGTCAAGGCCAAAGCTTTATTTGAACGTGATTTGGTTATTAACGAAGCGTGTTACGGTCCGGGGCATATTCGCGTGATTCCTGCGCTCATTAGCCTTGGAAATGCTACCAAGGCTCTTGGAGAAATGGCTCGATCGAAGATCTTGTTAGAGCGTGCACTATCTATGCAAGCAGTTTTTTATGAGCCAGATCATCCTAATATAGCCATTACGCTTAACAATCTGGGAGACACTTATAGATCCCTAGGGAATCCCGTGCAGGCCAAAGCCTTGCTTGAACGGGCTTTGAGCATTGTAGACCATCATTATGGCCCGGATCATTTTCACAGTGCTAGTACACTCATGAATCTTGGCTGTGTTTATCTTGATCTTGATATGGATTATACCCAGTCCAAAGCTTTGCTGGAGCGTGCCCTGCACATTCAAGAAAAACACTACGGTCCCGATCACTTCAAAGTTGCCCGAACGCTTGCGAATCTTGGGGGTGTTTATCTTAAGCTTGAGGACTATACTCATTCACAGATGCTACTGGAGCGTTCTTTATACATCCAAGAAAGACATTATGTACTAGATCACCCTGATGTTGGACGGACGCTCATGAATCTGGGTTGTCTTTATGGTGTGCTTAAAAATTCAGTCAAACAGAAAGCGCTGTTAGAGCGTGCTCTCGCTGTTTTTGAAAATTACTTTGGTCCCCATCACGTTGAAGTTGCATCTGTGCTCAGACGCCTTGGTCATGTTGCTTTTCAGCTTGAGGATTATGTTCAGGCAAAGACCTTGCTTGAACGTGCTCTGCCTATCCTTCAAAACCATTTTGGCCCCAAGCACTGCGAAGTGGCTGAAACGCTCGATCATCTGGCGGCTGTTTATGGAGCCCTTGGGGATGTGACAAAGCATAAAGCACTTGCAGAAGAAGCGCTCCTTATCAAGGAGCGTTATTATGGCCCTAAACATCTTAAAATTGCATCCACACTCATGAATCTTGGAACAGCCTGTCTACAAAGAGATGCCAAACAGGCAAAAGTCCTATTGGAGCGCGCCCTGAAAATTCAGAAACAACATCATGGTACTAAGCATGTGGAAGTAGGCCCTATCCTAGCCCTGCTTGGAACAAGCTATCTTGCGCTTGGCGAGCCTTTGAAGTCTAAGGCTATGTTGGAGCAGGCCTTGACGATTTTTGAGCCACATGACGGTCTGAAACATGAGGAGCTATTGGCTGGTACGTTGGGACAGCTTGGAAATATCTATGGCATTCTTGACAATCAGCCAAAAAAGAAGGAATTATTGGAGCGTGCGCTTTCTATTTTAGAGGCGAAATATGGTTCTAATCACGTATTGGTTGCAACTACGCTGGGTGATCTTGGGACTGTCTACGGCGCGCTTGGGGATGTGGTGCAGTCTAAGACGGCCTTAGAGCGTGCCTTAGCTGTTGTTGAGCATCACCATGGCCCAGATCATCCTCAAGTAGCTATTATATTGTCTAATCTTGGGAATGCTTATGGTCGTCTGGAAGATCTAGAAAAGCAAAAAGCCGTTTTGGAACGAGCTCTGCGTATCAAAGAGAATCACTACGGTTCGGATCATCCCGAACTGGCACCCACCTTGATGAATTTGAGCAATGCTTATAGTATTGTTGGGGATATTGCAAGGCAGAGGCCACTTTTAGAACGTGCTCTGCGTGTTTATGAGCAATATTATGGTGTTGAAAGTTCATTGCTTGTGCCTATCCTGATTAATCTTGCAAAGATGCATAAGGATCTTGTGAATAAAGAAGCAGCCCAGCGTTTTAGTGCGCGAGCCTATGCTATTAGTTTGAAAGTGCATGGTTCAGAACACTCTCTAACCCAAGAAGCCCTAAAAATAAAAAAACACAGTCAACTGCTGAGCAACGCTGTATCCCTTGATCCTAAGCTTAATGCAAAATTAGATTTGGCACATCAAGGCGATGTTTCTGCACAAGCTTACCTTGGGGTTAATTGTAGGCTTAAGGGTGATTATGCCCAAGCTCTGACATGGTTTGAAAAGGCAGCCCATCAGGGACTGGCGCTTGCACAATTTAATTTGGGCGAAATGTACTTAGCAGGACAAGGCGTTGAACGGGATGGGGCTAAAGCCTTAGGATGGTTTCATAAAGCTGCTATTCAGGGACATGTTCGAGCGCAATGCGAGATTGGATCGATTTGTTTATATGGCAAGGGCATTATACAGGATTATAGGCAGGCGATGATCTGGTTTAGCAAAGCCGCTGCTCAAGGAAATGCTGTTGCACAATGCGAGATTGGCTCGATGTATTTCGAGGGAAATGGCGTGTCACAGGATTATATCCAGGCGATGGCCTGGTTGACTAAAGCAGCGGCGCAAGGAGATGCTCAAGCACAATGTCATTTAGGGGTGATGCATTTTGAGGGTAGGGGTGTAACGCAAGACCGTGTTCAAGCGGCTATGTGGTTTGAAAAGGCGGCTGTTCAGGGATTAGCTGCCGCGCAGCATAATCTTGGCAATATGTACATGGCAGGATTAGGCAATTTTAAAAAGGATGAGGTTCAGGGCTTGATATGGCTCATCAAAGCTGCTCAGCAAGACCAAGTTGAAGCGCAATTTCGTTTGGGTTCCTTGTATCTTGAAGGCTCAGAAACGATCGAAAAAAACCCCAGAAAAGCTATAGAATGGATAACCAAAGCAGCTGAGCAAGACTTTGCAGGTGCGCAATATTCTCTGGGCAGAATGTATCTAACAGGTGATGGTGTAATACAAGATTACGCTCGAGCGCTGAAATGGTTTCATAAAGCTGTGGATCAAAAAATGCCTGAGGCAGAATTCCAGATGGGTGTTATGTACGACTTTGGTCAAGGTCTACCTCAAAATTATAGCAAGGCGGCCCATTGGTACAGAAAATCGGCCGAGCAGGGCTATTCGGAAGCACAAAATAATTTAGGGTGTGCTTACCGGGATGGCGAAGGGGTTAAAAAAGATGCGACTCAAGCAGTGGTATGGTTTCGTAAAGCAGCAGAACAGGGTCATGCTGGTGCGCAGCATAGTCTTGCTGTTTTGTATCGTGATGGTGAAGGAGTCAAGCAAGATTACGCCCAAGCAGTCCTATGGTCTCAAAAAGCCGCCGAGCAAGGGTTGGCAGCTGCTCAATTTAATCTTGCATGCCTATATAAAGCAGGGAAGGGTGTTAAAAAAGATCATCAAAAAGAAGTGTATTGGCTGGAGAAAGCCTCTGATCAAGGAATGCTCGATGCACAGCATAATCTTGCTATAGCTTATTTTACAGGTTGTGGGGTTGAGCAGAATATTGGATACTGTATGCAGTTATTAATTAAAGTAGCCAAACAAGGTTTTGAACCATCATTAAAACAAATGCACTCTATTTTTCCTGAGTTTAAAGATTTCCCGCTAGCAGCTCTAGAGGAAATTTTTAACGATTTAAGGCTTTCATCATCTTCAGTTTTATCTCCAGAAGAGAGAGCGCCAATACCAATGTTCTCAAGTTATTATAACATGCAGGTGGATTCTGCAAATCGTAGTAGGGAACATCAATCGGGAAGTAATCCTGTGTCTAATCGAGCGCCTGGAAAAAAGATTGCAAAGGCTTAAAATGATTTTGTTTGGTGAAACAATAAGCGCTCAGTTAGGTGTAGGATGAGCACATATTTTATCCTCCAATGCTTATTTTTTTGGAAACTGAAATTTTATTGTAAGAGCAAGGTGTTAGTTTATGCTTTGGGAATAATTCTAAGTTGGGTCGTGCCTTTTTCGGATCAGACTGATCCACAAGTATTGCGCCTAGCTTGTGGGAAAAATAACAGAAAGATAGATAACTTTTATCCACTTCTACTTCACCAGATAGTTCATAACTGGGAAGTTTGCTCGCTATTAATTGCCGAAGGCGTTGATAAAAGCGCATAGCTGCATTTGCCTGGACATCAATTAACTCCGCTGCCGCACGCGCCGTTGTTCCAGCCACAAAATGTTCTATTAATCTACTTTGCTGTCTAGCAGCTAGCCTGCTTTTGCGTTCATACGTAGTAGCTATGGTACCCCTTCTTAGGGTGTCTTAGCTACTTCAGCCCCAACTGTTTTATTAGTCGAGCTAGCATTAACCCTTCTGCTTGGTAGGTATTTACAATTGTGTACTGCATTTGGAGATTTAGACTATTGGCCTTAGGGTGGACTTACAGAGAACTTTGTAAATTTAAAGAGTTTCAAAAATTGTCATAAAAACCTTGTTTTACTGGTGGGCGATAGTGGGTTCGAACCACTGACCCCTGCCGTGTGAAGGGCCAAGACATTACAAGAACTGCTTCATGTATAGCTCAAAGTATCTACTAGTTAACTAATAAATATCGTTAAGGGTATATGCACTCGTTCAACACGGAAGAAATTTGCCTTCCGTGTTCTTCCGTGTTAATTTCCGTGTATGGCATTTGATTGGATGGGCTCGGTATGCTAGAAACGTTAATCTCTCAAAATGAAGGTAAAACGCTTGAATTTAAAGAAAACACTAAATCATTAACATCTATTATTAAAGCTGTGATTGCGCTTGCAAACACATCGGGTGGTAACGTTGTAATCGGTGTCGAGGATAAAAGTAAAAAAATTGTTGGTGTTAAAAATCCATTGCTTGAAGAAGAAAAACTTGCAAGTGCCATTGCAGATTCTGTAGAGCCTCTCATTGTACCTGATATTCAAATCATGAGCATTAGAACTAAAGAGCTATTGGTTATACAGGTGCCACATATGGCAGGTCCTTTTTATTTGAAATCAGTTGGGATGGAAAAGGGGACCTATATTCGTTTAGGCTCAACAAATAGGTTGGCAGATAGCGAGACAATTTTATCATTGCAAATGCTATCAAAAAATATTTTGTTTGATGAGCTGCCATGCCTGGGTGCAAAAGTTGATGATTTAGATCATGAGGTTATTGCGACATGGATGGCGCCAAAATTTAGTAAGTTTTCAAAGAAGCATTATGAATCTTTGGGAATAGTTACACGACAGAGTAGTAAATTAGCGCCCACTAATGGCGCGATTTTACTGTTTGCGAAGAATAGGTTTAAATGGTTTCCTGACTCAAGCATTCTGTGTGTATGTTTTTCCAGTGAAACGCACGAAGATATTATTGATCAACAAGAAATTAAATTGCCACTCATCAAGGCGCATGAAGAAGTATTAGCGTTTATTAAACGAAATACACGGGTTGCAGGAAAAATTCATGGGGGAGTTCGTGAAGATATTCCACAATACCCCGCTAAGGCCGTGCGTGAGGCATTAATCAATTCTATTGTGCACGCTGATTATTCTATCAAAGGTGCGACTATTCAAGTTGCAATTTTTGCAGATCGGATCGAGATAACCAATCCAGGTGCTTTAACGTATGGTCAGACTATGGAATTAGCGCTTTCTGGCGTTTCTAGAATGAGAAACAGAATGATGGGAAGAATATTTCGTGAGGTTAGTCTTATTGAAAAACTTGGGACAGGTTTAAAGAGAATCATGAGTGTTTATGATCGTATAAAAGCCAGGCCACCCATATTTCAAGAGTTCAATACACACTTCCGTGTAACGCTATACACCGCTGCTGTCATGCATACAACCATTGAAGCTTGGGAGAAAATTTTGCTGTGCGAATTGAATACTCGAAAAGAATTAAGCCCCACCGAAATATCAAAATTATGGGGTGTAAGCACCAGAACCGTTAGAACTAGACTGAATAAAATGGTTGAGTCAGGAAGCATTATTCGTGTTGCTACGGCGGCTAAAGATCCACAAGCTGTATTTAGGCTTAAATAAGTTGATAGCCTTTTAGGCTGATTCTACAGGAATAACGAGTCATCGTTCAGTTGACAAAATAATGCACGCTTAGATTAGTCTATAGGAGAAAGACTCAATGTTTAAACGAGAAGAATTTGAAGCACATGCTGATATTAACACCCATGAAATAGAAACGCAGTCCCTAATCGAGCAGGCTCTCGAAGCCTATCACTATCAAAGGCTTAATCTTCGTTTTGCAGGGGATAGGGGTGTTGAACATTTGTCGGAAGAACCCACCAAGGCTGAAGCTCAGATTAAATCCTTGTTGAATCAGGGTTATGAACTTAGGCAAGATGCACAAGAGGGCTTTTACTTAAGTCGTGGGCTACTGGGCGGCATGATGGCTGATAGACGGCTTACTGCTCTCAAAGAAAAGCTTGATAGGAAGCCAGCCTCGCAGCGTAGTGTTTTTATTACTTACCAATGGGCGCAGCAAGGCATTGCCCGAACCTTAGAACAAGCTTTTACAGCCAAAGGCTATTTGGTTATTCGAGATGAGGGCTATTTAGAACATGGCGTGTATTTGCCAGGTTTTATGCATATTATAGCGCATGAAAATTTAGATTATGTATTACCGGTCATTAGTGAAAGCTATTTAAAATCGAAGAACTGCATGTATGAAGTGAATCAGATTATGAACAGGGATCGTTCGGAATCGAGTTTTTTGGAAAGAAGGCTGTTGCCGTATGTGGTATCTGTATCTGATCCGAGTGCCGATTCTAAAATTTATAGTGCTGGAGTTGGACCTTATTTGGACTATTGGAAACAAGAGTATGAACGAGAACGTGATCCAGAAGGACGCGAAGTGATAGACAATATTCAGCGCAATATAAGTCCCTTTATAAAAGCGATTGTGACGCGGATTAATATTTCGGAAAAAGAGCTTGTTGCAACGCAGTACCAAGCGTTTTTTAAGATGATAGAGGAACAAGAGCCTTCTAATTTTAAAGAGATTGAAGAGCTTTTGCGTGTAGCCTCTATTAGTGAGAAAAAGCTAAGGCATGACAAAGTCAAAGAATCGTTTGGAACGGCGCTTAAAAAACTGGATGCTTTAGAACATGTTTCTAGCATTGATCGGATTACGGGTCAAGTCTATGGTCTGTATGGCGAATATTTAGTGCGCCAGAAATCGCCGGAAGGTGAACAGCATTTAGCGATTGCGGCGAATTTTGGTTATGTTGTATCTGTGGATACACAGGCATTGAATAAAGCTGATGAGCAGCGTCAAGCCAAGCTTAAGGCAGAAGAGGCTTGTTTAAAAGAGCTTGAGGAATCCCGTAAATTAGAAGAATCTCGTCTTAAGAAGGCTAAGGAAGACCGCAAAGTTGAAGAACAACGTCAAGCTAAACTGAAGGCTGACGAGGTTCGTAAGGCTGAAGCAGCCTCTAAGAAAAGCGAGGCTGGTCCTTCTTCTAATGTGCTGTTGTTTAAAGGCCCGAACCCCAATACTCAAGAGCTCTCGCAATTTTTACGTTTGGTAGCCGAAGGGGAACAAGAGCAAGCGGAAGCGATGCTTCAGAAGAACCGAGATTTGGTGTTATGCGCTGGGAATGTGATGGACTTATCCAAGCGTAGCTTCGAGAACATCACAGGCTTTCAGTATGCAGTTTGGGCACTCGATTGGCACATGTGGACGATGCTCAAGCGTTACTTGCCTGACGACCAGGCAGCAGTGCAGTTAATGACCACGGGCTCCTGGGTGTCTACCCATGGGTTACATGCCGGTATGCCGGGAGGTCCTCTAGATAAGCTGAGTACAGCGCTTAAAACCTACCTTGATAATTATGATGCTTGGTATAAAAAAAATAAGGACTATCAGACCATTGAGCAGCATTGGCAAAAGGAAGTGGGTGGTGCTCAGTTATTATTACCTGCCCATGTGATTAATGAGTACTGTCGACCCGACCGCCCATTTTATCCCTGCCCTGCGTTCGAGGAGCCGATGCTTCCCCGAACCCGCAAGATTAGTGAAGGAGAGTGGTTCACGGCAACCTATAACGATGGTAAGTTAGGTGAGAACTTTGGCGTTTACCGGGGAGGTTGGCGCGCGCCGCGTGTAATTGAACTGGCTAGTGGTGGGGTTTATGATGTACTGGGTGACCAGAAGGCGGTTTTCTCACTTGCTAAAGTCCGAACCCAACAGAGAGACCAGTTGGCCTCCGAACTATGCAGCGATCGGCAACACACGGCTCAGAGAAGGCTGGGGACATGATTGGTAGTATAAAACAATGCTGTTCAACCAGGGCCTATTAGCACACCTTTTGCATGCGAGATAAACAATTAAAAAACAATTAAAGCAGCAACAAAAGGTCTGAGTGGTGGATAAGCGCAATTAGCTATTTAAATAGATTAATCTAAGAAGGACTGTTGAGACTTAAAAAAGCACTGTGTAACTTTATGTGTAGATTAGTTACTCATTTTTGAGTTTGCCGATACTGTATCCTTATTTTAATTGGTGAAATACCATATGTTGCGCATAAGGTAGTAGAAAGCCACTATTTGATTCAAGGCCACGCTTCATTCTGTAAGTCCACCCTAAGGCCACCAGACTTACACAAGGCAGCATCTAGATGAACAAGGTTGCATTGAGTATAGCTAACAATGTACTATCCAAGCG
>CAZFXA010000038.1:0-12544 GCA_964522825.1 uncultured Legionella sp.
CATTCCCATTGGAAACAAGGCATCGCTTCAGACTCATACCCCATTGGAAGAGGCTCCTAATGGACGAATCCTATCATAGTCTGATACGCTGGCGGGCCTGAAATAGGGCGATTAGCTCAGCGGTAGAGCACTGCCTTCACACGGCAGGGGTCAGTGGTTCGAACCCACTATCGCCCACCCTATCCACACCTCAAATAAAATCCACCCAGCATGAAACAGGAAAAAGACGTGAAACATCCTCCCCCCCCTCACATCCTGCTCTTTACCTTGAAATGTATGGCAAAGAGCGCTGAAGCGGATGCTCTGTATGCGCAAGCCATAGAGTATTCCCTCAACATCGTCCTCGATCCTTCTCTGCCTGCCTCTTTTGAAGAGAAAGCAGAGGCTTGGCAGCGCATCGCTCATGCCTATCACATGCAAAGGCAGTTCTCCAAAGCCTTGTACTACTATGGTAAAGCACAAACCATTCGCAAAAAGCTGTATCCACAAAATCTGAGCTCTACCCAAGAGGCTATTCAGCTTCTATACAAGGCTTTAACGACCGAGATGACGGTGATTGAGCATCTGGCATGCATCGAACAAGCCCTAGAGACAGGCCTCCCTATCAATGCTACCTATAATAAATATGCTGATAATCCAAGTGATCCAGATGACCCCAAGTGCTTTAGTCCTTTAGCATTGGCCGCTGCCGAAGGTCATGAGGCGGCATGTAAACTCCTCTTATTAAGAGGGGCACGGACCCAAGAAAAACTCCAAATACATATCCCCTTGGTCGAAGCTGTTGCCAATCGCGATATTCAGATCGCTAAGCTGCTGCTACAGCATAATGCAGATATCGATGTCTGTGACGAAACGCAAAATACTGCTTTAAGTATAGCCATCTCAGAAGGGTTCTATAATCTCGCTGAACTACTCCTGCTACACCATCCTCGGCTAGATTTACGCAATGAGGACCGTGAAACGGTCTTAGAAATAGCCATACTTGATCAAAACGTAGCACTCTCTACACTACTTCTAAGCTATGGTGCCCCTTTACCCGAAAATTTATCCACCGATCATCGATCGGTTTTAAAGTTGCTTCAGAAATATCAATCTATTGATCAGCAGATCCATGCACGCACGACCGTTCCCGCTTTGATTGATTTTATTCGCAAAGAACACAGCAAAGGTCATCTTCTTGTGATTCAACGGACCCTCGCTTTAAAATTTGGCACCTGGGGCTATCCTCGACATCTTTTTGAACGCTTCGAGGATGTTCAACCTTTTTATGATCATTTACAGTACTTTGGTGCTTGGCTTCAAGCCAACCCCGGGATCGTTGCCAAAGATCGAGTCGAGGATACCCAAATCTTAGCTTTTTTTGGTCAATATTTATCTGAACTGGCACAGAAGGCGCCGCTCTCCAAACTCAAAATGGATATCCGTGATGACTTAGCACAACACTGGCAACAACCCTTAGAGATCACGAACTATATCTGGGGACTGACCAATTTTGGCATGGCTATTCCTTTTCATAGCGATTTGGTCAAAAAACAAGCTGCTTTATCCAAGCAGCTAGAGGAAGCTTTCCCAGGTTTTAACAAAGAACTTTTGCAAAAGCCCCGTGGTCGTGCACTTCTGTGGAGCCAATCTCCCTTTGCTCAGCGCGCCATCCAAGCCAACTCTGTTGAACCTCGAACTACACGAATCCATCCATCTAGCAAACGCTAAAAGGCTTAAAACAATGTTCAAAAGATTTCCCTGTTGTGAGACCAGGACAAATGGTATAGGTTTTCATCTAAGATGCAGATGATCTCGGTTTCTTAGGATCAGGAGGCGCATGTTGGGCAAGGGTAGAGACCTTATGCTGATGACAGTGATTCGCAAAGCCCGGTCTCCAAGCGGATGTTGCATGCGAGCACTCAACAAAGTCAGCCAATTGTCTTTTTAAACATTGTATCTGCTCTCGCTTAGGGAAATCATCTGAGAGATCCTGCAAAGGGTAATATTCGCTTTCTGCGTCCTTTAACAAAGATTGTAGTAATTTTTTTATTTCTTCTTGAAGTTTATGCTCCATCGTTTCTGACATCGGTAGAATTCTTGATCTATTTTCCTCTGAAAATAAAACATCCTCTATCGCTTGGCGTATTTTTGACCGCGCCGTTTTGCTTATAGCATCAAAAGAATCTTCTAGAAAAAGTTGCGTTACAAGCTTATGAACCGAAAGATTTTCTTTACTCTCCACTTTTTTCTCGGCGCGCCATGAGTCTATAAACATTTCCTTAATATTACAAACTTCTATCTTTTCCTCTATCAAAACCAATTGATTGTCGAGGCATGATAAAATGTCTGCAATCTTTTGCTGTTGTTCTTCGAGTGTTAATGGTTTCTCATCACTAGGATCTTGGCCCGTATCCGACGCCAAATGACGCCATTCATCGATTTCAGAAAAGTCTACCCCCGTTGTTCGTAATACGGTTGATATAATAAGATTTTTTACTGCGTATTTTGCAGAGTCGATAATCATCTTTTGATGATTTAATACAGAAAAATCTTTGTTGCCAGACTGATCTTGTAACACACCTAACTGTTTTTCTATGTTTTTTTTAAGTGTTTGTTTTTCTAACTGAATGCTTTTTAGGATCTGCTTCGCTTCAGTATTATCTCTTTTTTGTTCATCAAAAAATACTTTTTGATTAGCACTCATTTCTTTTTCAAGGACAAATCTTTGAACAGCAAGCATCATTGCAATACGATTTTTTGATTGCTCTACATCCTTATGAAAGGAACGCTCTTTTTCTGCTTCAACAATCTCTTTTTCAAGAGAAGTATTTTCGATGGCATGCCCCTTCGTTACTTTGTCCGTTTGACGATCACAAGCAGCCCTTGTGACTTGTCGAACCCCAACGGCGACTACTTTTACAGCACCCGCAAAAACAGGCGTTATTACACCAATTGCAGGAAGGGCCACGACGCTTGCTGTAATAGCTAAAGCCGTAGTTCCTAGAATAACAAGCCTTTTAATGCGTTTTTGTTGCATTTTTAAACGTTCAATAGCCTGCTCTTGATTTTGCTTTTTCTGCAAAAGCTCTTCTGAGCTTTGCTTATGATCTTTGGCATTTTTTTCCTGTTCAACCTCTAAGCGAGCAATAGCCTCGCTTAAATTTTTATCCATAGACTCGAGTTTTTGCAGCTCGTTTTTAAGAAAGGAATCAGAAGCAACCGCCTGAAAAGGTTCTGCTTCGATCAAAACATTTTCTTCTACCGCGTCCTCTAAGGAATGGGTTATTTTTTTAAGCGCTTCTGACTGCATAGACCGAATGGCTTTGTTTTCATCAGCTGTCGATTCTAAAAGCATTATTTCCAAATCTAAAACACCCTGATCTTCAATCATATGAAGAATTTCCTCTTGAATTTCATGAGAAAAATCAGATGACTCTCTAGCCTCCCGATGCCTTGATCTTTCAGAAGTGTATTTTTGTTGAAGCTTCAATAGAGATTCCAGTTTCTGTAAGTGAATCTCTCTGGATTCTTTTAAAGACGCTAATCTTTCTGCATCACCGGGTCTTTGGCCAAAAACTTGTTTAACAAGCATTTTATAAAGAAAAACGGTTTTTATTTTGTTTTTTCTAATAATCTCTAAATTCTGTTCGAGGACTGCTTCCACCCTCCTTAAGCTATCGATACTTGTATAATCAACGTTTGATGTAGAAGCTATATGATTGGCTATAGAACCTATAGCAGGCGTTATTATAAGATGCGATCCATGAACCAATAAATCTCTTATCGCACCATCCAATGCCGGTGATAACTCTTTCAAATCTTGGAATGAGAGATCGGTAGTCGCTGCAAGCGTGAGATCTATGATGGGCATGACAAAATCAGCACCTAAGCTAACAACCTTCGCGACCATCTTGGCTTTGGCTTTTTTTTGCATTTCACTTGCATCTAAGCACAGCGCTTGGTGTTCTAAAACAGCTGTTTTATTTCGAATATCATCCAACTGCTCGTGCATTTCTAGTTCTGAGTTGATAAGCCCTTGCATCAAGGTATGTAACTGGTTCACCCTAACAACAGAAGTATGTGTATCTGCAGGCATCTGAATCTCCCAGTATTTTTTTTAATTAACTAACTTAAACATAGGCGAAGATTCTGATCTTTTCAATGAAAGAATGGTTTTTTCTGAAGACATTAGGCCTATGGATACCAAAAAAGCCCTTCATCACTTTAAGGCGGGTCATGTCTTCGGGACGGGGGTTGCACCCAATTTTTTCGATTTTTTTAAAACGGCAGGAATAAAAGCTAACGCATAATAATACTTTAGTTTTAGTCATGCGAAGTGTGCTAACTCTTGACAAAACACGATTAAATCAGCAACAATGGCACCCTTCGGCTATGTAGCTCAGCTGGTTAGAGCGCGGCACTCATAATGCCGAGGTCGGTGGTTCGAGCCCACCCATAGCCACCCTTACTGTCTGTAGGACTTTTGTGAAGCGATTGTATCGATCGACTGTGAACCTTCGATGAAAAAAGTGTACATCCAAACAGATGGCTGTCAGATGAATGTTTACGATTCCACCCGAACCGTCGATCTCCTAAAACAGACGCATGGTCTACAGATTGTCGATACCCCCGAGACCGCCGATCTGCTTTTACTGAATACCTGTTCCATCCGTGAACGGGCCCAAGAAAAGGTTTTTTCGACCTTGGGCCGATTTCGTGAGCTCAAAGAAGAACGACCTGAGATTCTGATTGCGGTAGGTGGTTGTGTGGCCAGTCAAGAAGGCTCTGCCATTCTTACACGTGCACCCTTTGTGGATTTGGTCTTTGGGCCTCAGACTTTACAACGCTTACCGGCCATGATTGATGAAACACTTAAAACAGGCAAGGCCGTGGTAGATGTTTCTTTTCCTACCATCGAAAAATTTGATGTCTTACCGACACCCGAAGCCACAGGTCCTAGCGCTTATGTCTCTATTATGGAAGGCTGTAGCAAATTCTGTAGTTTTTGTGTGGTGCCTTATACCCGTGGCCCAGAGTTGAGCAGACCCTTGGATTCTGTGCTCCATGAAATCCACGCGCTCGGCGAACAAGGCGTACGTGAAATTACTTTATTGGGCCAAAATGTGAATGCCTATCAAGGACACATGCATTCGGGTGAAACGGCCGATCTGGCGCTACTCATGAGCTATGTCGCAGAAATGGATAGCATTCTTCGGATCCGCTTTAGTACTTCTCATCCACTGGAATTTTCCGAGCGCTTAATTCAAGCCTATGCTGATATTCCCAAACTGGCTAATCATTTACATTTGCCGGTACAAAGTGGATCGGATCGCATTTTAGGCATGATGAAACGTGGGTATACGACTAAAACCTACTTCGAGAAAATCCAAAAACTCCGTGCCGTTCGCCCTGATATTAGTGTAACTTCCGACTTTATTGTCGGTTTTCCCGGTGAAAGTGACGAGGATTTTGAAGCAACACTGAATTTGGTACATGAGGTCGATCTCGATCGTTCTTTTTGTTTTATTTATAGCCAAAGACCGGGCACACCGGCGGCTAATCTACGTGATAATGTCTCTATACAAACTAAAAAAGAGCGCTTAAAGCTGCTGCAAGATCGGCTGAATCAACAAACCCATCAATGGAGTCAACGCATGCTGGGACAGACCTATCCGGTACTTGTGACAGGGCCTTCCTCCAAAGATCCCACACTGTGCAGCGGCAAAACGGAGAACAATCGCGTGGTGCATTTTAAGGCCAATCAACTCCCAGGTACCCTTGCACAGGTTGAAATAACCCATGCACTCACCCATATCTTAAGTGGCCAATGTGTAGCCTAAGAACCCAGAAACAACCCAAAACGCTTCAAACCAGTCTTAGCATTGCGGTTCAAAACCCCAGTAGCGATCCCGACGTTCCCACGGACATACAATTGATACAGTGGGCAAAAGCGGCTTTCGACACACGGTGTGAACAGGCCGAAATCACGATTCGGATCGTAGACCCGACTGAAGGGGCTGCGCTCAATGCACAATACCGACATAAAAACGGCCCTACCAATGTGCTATCGTTCAGCTATACGCCCCCTCAAGGCATGGAGACGCTACTGTTGGGTGATATTGTGATTTGTGCGGCCGTTGTGGCTGCAGAAGCAAAGGATCAACAAAAACCCCTAGAGGCACACTGGGCCCATATGGTTGTACATGGGGTCTTACATTTGCTAGGGTATGATCACGAACAGGCAGCAGATGCCGTTATTATGGAAGCCCTGGAAAATAGGATTTTAAAAGCCCTCGATTTTGAACCCCCTTATGGAGAACGTCTAATCAATGAGTGATGAATTACAGAACACACACCCACCCACCCGATCCTGGTTAGAAAAACTCGGCCAGATATTGGCTCGAGAACCCCGCGATCGCCGTGAACTCATTGAAATGTTGCGCGACGCGGCGCACAGACACCTTTTAGATATGAATTCTCTGGGTATGATTGAGGGTGTATTAGAAGTACCCAGTTTACGGGTGCGCGATATTATGATCCCGCGCTCGCAAATGACGGTGATTGAACAGGATACTCCGCTGGATCAAATACTGCCTGTGATGGTTCAAACGGTCCATTCTCGCTTTCCCATTATTGGGGAAAATAAAGATGAGGTGCTGGGTATTTTATTGGCCAAAGATTTACTGGCCTATGCTTTTGGGCATGCCGCAAAAAATTTCCATTTGGGTGAAATACTCAGACCCGCGATGTTTATTCCCGAAAGCAAGCGCTTGGACGTTTTATTGCAAGAATTCCGAAGAAATCGTAATCATATGGCGATTGTGGTGGATGAATATGGTGGGATTACAGGCTTAGTGACCATTGAGGATGTGTTAGAACAAATTGTCGGCGATATCGAAGATGAATACGATACCGATGATCTGGAACAGATTAAAAAATACCATAATCATTCCTACACTGTAAAAGCCTTAACACCGATTGAAACCTTTAACGACTTCTTTTCAGCGCACTTGCCAGACACGGAAGTTGATACCGTAGGTGGTTTGATTACCCGTGAACTCGGCCGCCTGCCCAAGCGCGGTGAATCTTTAGAGATAGGAAACTATCGCTTTAAGGTTTTACGGGCGGATAGTAGGCGTTTGCATTTGTTTCAGGTTTTTGATAAGGGTAAGGGGTAACCCTCACAAATCAAAGAGGCCTTCCTAAATACATTTTGCGTTCGTCCGCAGAAAAATGCTCGATCGCATAACGCAACATGGTTCTGGGCATTTTAGAGGCATGCTGGTCTAAAAAGGTTATGAGCACCTGCGTGTCTTTTTTGCCTACTTCTCTGAGCATCCACCCTACGGCTTTGTGGATTAAATCGTGGCTGTCTTTTAAGAGTTGCTTGGCAATTTTAAGTGTCCATTGAAAATCGTTGTTTTGAATAAAAGCCCAGGTTGAAACAATAGAAACTCGTCTTTCCCAAAGATTCTCTGAAAGAGATAATGTTTTGAGCAGGACTTTATCCTTGTTATTTTTAGTAAACAATTCTGCACCCATAATAAGATGGGCTGAGGCATCGACCAAATTCCAATTGTTTACATAGGCTAGATGCTTTAAGTAAAAGTTGTAAATGCGTGTTTTTTCTGTGCGATTGCCCTGCTTATAACGATTCACAAGCATAAACAAGGCTAATTGTCTTTCTTCGTTAAAGCATGATTGCAATAATTGTTTGATATCTGGTAGAGATAACGCTTCAAAGGTTTTGGCCAATTTTCGCAAGACGGGTACCGTCACACCCATAAAACGATCATGTTCTGCATAATCGCCTGGACCTGTTTTAAAAAAACGCGGATTGGCTGCTGCTAAGGGAGCCGCTGATTTGCGAAGCGTTTTTTGAAGTTTTTTTAGGTCCAGGGTTAGAGTCGACATGTATTGCTCAAACTAAAGTTAATCACAAAACGACTCATCGGCCACCATTTTAGATAGTTTATCAAAGGCCTGTCTAAAAACTGGAACATACCCCTTCATTCTATTGAAAATTTCATCGGCCAAGGCCTCATCATACGTATGAGAGGTTAAATTTCTATCTTTTATCATACCCAGCCAAATAGCCTCATCCTCCAAGAAATGACTGGCATAGGCCTCTTTTAAAACATCTTTTGGATAATTAACTTCCACACCTTTTTGATTTAAAAAAGTTTTCATGGTTTTCCAAAATAATTCAAAAGTAAATTCAAAACGCTGAATGGTTGCGTCAATATTACTGCGATCTTCTCGATTGGGCTGGAGATAAATCGCCTCCAAAGAAACCAGCGCTTTTCTTAATTTGTTTATTTCAAGTTTCATTTTTGACATAGAGAAAAACTCCTTCTTTTTCGATATTTTTACGCAAAATAGAATCTGTAGGTAATTTATCCCATCGCAGACAATCGATTTTCAATAATGTATTTGCTTCATCAACAATATCTAAGATCTTCAGCCATTCTGAATCCGTGGCGGAAGGACAAAAAACAGCCAAATCAATATCTGATCTTTCTTTATTATCCTTTCTTGCCCTAGATCCAAATAAAACTATTTTCTCCACAAAAGAAAAGGTTTTTAGTTTTTTATAGAAATCATAATGTGAAATATCAATATTATTTTTCAAGGTTTTTTCCTAAAATGTATCATCTATTATTTGCTGCCAATTGATTTAATTGGCTAATCAACAATTTTTGATCCTTTTCAGGCACTCTGCCAAAAAAGGTAGCATCCATTTTTTCGACAATAGGTACAAGCTTATGAACCAAAGTTTTACCCTTTTCTGTTAAAAAGACACTCTTGGCGCGCGTGTCTTTTTTGTGCTCTATGCGATGCACCAAGCCCTCTAACACCAATGCTTTAAGGGCCTTGGAAACCGTCATTTTATCAAGTTTGGACCACTGTGCAATAAGAATCTGTGTTGTATCATAGCTATGCGCCTCAAACCACAACAGGGTCGCCAGAATCACAAACTGTGCATGAGAAATATCATAGGGTTCTAAGGCTTGTTTGATAAGGCGCTGCCATACCATGGTGGTTTGCCATAGCAAAAAACCAGGACTGTCTTCGGGCTTTTCAAAACCAAAGGGTAGCTTAGCCATGTTTAGCGCGTGCCAGTTTCACTAAAGCCTCCAGCTCTTGGGGTACCGTATCGGCCACATTTTGAGCGACTAGTTTAATCCACAACCATTGGAGTGGACCACTGACCACAAGGGTATTAGAAATCAGAAGCCCCTCGGGGGTTTCGATCATCGCATGGGTATCGACCATCCTAGCCCCAAAAAAGTTTGTACAGTCTGTAAAGCTTCGCCCTTCGTCAATCGCTGTGAGCACGATCTTAACAGCAGGCGCACCTTTGGGCTTTAGCATAAAATGATTTCCTACCTCGAAAGCACCCTCTAGCTTGCAGTAGTCTAAATCGCCATGCCAACTGGGCCATTGATTGATATCGGTCCATAGGGGCCAAATGTCTTCTTTTTTGAGCCCGGGATAGACTTGGCTAAAGGTTCGTGTCCACATCATAGATGCCCTTTTTTTCGTATATATGCATATTGTATATATATTTACTAATAAGTCAAGGCTCACTTCTTAATTTTCGAATTGACAACAAATCGAAAATAACGGCATTTCTTATTTTCGTTTGCGCAACTAAAGATGTAGCTTATTTTCGATTTATTGATCTTTCGAAAATAAAGCTATATGCTAAGAAAATTTAGGCAGGAGATACTATCCTATGGATATCCGAGAATCGCCATCTGGAACCGTTACAAAGAGCTTAACAGGTTACCAGGCCTTTATTCCAAATGCCCTACCCCCACCCTTTGAATGGGATAACATACTCGTGAAGAGCCTCTCTAGAGCCGATCATATTTTGGGTATGCTCTCTCGTGAAGGAGAGCAATTGCCTAATCCCCATCTTCTCATGCGACCTTTTATAACACGTGAAGCTGTACTCTCAAGCAAAATTGAAGGCACCCAAGCAACCCTGGGAGAGATGCTAGCACAAGAAGCTGGTATTCATGTTGATCGCAACCCTGATGATGTACAGGAAGTTTATAATTATATTGTGGCTTTGGATTATGGCTTAAAGCGTCTACAAGATCTGCCTTTATCATTACGACTCATAAAAGAAATTCACGAAAAACTCATGCAAGGTGTACGAGGGGCTCATGCAACACCCGGTGAATTTAGGAAATCACAAAACTGGATAGGCACCCCAGGGTGTACACTCAATACAGCAAAATACGTACCCCCAACACCCGATGTCTTAATGGACTGTTTGGGTGCATTCGAACAATTTCTGCATGATAGAACCCTACCACCGCTCATTCATATTGCCTTATGTCATTATCAATTTGAAGCGATCCACCCTTTTTTAGATGGTAATGGACGCGTAGGACGTTTGCTTATTATATTACTTCTGATTGAAAGAAAACTTTTACCTTCCCCTCTTTTATATTTGAGTGCTTTTTTTGAAGCAACAAGAGACGAATATTATAGACAACTCTATAGTTTGAGCAGCAAAGGCACATGGCGTGATTGGTTTCTGTATTTTTTAGATGGTGTTTCAGCACAAGGTCTAGATGTATTAGACAGAGCCGCACGTATCAATGCATTAATCGCTCGCTGGCAAATTATTGTTGGGCCGCGCGCAGAAGGTATTGCACCCTCTATTGTAAAACATCTGGCAGTCAATCCCTATTTTACCACCAAAAAAATAGCCGAAAAATTCAACATTGCCTTCACCACAGCACAAAGAACCATTGGAAAGCTTCAGGAACTTGGGATTGTTGCACAAACTTCGGAAGCAAAAAGGGATAAAATCTATTGTGCTAATGATATTTTAAAAATTCTGGAAGAGCCAACAAAAATAACAGAAACCCCTGATGAAACATTGTATCCATGATTTCATTTGAGAAAAACATCATCAACACCTATGGCGCCCATGGTAAAACCTGGTTAAACGATTTACCCGAAATCGTGGATGCCGTGTCCGCGCATTATGGCTTATCAGCCCTTCAACCACTCGATAATCTGTCCTATCACTATGTGTTATCGGGACTTAAAGATAATCGACCCATTATCTTAAAACTAGGTTTGGACCCGAAGGGACTCGAACAAGAAGCATCTGCATTACAAGCCTTTGATGGTTTCGGAGCTGTATCTGTTTTAGGACAAAGGCCTGGTACCCTATTATTAGAGCACGCTGTACCTGGACTATCACTCAAATCGTACTTTCCCTCCAAAGATAGCAAAGCCATTCAGATCGCCTGTGCGGTCATGAAAAGACTGCATCAAGCACCACGACCCAAAGCTGGATTATTTCCTGCTGTTCAGGATTGGTTAGCGATTTTGGATAAGCCCTGGGATATTCCAAACCAGCACCTCGAAAAAGCTAGAAGACTTCGCACGCAATTGCTTGAAACGGCCCGCCAAACCGTCTTACTGCATGGTGATCTGCATCATGATAATATCCTGCAACACGGTGATCAATGGATGGCTATCGATCCCAAAGGCGTGATGGGGGAGCCCGCTTATGAAGTAGCGGCCTTTATTCGTAATCCTATACACGAATTATTGGCTACCCATAATGCCACGGCCATCCTACGAAATCGCATCCAGGCTTTTTCAGAGATTCTGGGGTTGGATAGGCAACGCATAAGCGATGGGTGCTTTGTGCAAGCTGTGCTTGCTTGGGTTTGGGCCTTGGAAGATAGTGGTAATGGTGAGCCTTTCAAGCAGCTTACAGAAATTTTTAATGGTTTATAAATAGAGGTTTCAATGATTAGATTATCGGTGTCCCGATCAAAAATAGAAGAAAAATTACTGCATTATACGGGCAAAGCCATTGCCGACTATAACCTCATCCAAGCCGGCGATCGGGTTATGGTGTGTCTGTCGGGTGGTAAGGATTCTTTTACGATGCTTTCGATTTTAAAATTACTTCAAGCCCGATCTAAACACGCTTTTGAGCTTTTTTCTTTTACGCTGGATCAAGCCCAACCCGGCTGGGATGATGGGGCCTTAAGACAGTTTTTAGAAAAATTAAAAGTCCCTTATGAAATACTAACAAGGGATACCTATTCGATTGTCAAAGAAAAAATACCCGAAGGAAAAACCTATTGTTCTCTGTGTTCACGCTTAAGACGCGGCATTATTTATCGCTATGCCGAAGAAAAAGGCTTTAATAAGATTGCTCTGGGACATCATCGTGATGATTTAATCACCACGCTTTTAATGTCTGTTTTTTACAACGGTGAAATTCGATCGATGCCTCCCAAACTTTTAAGCGACAACAAAAAACATCTGGTGATCCGCCCACTTGCATACTGCCAAGAAGCCGATATACGAACCTATGCAGAACAAAGAAAGTTTCCTATTATTCCTTGCAATTTATGTGGTGCGCAGGAAAATTTAGCGCGCGTTCGAGTGAAAAAATTAATACAAGAACTGGCACTGCAGAACCCTAAAATACCTAGCAATATGCTACATGCCCTGCAGGCGGTTAAGCCGAGTCAATTAATGGATAAAGAACTATGGGATTTTAAAAATCTTG
>CAZFXA010000039.1:0-12289 GCA_964522825.1 uncultured Legionella sp.
TCGGTGGACAGCTGTTGCATTTTTGGTTAAGATGCCTTCCTATTAGAGCTTCGGGCACTTTATGTTCTTTGCCTAACTCTCATGCGAAAGTGGCGGAATTGGTAGACGCACTGGATTTAGGTTCCAGCGGGGAAACCCGTGAGAGTTCGAGTCTCTCCTTTCGCACCACATCGGCCCTTTTTTCAACGTTTTTAAGAGAGGTTTGCTATGCAGGTGTCGGTTGAACAGACCAGTGCGATTGGGCGTCAAGTGACCGTTCAGATACCTACAGAGGTGCTGCAATCGGAGGTTGAAAAACGTATCGCAAAGGGCATGCAGGATGAGCTTCGCAACCGTCGTGTCGATGGTTTTAGGCCAGGCAAAGTGCCCAAACAGCTTATAAAAGATCGTTTTGGTGGACAGGTTGATGCACAGGCTAGACGGGAAGCCATTGATACTATCATTCGCACGACGCTGCCCGCTGCTTTGGAAGAATTATCACTCATACCGGCCGGTCGACCGCAAGTCGAGAGCATGCGTGGGGCAGATGTTGCAGGGCAAGATCTATGCTACGTGGTTTCTTTAGAAATTTTCCCTGTTTTTTCTCTGCCGCCTTTTTCTAGCCTGAACCTTCAGCAATTTGTCTCCGAAGTCACAGAAGCTGATGTTGACCATACCCTAGAAAAATTACAATCGCAGCTAGCAACCTGGGAATCTGTCCAAAGACCTGCAAAGGTGGGTGATCGATTAAGCATTCGTTACAGCAGTACTTTGAATGGTAAAGCTTATGAACATAGTCATCAGCAAGATGTGCTTGTAGAATTGGGTAGTGGTTTATTTATAGAGGGTTTTGAGCAAGGGCTCGAGGGTGCCAGCGTGGGAGAGACGCGTGTTTTAAGTTTACGATTTCCGGCTGATTGGCGCGTTCAAACATTAGCCGACCAAGCTGTCGAGTTTACCGTAGACATTCAGGCGATAGACCAAAAAAACCCAGCGCCCCTGGATGAGCATTTTGCGAAGAAAATAGGTGTTGAACAGAGTGATCCCGCCTTGATACGTCAAAAGATCCGTCTTAACCTAGAACAACAATGTGTGGCTGTGCAAATGGATAAAACGCGTCAGCAGGTTTTAGATCAACTGGTGGCGGCGTGTGATATTTTGCTACCACAGGCTTTGGTGGAAGATGAAATAGCGGCTATGCACGAAGAACTGCATCGAAGGGCAGGCGATAAAGCGGCACATAGCTGTCAGCATCAAGGTTTAGAAGAGGAGGCTAAAAAGCGTGTGAAGTTGAGCCTGATCTTCAGAGAAATAGTTAAGTTAAATAGCTTGTCTCCAGATGAAGCAAAGGTCAAAGAAAAAGTAGAGAAGATTGCAACAGCCTATGGCAACGCAGAATTCGTAGAAAGCATGTATCATGAGTCTAATGAACTGCTTCAAGGCATACGGAATTCAGTGTTAGTTGACCAGGCTATTGATCTCATTGTGCGTCAAGCATCAAAGTCCTCAAAGCCTGTGAGTGTGGAAGAATTGTTAACCGCAGGAGTATAGGGATGGAAGTGATCAAAAACATCGGTTTGGTGCCTATGGTTGTAGAACAATCGGCACGTGGCGAAAGGGCTTATGATATCTACTCACGATTGCTCAAAGAACGTGTAGTATTTCTAGTGGGACCGGTGGAAGATTATTCAGCCAATCTGATTGTTGCGCAGCTACTGTTTTTAGAATCGGAAAATCCCGATAAAGACATTCATCTTTACATTAATTCTCCCGGTGGTGCGGTGACAGCAGGCATGGCTATTTATGACACCATGCAGTTTATCAAGCCTGACGTCAGCACCTTGTGCGTCGGACAAGCCTGCAGTATGGGGGCTCTGTTGTTGGCAGGGGGTGCAAAGGGCAAACGTCATGCTTTGCCCCATGCAAGAATGATGATTCATCAACCTTTGGGTGGTTTTCAAGGACAGGCTAGTGATATTGAAATTCATACGAAGGAAATTTTAAAAACACGACATATTCTGAATGGCATTTTATCGAAGCATACCGGCCAGACCTTAGAACGTGTGGAACAAGATACAGATAGAGATAATTTTATGAGTGCCACAGAAGCAGCGGACTATCGTTTAGTGGATTCTGTCATTTCAGAAAGATAGCTTACAATATTTTCTCTCTTGAAAAATCGTTTCGGTGCCCACATGATTGAGTAGGCATTAATAAAAAAGCGGGGTGAACATGGCCAATAAGCAGGGTGGTGGTCGTACAGCAGAGTCCAGAGTCCTCTATTGTTCTTTCTGTGGTAAAGGTCAGAATGAGGTCAGGAAACTGATTGCAGGTCCCTCTGTGTTTATCTGCGATGAATGTGTGGAACTGTGCAACGATATTATTCGGGAAGAAGTCGAAGATAAACAAGCCCCTACCGCCAGCAGTCGATTACCGACCCCTAAAGAAATAAACCACATTTTGGATCAGTATGTGATTGGGCAATCACAGGCTAAAAAAGTCCTAGCTGTGGCAGTTTACAATCATTACAAACGCTTACAGGCTGGACTCAAAGGACCTTCGAGCCAACAACAGGGATCGATGGACGATGTAGAGCTTGGTAAAAGTAATATTCTACTCATTGGACCGACCGGCAGTGGTAAAACCTTATTAGCAGAAACCTTGGCGCGTTTATTAGATGTGCCTTTTGCCATTGCCGATGCGACCACCTTAACGGAGGCCGGTTATGTGGGTGAGGATGTTGAAAATATTATTCAAAAGCTCTTACAGAAAGCAGACTACGATGTAGAAAAGGCACAGACGGGGATTATTTATATTGATGAGATTGATAAAATCTCTAAAAAATCAGAAAACCTGTCTATTACCCGCGATGTCTCAGGTGAAGGGGTACAACAAGCCTTGCTCAAGCTTATGGAAGGCACCATGGCTTCTATTCCCCCACAAGGCGGGCGTAAACATCCACAACAAGAATGTTTACAGATAGATACTTCGGGCATTTTATTTATTTGTGGCGGTGCTTTTTCTGGCTTGGAGAAGATCATTCGTCAACGATCAGAAAAAGGAGGGATCGGTTTTTCCGCAGAGATTACAGGGAAAGATGACCGCAAAACTTTTAGTGAACAGTTACGCCAAGTAGAACCAGAAGATCTGCTTAAATATGGTTTAATTCCAGAATTTGTAGGTCGGTTGCCGGTAGTGGCAACCTTAGAAGAATTAGATGAAAAAGCGCTGATGAGTATTTTAACAGAACCTAAAAATGCGCTTACCAAACAATATAAAAAGTTGTTTGATATGGAAGAGATCGAAATTGAGTTTCGGGATTCAGCCATTAAAAAAGTGGCAGAAAAAGCGATGCAGCGAAAAACAGGTGCTAGAGGATTACGTTCTATTTTAGAAAATATCCTATTAGAGACCATGTACACCTTACCTTCTTTAGAAGATGTCTCAAAAGTGGTGATTGATGAATCAGTCGTGATGGGTGAATCTGAGCCTTTATTACTGTTTGAAAACCCTCATAAGGTTGCACGTAAAGTGCAGGATTAAAAAATGGATAAAGTAGTTTTGATGCGCATGCCCATTCTTCCACTCAGAGATGTGGTGGTCTATCCCCATATGGTTATTCCTTTGTTTGTGGGGCGAGAGAAATCAATTCGTGCTTTAGAGTATGCAAGCGCAGGTTCTAAACAGGTTCTGTTGGTTGCACAAAAAGAAGCGGTGGATGAAGATCCTTCACAAGATTCTATTTATCGTATGGGCACTGTAGCTAATTTGCTGCAACTATTACGTTTGCCCGATGGCACCACCAAGGTGCTGGTAGAAGGTCTCGATCGGGGAAGTATTAAGGCGTTTGTGGAGCAAGAACCCTTTTTCTTAGCAGAAGTTGAGCCTGTCAAGACTATTGTGAATGATGATCAAGAGATACAGGTATTGATACGCTCCTTGCTTTCACAGTTTGAAAATTATGTGAAACTGGGCAATCGTTTTTCTAGCGAAGTGATTATATCTGTAAGTAGTATTGAATATCCCAGTCGATTGGTAGATACCATTGCTGCACATATGTCTTTGAAGATAGCGAATAAGCAAAAAATATTGGAAACCATCGATTTTAAAACGCGCATCCTGGAATTGCTAAGGATGATCGAGTCTGAAATCCATATTATTCAGATGGAAAGAGAAATTAATGGGACTGTGAAGCGTGAAATTGAAAAAAATCAACGCGAATATTATCTGAATCAAAAAATGCAGGCCATACAACGAGAATTAGGTGAATTGAACGAAGAAGCGCCGGCTAAAACAGAAATAAAAACGTTGCTCGATAAAATAGAAAAAGCTGGCATGACTACCGAAGCCAAGGAAAAAGCCACTGCTGAAGTCATGAAATTAAAAATGATGCCGCCTTTGTCGGCCGAAGCAACGGTGGTAAGAAATTATATTGATTGGATGCTAGACATTCCTTGGAAGGAAAAAACCACAATTCAGACTGATTTAAAGAAAGCCCAAGACATCTTGAATAAAGATCATTATGGTCTAGATAAAGTAAAAGATCGGATTCTAGAATATCTTGCCGTGCAATTACGTGTAGATAAAATGAAGGGTCCTTTGCTGTGTTTGGTGGGGCCGCCAGGTGTAGGTAAAACATCGCTGGGTGAATCGATTGCACGGGCTACGGGGCGTACCTTTGTGCGGATGTCCCTAGGAGGGCTCAGAGACGAAGCGGAAATCCGTGGGCACCGCAAAACCTATATTGGGGCTTTGCCCGGTAAAATCTTGCAAAAATTGGCCAAAGCCAAGGTTAAAAACCCGCTTTTTTTGCTAGATGAAATTGATAAAATGTCGATGGATTTTAGAGGGGATCCGGCTTCAGCGTTATTAGAGGTTTTAGATCCAGCACAGAATCATGCTTTTAATGATCACTATTTGGAAGTGGATTACGATTTGTCTGATGTGATGTTTGTTGCAACAGCCAATTCTTTGAATATTCCTTTGCCTTTACTCGATCGTTTGGAAGTGATTCGTTTGTCGGGTTATACCGAAGATGAAAAAATGCATATTGCACAATCTTATTTAATGCCCGCGAAAATGTTAGAAAATGGCCTTCAGGATAAGGAACTATCGATCACGCCGGAAGCTGTTTTAGAGATTGTTCGTTATTACACACGCGAATCGGGCGTTCGGGGTTTAGAACGAGAATTTTCAACCATTTGTCGCAAAGTGGTCAAGTCTTTACTATTGGCCAAAGGGAAAAAATCCAAACGTTTGGTGCTTGGGCCTGATCAGGTAGAGACTTATTTAGGTGTAAGACGTTATCGCTTTGGGCAGGTTGAAGAAGTCGATCAAATCGGTCAAGTGACAGGCTTGGCATGGACTGAAGTGGGTGGGGAAATACTCACCATTGAAGTTATGGTTGTACCAGGCAAGGGCCAAATAACCAGTACGGGTAAATTAGGTGAAGTGATGCAGGAATCGATTCAAGCTGCTATCACCGTACTTCGGGCACGTAGTGCGCTCTTAGGGATTGCGGATGATTTCTACGAGAAACACGATATACACATTCATGTACCTGAAGGTGCCACGCCGAAGGATGGTCCTAGTGCCGGCATTGGGATGTGTACAGCGCTGGTTTCCGTTTTAACAGGTATTGCGGTGCGAAAAGATGTGGCCATGACCGGGGAGATCACCTTAAGGGGACAGGTGTTGCCGATTGGTGGTTTGAAAGAAAAACTATTAGCCGCAAGACGCGCTGGCATACGGCATGTCATTATCCCCGATCAAAATAAACCTGAATTGTCAGAAATCCCAGAGAGTGTCTATGAGGGCATGGAAATCCATCCGGTACGTTATATCGATGAAGTCTTTGAATTGGCTTTAGTGCGTTCTGCAGAGCCCTTTAAGGGGCCTCTTGTCTCAGACTCTTTGGGGCTTCTAGAAAATCCCGTCACTTCTGAGGATCCGAGCATCCCCGCAAGACATTAGGTTGACCCCACACGCCAAAGTTGATATAAATCAGCAGGCTTAAGAGTGACAGCGTATCTTACAGACCCAAAGGGGTGTGTGAGCTATTGGGTGCTTAGCTCAGTTGGTAGAGCGTCGCCCTTACAAGGCGAATGTCGGGGGTTCGAGCCCCTCAGCACCCACCATTAAAAACCCTGAAAAACGAGTTTTTAACGGTGTAAGAAAATAGAAAACTTGTCTGTAAGTCCGCCGTAAGGCCAAGAGATTACAAAAACTGTTTCATGTATATCGCAAATTTTTGAAGGTGGCAGATGCTTGCTGCTTTCATAGAGATTGCCACCTTATGCTAGTCTGGTGGTCTTAGTGGTATAGAAAAGGAAGCAGCTACCCATGAAAGCAAAACTCACAGAGCGCTTTATAAAGAATATTGGCTTGCAAAATAACCCCTACGAGATTGTTGATTCAGAGAGCAGTGGATTTCTTTTGCGGGTGCAGCCCAGTGGGGTGCTAACTTACTATCTGGTCTATCGTACAAACGAAGGGATTAAGAAGCGCTATCGTTTAGGACGACACGGGGCTATTACCCTGACGCAAGCAAGAGAATTAGCTAAACATTTTTCTGCTAAAGCTTTATCAGGACGAGATGTTCAGGCAGATAAAAAGCAGGCTCACCTGGATAATGAACGAACCAAGTCTCGTACCTTGGGTGGGTTTGTAGAACATCATTACGAGCCTTGGGTTAAAGTACAGTCTAAGACAGGTACGGCTACTATAGATAGGTTTAATTTACATTTTTCTGATTTAAAGTCCCTGCCTTTGGAAGAGATCTCGCCCATGCTTTTAGATACATGGTGTACAAAAGTAGGTCAGGCAGGTAAAGCTGCCAGCACGATTAACCGAGATGTTGCAGTACTCAAAGCTGTTCTTTCTAAAGCTGTGGATTGGGAGTGGCTAAAGCATAATCCATTGGCTAAGTTAAAGCGCCTTAAAACCGATGATTGTGCCAAGGTACGTTATTTGACTGGGGGGGAAGAACAACGATTGTTATTGGCCTTAGATAAAAGGGATAAGCAAGGCATTGCAAAACGCGCCTCTGCTAATCAATGGCGCGTAGTTCGAAGCTATGAGCCCTTGCCCGATTTAGAAGGTCCTTTTTGTGATCATTTGACCCCCATGGTTTTAATATCGATGCATACGGGGCTTCGGCGTGGGGAGTTATTTAGTTTATCTTGGGAGGAAGTAGACTTAGAACGAGCCACTATCACTATCGTGGGTGCTTATGCTAAAAATGGAAAAACGCGACATATCCCCTTAAATAGCAGGGCGCTAGAAGCTCTGCAACAGTGGTATCCACACCCCATTAAGCAGGGGCTGGTTTTCCCAAACAAAGAGGGCCAGCGCATGGATAATGTGCGTAAGTCTTGGGTAGGTGTTTTAAAAGAGGCCCGCATTAGTCATTTTAGGTGGCATGATTTACGGCATCACTTTGCTTCACGGCTAGTGATGGCCGGGGTGGATTTAAATACCACCCGAGAGTTATTGGGACACAGCGATTTAAAGATTACCCTACGTTATGCGCATTTAGCACCTGAGCATAAGGCAGAAGCTATGGAGCGTTTAGTGAATTTTCAAGGTGCAAATACCCAAGCCCGTGTCTTGGAAGGATCCTGATGTTCAATCTTCCCTTTGAAGCTGTTGAAGATTATGCGCTGACTTTTATTCAAGTGTCGCACTGGGAGCTCAAGCAACAGGGGCCACAGTCTGAATGTTCAGACTTCCATGAGCGCATAGAACCGGAGTGCCTATTGACACGCTTAATAGATCGCAATCATGATTTTTTGAAGTGGGCACATAAACAGCCCCCCTATTTAAAAGCTATAGAAAGATTCTCAAAGAAAAAACTCGAACGCAGTCTATTTTTTAATCATTATTCTGATGGTGTGGTGATGTCCAAGAAAACCGTCTTGGATGGCATTTTGGCCTTAGCCTTCGTTCGTTATGCGGGGGTAGAAGCTTTTGGAGCTGAATTTTTTCTTAGAAACCCTAAACAAGATAGAGCACTGATGGATCATGCACAAACCCTCTTAAAACTATTAAACAGCCATGAAATAACGGCCAGCCAGATTTCGGAAGCATTTTTAAAAACGCTTGAACATTTGTCTAAAGGTTTTGTAAAACCAGGTCTAGCGCTAGGGGATTCAAAGTCTTTGATCAATATCAATCATCCCAAAGCAGCCCGAGAAGTTTTCATTTTAGAGCTATCGACCTTATACAAGGAGCATTTTATGCACTGCAATGGGACGGCTCTTCATAGGCCCCATGTAGAGGTGATATTCGAAATGGCGCAATTGATTGATCCAGACATTGATCGCCGTGTTGTAGATAATCACCTAAGCCGACAGCAATTTCAATCAGCGTTGCTGGATGCTTAAAATAGGATGGGAAAACCCTATTAGTTGAGTCTTTGTATCATGATGTGGAGTGGTTCGAATCCATTGTTATGCCTCCTATGAAAGGTTTAAGTACTTCTTCATACTGTGCTGAGTGTTTTGATCCTAGGAAGCAATCATGGCAATGGTTCGTACGAATCCTGTAAAATCCAAGGAAGAGCCTGTAAATGTTCTATATGCAAAAAGAGCCTTCACTGATCAAGAGGCAAGCTTGTATATTGGTATGAGTCAATCTTGGTTAAGGCATATTCGGATTAAAGGTTCTTCCTTAAATAGTCTAGCAGGTCCCCGTTTTATCAAAGTTGGCCGTTCTGTACGGTATCTTAGAGAGGATTTGGATGTTTGGCTTGAACATTTTCAACGCTGTGAGCATTTAGCACAACACCATAGTGAGCAATTATCAAAACTTATGGTTATCCACCCCTGACTGATGAAATGCCTGAATCAGACGAAGTAAATGTACGTTTTAAAGGGTCCCCGTCATCTAGATTGGCTTGCAAATCGGCCTGAAGTACGAAAGCTCTATATACTGTCCTTGGACGAACAACACAAACGCTTAAATGAATTGCCAATCCATTTAAGGCAAATGGTACTTTTCCAGGTAAATACCGGCTGTCGTGAAAAAGAGGTTTATGAATTACAATGGGCCTGGGAAAGGCAAGTGGCTGCATTGAATACCAGTGTATTCATCATTCCTAGTTATGGTGAACCAGGTCGCTTGGTGGTTTTAAACGATAGCGCTAAAGCGGTGATTGAACAGCAACGTGATCTACATCTCACCCATGTTTTTGCTCAGAAGGACAATCCAGTGACTCAAATAAATCACTCTGTTTGGAACCGTGTTAGGCAAAAAATTGGATTGCCTCAAGTGAGATTTTATGATCTCAGACTTATTTTTGAGCGAGGTTTAGCTGTGGCGGGGGTTAGTTTAAAGGATCGTCAAAATCTCTTGGAGGATCGAAGCACTTCCGATTATTCCAGTGATGAATTGTTCCACTGGATTAGAAGCAGCGAATAAAGCTTATGAGAGATGACAAGTGGCAGCCAGCTTTTGACACTGATTAAGCAATGAGACAGAGGATAAACAATTCTAAGATGAACTCCCGAAAATTATTCTATTTTTCTGTATTTCCAGTCGACTTTTCTTTTAAACTAGATCTCAATTGATATTGAGCTTCCATCAATTCTGCTTTTTTCCTAAATAAAACGAGTAAGCGATGGTGTTTGTTATCTTTTTTAGCGCTTTGTTTTAGAGATGCTTTGTTAAGCATCTTGTTTTACTTCAAAACGGTTAAAGCGGTTTCTACTCATGTCTAGATAGGTGGGGACATCTCTTAGGCGGATCAGCCTGGGTAAAATTCTAGAGGTACTATTCATGGTCTATCTGCTGCTGAAAAGCCCAGTATTTTATTGTTGCAAGTCGTTCGCCTAATAATTGATGCATGACTTTGTTTCGGAGCAAGGCTCTACCTTGTCGAATCACAACGGTTTCGTGATTGGCCTCTGTTGCGTTGTTATGTGCTGATCGCCAGAGGCGCTTATTCATTTTTAGTTCTTCACTCCTAAACATTTTTACAATCCTTCAGAAGGCTATTCATGAGCGATCAATCTAAGTCACTTCTCATGACGAAGGGTCGTCTTTCTTATCATAAAATATTGTGACAAAACAGGAATAATCTCTATAGAAGCGCGCTTTTATTTTTGTGCAATAATCAAATCTATGAAAATATTCCGATCATGTGCGATAAATGGCTATGTTTTTTAGTTTATTTTTCCAGTTAAAAACCAAAAAATAATTGATTAATTAAAAAAATTATCTAAACGAACAAAAAGACGACGAGCCTTCGTCGGGCTATTTATGACTTAATGCTTAAAGATATAAATGAAGTTCTTCAGACAAAACAACGGATCTCGTTTGTTTTGTATCAAAGAAGGAGTGACAGGATGTCTTTAAGTATCATTCAGCGGAAGCATAAAAACAAGGCCTGGACTCAAGCGGTAGCGCTTGTTGGAGGTGTAACGGCTTTGAGTTTGTTGCTCATGATACCGCGCACCACCCTGAGTACTTGGCTTAACAATACAGACGGAAAAATTCCTATGGAATATTGTATAGCAGCAGCCAATTTAACGGGGATTGCCCTTGAGCGCTTATCACCCGAGACAGCACCCGCTAATAAAATCATTAGAGACCGTCAAAAGGCTAGTCATGGTTGTTCTGTTGAGATGCTTATTAAACAGATCTCAATCAATCAATCCTACTCTAATCTTTCAAGCAATACCAAGGGTCCCATTATTATAGGAACAGATAAGGTATTAATTGCAGGGCATACCCAATTAGCCACGGCTAAAGCCAATGGTCTTAAAAAAATTTCGGTGGTCGTCATCGATTTAGAAGCATTGCGATTAAACATAGAAGCACTGGATGAGATGAATGACACGCTGTCTTTGGATGAAAAATCTTTAGTACATAGGCGATTAGAAGCATTATCCAATAATCGGCAAAATCCTGAACCTGATTTCGCAAGTCATACCATGGCCGCCTTAAAAAATAAAACTTCTCTGCTCACCCCTTTACCTGCTTTTAAAAAAGTGGATTGCCTTTCATTCCACACACAAGGAGACGCACTATGATCCCAAGGATCCGAACCGTGAAGCCCCAGTTATTTACCCATGAAGGACTGTTCGAGGCAGAGCTTAAGTCTAAGCTACCGCTGCGCCTGGCCTTTATTGGGCTATTCACCTGTTGCGATTGTGAAGGTCGCTTTCAGTGGACTATCAGACGGCTGAAGGTGGCCATCTTACCCTACGATGCTGTGAATATGTCTAGCATTTTAGAGACCCTCTGTGAGGCGGGTTTCATCCAACAGTACGAGTCTGAGGGGGTGCTCTATGGTTGCATCCCCTCTTGGCATCAGCATCAACGCATTAACCATCGAGAAGCACAGAGCCTATGCCCAGCCCCCGAGCAATCCAGCTGTTTTACAGATAAAAACACTTTGGAGAACAAGGAGATAGCTTATTTTTCTGAGCCGTGCTTCACGGAGGATGAACTTTGCTCGGGCACGCCTGGGCATGCCCGGGGGGAAGGGAAAGGAATGGAAGGGAATGGAAGGGAAGAGGAAGGGAAAGGAAGGAGCGTCGTGCCAGCACGACCGTGGTGTACGCAAACCTCAGCCGTGCATCAGATTTTTGAGCACTGGAAGCAGGTGATGGTTCACCCAAGTGCGGTCCTCGATCCCAAGCGTCGGAGTCTTATCGGCCATGCCCTCAAGCTTGGGTACTCCAGCGAGCAGCTCTGTCAAGCCATCAACGGATGCAGTCTAACCCCGCACAACCAAGGCGATAACGATCGAGGTACCCGCTATGACGGCCTACACATCATTCTGCGCGATGCTGAGCAAATAGATCGCTTTATGCACAATGCTAAAAATCCTCCCCGTACGGTCACAGTCGCAGATCGGCTAAGCCAGAACAATGCACAAATCCTTCAAGGGTGGGCCGATCGTAAACGGTTTGAGTTCAAAGAAGCAGAGGATGCTGTGTATGAAGTGTAGTGATAGCATCCTTTTTAGCAAGATGATGAAGGTGATTGCAGCCCTTTATCACAAGGCTTTTACAGATGAACTCATCGACATTTATTGGGAGTCGCTCGAAGAGTTTAGTCTAGAAGAAGTTTCTAAGGCTTTAAGGCTTCATGTGCGCGATACCGAGGCGGGTCGCTTTTTACCAAAGCCTGCCGATATTGTTCGTTTTATTGAAGGCTCTTCAGAAAGCTGTGCCCTACAAGCATGGACCAAGGTTGAGCGTGCTTTCTCCCAGGTGGGGCGCTACCAAAGTTTGGCCTTTGATGATCCTTTAATCCATGCCGTGATCCAAGATATGGGGGGGTGGATCAAGCTCTGTGACAT
>CAZFXA010000040.1:0-10894 GCA_964522825.1 uncultured Legionella sp.
GAAAGTTTATCAGTGAATAGCATCCTCTATAAATAGTGTGTTAGAGTGCTCTTTGAGGGAGTCCATTGGCAATTTTGATGGTTATTTAACTTAAAAAGGTGCTACGGTGAATAACATAGACTACGGTTTTGAAGAATACATCCGATATTTACGAGAGAATATTGCGAATTTAGCCGAGTATCGAGAAAGAACGGGTACGGTCGATCTCAGCGTACTGCATGTGCAAGAAGCCCTGTCTAACGAAGATCCTTTTGTCGTCTTTAATGCTAGTCTTGCGGCCACGGCTGTCTTAGCCGATCGGTCGATTTATCACTAATCTTACACGTTTTATCACGTATTCATAAAGGAATGGATAATCATGTCTAAAAAAGCATCCATCGTTCAAGTGCAACCTTTTATACCCGCTTCAACCCAACTGCCAGAAATTACTGTAAAGGCCGTTATTTTGGGTATTATATTAGCCGTCGTTTTAGCAGCGTCTAGCACTTTTGCAGGCTTAAAAATTGCGCGAACCATTTCAGGATCGATTCCGGCGGCCCTGATATCCATGTTGGTTTTAAGGCGTTTTAAAAAGTCCAATATCCTTGAGAACAACATGGTACAGACCATTGCCTCTGCCGGTGAAACAGTTGCGGCGGGGGCTATTTTTACCCTGCCTGCACTGATCATTATGGGCTATTGGCAAGCATTTGATTATACCCAGGTTGCGATTATTACCGTCATTGGCGGTAGTCTTGGGGTTTTATTTTCTATACCCATACGAGCAAGTATGTTAGTGAAAGATCCTTTGCCTTATCCTGAAGGTGTTGCGACGGGCGAAATTCTTAAAGCAGGGGAAAGCACCGAAGGATCGAGTAAACTTTTATTAACAGCGAGTTTATTCTCCGCGGCAGTCTCTTTTTTACAAGCCGGTTTTAAGGTGGCGGGTGAGCAAGTACAATATTGGACGAGAATCGGTGGCACAGCCATGGGTGGCAATTTATTCTTGTCGCCTATCTTAGTCGCCGCAGGGTACATAGTAGGCACGCGTGGCTTGGTTCCTTTTGCAATTGCAGGATTACTCACCTGGGGTTTAGCGATCCCTGTGTTTGTGGCTGCACAAGGGGGGGTGCCCGAGGCTGCCAATATCGGTGCGGCTTTGGCGGTTGTTCATAAAATGCACTTTAAATATGTGGGTATTGGTGTTTTTGCAGTGGGCGGTTTATGGAGCGTCATATGCCTTACACAGCAAATTGTGAGTGCGCTACGCTTGTCTTTTGCGAGCATGAAGAATCATAAAGAAGTCTATGCGAATACGCCAAGAACAGAGCGTGATATACCCTTCAAATATGTGCTCATGGGTACAGGTGCTGTTGCACTCTTAACAACGGCTTTCTTTGCGTATTGGCTGATGCAGGCCAATCTAGGTTTGAGTATGGGCATCGCTTGGGCGCTGGTGGCTTTTACCTTGATAGCCGTGTTGGTTTTAAGTTTTATGGCAGCAGCCGCTGCAGCCTATATTGTGGGTATGGTGGGTACGACTTCTTTACCAACATCGGGTATTACCATTGCATCCATTATCATTTTTTCGGCAGGGATCCTGGGTATTTTATATTCGGTAGACTTTATAGCGCAACCAGCGCTTGCTTTAAAAATAGCAGCCCTTGTTATTATGTTTGCGGCCATTGTTTGTATTGCAGCAGCACTGAGTGGCGATAATATGCAAGATCTGAAAGCTGGACAATTAGTCGGTGCTACGCCCTGGAAGCAGCAGTTAATGTTGTTAGTGGGTGCTATTGTCTCTGCTTTAGTCATTCCCTTTATTTTACAAACAACCTTTGAAGCCTATGGTATCAGTGATATTTTGCCTCGAGCAGGGATGGATCCGGCACAAGCATTGCCTGCACCACAGGCAACACTGATGGCCATGGTTGCGCAAGGTTTCTTTGTGGGTCGTTTACCTATACAGATGATCGTGGCGGGGGGGCTTTTAGCGATTATGGCTATTATGCTGGATACCTTTTTAAAGCGTAGAGGCAGTACCTCTGGTTTTTCACCCTTACTTTTTGCAGCGGGTGTCTACTTACCCTTTGGCTATGTGATGGGTTTTGTCGTAGGGGGCGTTCTACGTGCCATCGCCAAAAGGGGCGCACCTAAAAAAGACGGTGTTTGCGAAGACAGCGATGCGGGTGTTTTATGTGCCTCGGGCATTATCGCAGGGGAAGCCATATTGGGAGCGCTCTTAACCATTCCTTTTGCGTATTATCAAACAACCGATGTTTTTGCACTCAAGTTTGATTGGTTAACACCGAATGTTGAAACAGGGTTTGGGCTTGTGTTGTATATGGGTATTTGTCTCTTTTTGTACAAGCAGGCTAGGCGCTAAGAAAAGTTGAAAAGGCTATGACTAACCAGCGTAGAAGTGAAAGTGATAAAGGCCATTTGGTTTTACAGACAGTGGCCATGCCTAAAGATGCGAATGCTTCTGGGGATATTTTTGGGGGATGGCTGGTGTCTCAAATGGATTTAGGCGGATCGGTTTTTGCGCAGCAGTGTGCTAAAAATCGTGTCAGCACGGTAGCCATTGATGCCATGGTTTTTTTAAAGCCTGTGTATGTGGGCGATTTAGTGGGTTGTTATGCAACGATCCTTAAAACGGGCCAGTCCTCTATTAGTATTAAAATTAAAGTTTTTGCCCATCGTATGCGTTATGGTGCCTGTGAGCAGGTGACTGAAGGAACCTTTACCTTTGTAGCACTGGATGAGGCAGGCAAGCCTAATAAGCATATTGTCTGGGATCCCACATTTTTTCAGTATCAACCCTAGAAATAAATGAACCTTCAAGATCATACTCCCATGATTCAACAATATTTAGGGATTAAAAAACACTATCCCAATCATTTATTATTTTATCGCATGGGGGATTTTTATGAATTATTCTTTGAAGATGCCCATAAGGTAAGCGCGCTTATTCATATTACCCTGACGCATCGTGGACAAAGCGCAGGCCTCCCTGTGCCCATGGCAGGCGTGCCTTACCATGCCGCGGAAGGGTATATTGCAAAACTCATGCAATTGGGGCAAACCATTGCCATTTGTGAGCAAATAGGGGAACCCGGCCTGGTAAAAGGACCTATGCAGCGCGAAGTGGTTAGGATCTTAACCCCTGGTACGATTACCGATGAAGCTTTATTAGAAGCCTGTACTGATAATCTTTTGTTGGCGCTGTATAAGGATCCAAACACCCAGGCCTATGGCATGGCTTCTTTAGATTTAAGCCGTGGTGTTGTAGAGCTTCTCATTGTACATAGCAACACCGAACTCGGCCAACAACTTGCACGCTTAAACCCTGTAGAAATTTTAGTGAATAGCCCCGATTTGTTTACGATGGCCTCTGTAGGGTGCAAAAATGTTTTGTTACGATCGCCAACATCTTTTCATTTTGATAAAGCGTACACCGCATTTGAAGAGCATTTGGAAACTGCTCACCCACACCTTAACCCTCCCCCGCATAGCGAGGGAGGGGATTTGAAAGAAATGCTCAGGGAGGCATTTTTTGCAGCCGGTGCCTTGTTAGATTATGTGGCAGAAACACAAAAACTCGCTATACCTATAGCCTATCAATGGCATATTGATGAAACGCAAGCGGCCATTCAAATGGATGTGCAGACCCGGCGGAACCTTGAATTAACACGCACCCTACAAAATGAAACATCGCCCACACTTTTTTCATTGCTGAACACCTGCAGCACATCGATGGGAAGTCGATTGTTAGCAAGGATGATTGCGAGACCTTTACGTCATCGATCACGTTTAAGCGCGCGCTTAAAAGCCCTGGCAGCTTTAATTAAAGATCAATCCTATACGGCCTTGCAAGCAGCGCTCAAACCCATCGGGGATATGGAACGTATTCTAGGGCGGATTGCGCTTCTTTCGGCCAGGCCTCAAGATTTAGTTCGTTTAAGGCGTGCCTTACAACACTTAGCGCCTCTGAAAGTCTTATTATCAAAGATAGACGATCCTTTACTTGCCACTTATCAGGCAGGTTTAGAAACCTTTCCGCTGCTTCGTCAAACGCTGGAAAAGGCCTTACTCGAGTCGCCAGCCAACTTCATTCGTGAAGGGGGGGTGATTGCTGATGGATTCGATCCAACCTTAGATGCCATCCGGCAACAGGGAGATCATGCGGGTGACTTTCTAGCCGATCTGGAAAAAGAGGAACGCAGACGCACCGGTCTTTCTACTTTAAAAGTGGGGTTTAATCAGATCCATGGTTATTATATCGAGATAAGTCGTGGACAAGCAGAGGCGGCACCACAAGACTATCAACGTCGTCAGACGCTGAAGAACGCAGAACGCTATATTACGCCTGCACTCAAAACCTTTGAAGATCAGATTTTAGCCAGTCGTGATCGTGCACTGATTTTAGAAAAGCAGCTCTATCAAGATTTACTCCTCACAATGAAAGCATCACTGCCTGCTTTACAAGCAACAGCCCAAATATTGGCAGAAGTCGATGTATTGGCTTGCTTAGCCGAACGATCCGATTGTCTGGGTTGGACAGAGCCTCATTTGTTGGAGGGTACAGAACTCTCTATTGAAGGTGGGCGGCATCCGGTTGTGGAAGAAGCGCTTTGTAAACGGTTTGTACCGAATGATCTTTCTTTAGATGCCACACGACAGTTATTAATTGTGACCGGCCCGAATATGGGTGGTAAATCGACGTATATGCGCCAAAATGCACTGATTGTTATTCTGGCGCATATAGGGTGTTTTGTCCCGGCCACACGTGCTGAAATTGGCCATTTCGATCAGATTTTTACGCGTCTTGGCGCATCGGATGATTTAAGCAGTGGGCGTTCGACTTTTATGGTTGAAATGACTGAAATGGCGCATATCTTAAAAGAAGCAACCTCGCATAGTTTAATTTTTATTGATGAAATTGGGCGTGGTACAGGTACCTTTGATGGCTTATCATTGGCCTTTGCGATTGCACAGTATTTAGTACAATCTTTGAAGGCAAAGACCTTATTTGCTACACATTATTTCGAGATGACGGCATTAGCCGAACTGTATAACACAGTTGCGAATGTTCATTTGGCGGTGGCTGAGCATTGCGACAAGCTTGTTTTTCTTTATACAGTTCAAGAAGGTCCTGCCAGTAAAAGCTATGGGATCCAGGTGGCCGAACTGGCAGGACTGCCAGCAGCAGTCATTACAGACGCGAAGCAAAAATTAATGATACTAGAGAAAGAAAAAGTTTAATCCTTCTCGATACTAAGGGTCAGATCGCCGCCAAAACCTTCGATACTACTTTCGAGGCTAGTACTAAACTTAGGTGTAAGCGCATATTTTAAACGCACGGTACTTAAGGGTTCCATAATCGTTTGTACATATTGTAGATAGAGTTTGGGTGATAAAGGTCTTCCTAAAACGACGGCTGTATCGGTTGTTGTATGATTATTTAAACTATTTTGAAGGCTACGCGATTCCAGTTTAAATTCGTCAATGCCAAAACCCGATTCTAAAATATGTGTAAAGGGATTATTCTGGCCCGAGAGTAATAGCGCTGCTTGAGCCATTGTTTTTTGTTGATTATCACTGTTTTCTTTTTCCGGATCCCCGAGGCCCAAGCCCGACAAGAGGGCTGATTGTCGATAGTCATCTTTTGCATAAATTTGCATCAACGGTTTTTGTAAACTTCCTTGTATATAAATACCACCGTCTTCAGCATCAGTCTGAGAAAAACGTTTGGTATAGAGTTGTATATCGAGCAAGGGATTATTGAGGAGTGTGCCAAAAGGAAATAATAAAGAACCTTGGCGAATAAACTGTGTACGGCCTTGTAGACGGTAGGTGCCTTGTTGGATAGAAAGACGACCAAAGGCTGCCAAAAGTCCATCTGATCGTTCGGATATTGTAAGATGACCACTCAGATTCGCTTCGAGCTTAGTGCTTTTAATATGCAGTTTATCGCCTAAAATAAGCTTTATACGAGGGATTATTTTAAATAACGAAGGTGTTTGGGCTTTGGCCTGAAGAATCATCACGTCGCGCGAACGTTGAAGGGCTAATTCATTATTATCCAGCAGAATCAAAGCTTCTGGAATATGTAGTGTGCCCTGAACACTTAAGATCTTATCAAAATAATGCATATTTAGATCGGCGATAGCTTTGATAGATGTTTGCGCAGTCTGGTAAAGCGGAATTAATGCACTTTTTAGTTTGAATGTGCTTTCAAAGGCTTTATGCATGTCTGTGCTGCCTTCTAGGCTAAATGGTGCTTTTCCAATACGGCCGCCTCCGACAAATGCTAGCAGGCTGGGTGCTTGAGGGCTCAGGCTAAGATATAAATCATCGAGGCTAACACCTTGTTTTTCTAAGGGTATACGCGTTTTTAGGCTGAGTGTTGCTTGCCAGGGTCTGTTTTTTTGCCGTGCAAAAGCGAGCATGCCTTGTAATGTTAATAATTGTTCTTTAAAGCCTGTTTGAAGAATCCAATTAAAAAAAGTGGGTATTTTTTCCGATGCGGGGATTGAAGTCAAACTGAATGTTGCAATTTTTAGTGAATCGCTGAGGCGTGTTTTTGATGTTAAAAAGGCATCTTTTATCGAAAAGGCAGGCAGATATGATGGACCTTTAAGCAAGGATAGCAAATGAATGTTTAATTCAGCCTGCTGCGCCGAAAAAGTGTACGTTGCTGTTTCAAAGCGAATGGTTTCAAGAACGATTTTATCGATGAATCGACCCTTTAAGGTTTGATAGTGTAAATCTTTGATAAAACAATCACGTATCAAACCTGCGCCAAGCTGGGTGCCACTTTCTGTTGTAATACCTAGAATCAGGAAAAGCGGTATTAAAGTTAGACAATAAAAGAAACCCCGCACCCAAAAAGCCATCTTAAAAATCCATGCCAAAATTTAAGTGTAGCCTGGGTTTTCGTTGATTGGTCGGTAGTGCTTGTGCCAGATCGATACGAAGCGAACCGAGGGCTGTTGCAAAGCGCAGACCAAAACCGGCACTGTAAAAAAGCTTTTGACTGAAATGATTCATGGCATTGCCCGCATCCGAAAAAACAGCCACGCCCATTTTTTTATAGAGTGTTCTTTCCCATTCGATGCTACCCACGACCAGATACCGACCACCGATCACGATTAGATTACCCAAAGGATCTTTTTCTGTAGGGCCTAGCGATTGGTAAGCAAAGCCGCGTACGCTTTGATCGCCACCTGTAAAAAAACGTAAACTCAGCGGTATTTTACCTTTATTTTTAGCATCCATAGCCCCTAAATTGCCGCGTATAATCACGCGTGTTTTTTCGGTGAGTGTTTGAATGCTTTTTAATCGGAGATCGGTGCGAATAATAGTGGTACTGGATCCCAAAGAGGCTAATCCCCCTTGTATTTTTAGACCTAGACGAACACCTTGATTGTGTGAGCCGGGATTAAAGATGGCATCTTGCTGTGTCCACGTATAGCCTATTTGAGGCAGCAGAAAATGAGCATTCTGTTTGGATGTATTCGGCAGATTGCGAAAGGATTCAGACAGAAAACGTGTGGAGAGTGTGCGTTCTAAGCGATCCGCTTTCTTCGTAGCACTTAAGATGGTTTCATGGCGTAGACTGTACTTTTTATCAACCGGTTTTTCTTCAACGATCTGTGTGTCAAAATCCACACGATCGGTCTTGGGATTGTTAAGCGGCATACTATAAAGCATGCGGGCTTGATTGGTGCGTTGTGATGTTTTGGCGCTTAGTTGAATACGGTGTCCTGGCAGTGCAGAACGTCTACGTTCCCAGTGTAGTCGTTCTCGTAACCCTGTATCGGTACCAAATCCAAGACCAAAGGTATAATGGTTACGCGCTTTGGGATCTAAGTGTACTTTTAAAGGAACACGCGCGGATCCATGCGCATCGGGCTCTGGTTCTACACGCACATGTTTAAATAATTCACTATCCAACAAGTCTTTTTGTAGTTTAAACAGGGTTTCCGTACGATAAGGATCACCGGGTTTAAAGGAAAGGTATTGTGTTAAAAAGGGTGTTGGATAGGGTGCGTGTGGAAAAGAGATGGAACCAAAGGTAAAAGGTTTGCCTGTTGCCAGTGTGAGTCTAATCGTTGCTTCTTGCCGTGCTAGATCGACACGGACTTGGTTTTCTATAAAAGTAGCTTCTAAATAACCCTGTTCTAGGGCTTTTGTTAATAGTTGTTGTTTGTAAGTTTCATAGCTTTTTTCTTCAAAACGCAGCCCTGGCTTTAGCGGACCATTGGTTAGTAAAGCCTTTAATGTAGGGTCTTGCCGGCCGGGTCCTTCCAGCCTTATTTTCAGATCCTGAATGCGTATGGAGGGACCGTAGGCCACCGTACAGTTGATTGGCTGTTTATCCGATCGAAAGATAGACAAGATGCCCAATGTTGTTTGTTTGGGCATAGCGCTATGACATTCGATCGTGGGTTCATAATAGCCGATAATCGCCAAATAGCTTGCGATATCGGTAGAAACCCGCTGTTTTAAACGATCATCTGTTATTTTTAGTTTGAAATCCAAACTATCTATTAAAGCCTTTTTATCACTTGGCTTTAAGCCCTCTATTTTCAGTATCCACGTCTTGCTTTCGGCCATAACCGTCCAAGGGTAGAGGCAAAGGCAGCATAGTAGGATGATTCGTCGCATGGTGCTTATTATGTCAGAATCTAGGCCCCATGGCATACAAAGGCTTCCTAGGCTATAGAAGTCTATAGAGGAGTCTAAAATGGTTATTGTGCCCACCCAGCCCCAAACAGCTTGGCAAGTTGTACGATCCGGTTTTGCGCTCTGGCAATCGACCTTTCGATTTGTAGGGCCTTTTTCAATAGGTTTCGCCACCATAAACGCATGGTATGACTACGACAGCATCAACGTTGTTGATCATTCTTTAGGCGCGCCAAGCGTATTTGTTATGGGTATGCTAAGCATGTGGATTCATGCGTCGATCATTGATGCCATGCATCGGGCTCGAGCGAATCAAGATTATCATTGCCTGAGGGGGCTCAATAGCCTAAAGAAAACCGCTATGTTTTTTCTGGTGGTTATGGTAACCATTTCAATCATACTGGCTGGAACCTTATGTTTAATTATTCCGGGTATTATTTTGTCTATTTATCTGGTTTTTTCACCTTATCTGGTCATTATTGATGAAGGCGGTATAGCACAGTCTATTCGGAATAGTTTTGCAACAATCGAAAACTATTGGTGGTTTTTAAGCAATCGTCTGAGCATTATCGCACTCATTCTTTTCACCTTAATGCTTGGCGTCCTCTTTGTAACTTTCGGCATTTGTGTTTTTTTTAGGGATAAAATCGTCACAGATGTGACAGTACAAATTAAAATGGTCACTATCCCGGTGTTATGGTTCTCGAATGCATTTCTTTACCCGTTGCTGCATGCATTCATGTTAGAGACACTTTACGATTTACGTTTAAGGAAGAAACGCTTCAAAAAAGCCGAGATCTAATTCGATTGTATGGTTATTTCTCAGAGTGTTGAAGATTTATCCTTGGGTGTTTTTATCGCAACGCTTTTTCAATCAAAAAACGTATCGCAGGGCATTGCCCATATTGCCGAATATTGCGCAAAGATACCTATGTCTTCTGAAGAAGCTTGTATGGGTTTCTTGATGAACTATGGCAAACCACCTGGTTCATGATTCAAGGATTAAATCTTGGGTATTATCGGGTTTTTGACTTAGAATCTTTCAAACAAACGTTTTAGCGCTCCCATAAAAAACGTATAAGTGCATGATTCGTGCATATACATCAAACACTAAAAGATGGTTTTATTTGCCAACGATGATTGCATTCGATACCATACACGTATCGTTCAAGGATCAATGGATCGTTTTTACATAGGGAGTTTGGTGCTATGCAAGAAAACCCTCAAAATCCGCTCGCTGCTTTACCCACTTTAAAATTGACCATTAGTGCTGGCAACCGGTTATGTATTGAGCGGCTGGATGTTGCACGCAATGTTTGGACGACCGTCTATGATGCTTTACAACCTGCTGGACAAAATAGGCTTTTAGATGATGGCTTCGGCTTAAGCCTCAGGGTGAACACCCTGGGATCTGCGATGGCATTGTCTTTTCAGGCCCAGATGCAAGTGCAGATGGATTCTGAAGTTCCTATTGTCTTGCAGGATGATTTTATTGTGGGTGGCAACTTGCAGGTGACTACCCCCCGCCTTATCAATCAAGCAAGGCTAACCGCAGAATCTTTTTCTGTAGTAAGCCCTTCTTTTGAAAGCACCGGTTCTGTACGTGCCAATAGCCTTCATTTTAAGATTCATGATTTTAAGGTTAATGGCAGTCTTTATTCGGGTGGTGATTGTCACATCCAACATGGTGGGGGTGATTGGGTGCTGGGAGGCGTTGAACAATGCCTCCAGGTTGGAGGGCGTTTAAGCTTAGACTTAAAAGAAGGCGTGGATATTGGACAAAAGGTTGAAGCCGTCAGTGCCGTTTATAATGTCGATGTTTCAGCTGTAAAACCCCTACGTTTTTTAGAGAAACAGACTCTGGAGGATGTGGGTATTATTGGTGCGCCACACTGGCAGAACAAAGCACCTTTAACAGCGCGACGTTTAGAGGTCCGCACTGCACGTTTTAATAATCAGAACACCATACAAACAGAAGAAGGTTATTTAAAAAGTGTCGATTATACCTTAATGCCAGAGGGTATTTGGCATTCCAAGGGGGATTTGCAGATTGATCAAGCGGATACTCTTATGGGTCGCGATTTTAGTGCCAGCTTTCAAAGCTTAGAAACCTTGGGTGTATCATTGAACAATGGTTGTTCTTTAGAAAAGCCATTGAAGTTCCCAGGCTCTTTAAGGTTGGCTGTTTTAGCCCAGCCCAGCCCAGCCCAGCCCAGCCCAGCCC
>CAZFXA010000041.1:0-10609 GCA_964522825.1 uncultured Legionella sp.
CACGTCTGGCAGAAATCCAAAGGCAATTGGAAGAGACCGCTCGCATAGAAAGAGCTCGTGCCGAAGCGATTGTTGCTCAAGCACAAGCTTTGCTTTTACAGCAACAACACCAGAAAGAGCAAGAAGAAGCTAGGATACGGGAAGCAGCAGCAAGAGCACGCCAGAGGGCTATTGACATAGAAGAGGCTAGACGTTCTGGTTTTATCTAACCTTTGACTTAAGGGGCGCGTCGGGGCGCATACACTGTACTCACAATACGCAGCTTATCCCAAGCTACTAAAAGAACCAAAATAGGCCTAGGCCACAAAAGGTGGTGTCTTTGGGTTTGAATATAAATGTCGTCCCCTCGCCAGCCCGTGCCACAACATTAGAGGTATTTACCCACCCAAGGCTTAGGCGAGTGCCAAGGTGTTTATTCAGCATATACTGAGCACCACCTGCAAAACGTATCACGGGTTTATTCTTACTAAGAACGCGGTTGGGACCTGAACCAATGGTACCCACCTGTATAGTCTCGCGTTGAAACCCGGCTCTAAAAACCCCCAGTCCTACGGAACCAAAAAGTTTAAAGTCTGAGTTTTTAGAAAAATTATGAAAACCAACCAAATCTAGGTGCGGACCTTTTACGGTGGCTGAACTTCTAAAAACAGCGGGGGATGAGCCCGAGTGCACTATCCCACCTGCTGATAGATCACCTGCATGTAATGTGGAAATTCTGCTCTTCGTTTTTGTGACCTCGTAGCCAAACTCTACAGCCATATTGTCTTGTAATTTCGTGCCTACATAAAAATTACCTTGGACGGCTGTGTTTTTAATCAAATTATCGCCATAACCCCTCTTATAATTCATTTGGCGTTCTTGCAGATCGGCCCCCATATAGGGTGCATGAGGATGCCAATCGAAGGGTGTGGCTAAAACAGGACTGGCTGCACAAAATGCAATCAGTAATATGCTGCTAGATCTTTTAAAGCGACTCATGTTGTACCCCCACTTGCTATCGATATTAGGCCGTTCTATGACTTAAAGTATGTAAAAATGCCATAGACAATGCTTACAGTGTAGTAGTGGGTACGGTTTTCTACCAATGCGCGATTAAGCTAACCAGTCCCTAGGTTTAAGAAAGTCGTTAAGCTTTGCCTCTGCACTGCCGGGTTCCGGCACAAAGCCATAATTCCAATGCACGACCGGCGGCATAGATACCAAAATAGATTCGGTACGCCCGCCCGATTGTAAACCGAAGAGTGTGCCTCGATCGAAAATCAAATTAAACTCGACATAACGTCCACGTCGATAACATTGAAAATAACGTTCACGTTCTGTATAAGGCGTAGCTTTACGCTTGGCGATAATCGGAAGATAGGCCTGCATAAAATGATCACCCACGGATCGCATAAAAGCAAAACAATGATCAAAAGACCCTTCATTCAAATCATCAAAAAAGAGTCCCCCAATCCCACGGGCTTCCGCCCGATGCTTCAAATAAAAATACTCATCGGCCCATTGTTTAAACCGTGGATAGATAGATGCACCAAAGGGATCACAAGCAGCTTTAGCCGTCTTATGCCAATGCACACAATCTTCCGTAAAAGGGTAATAGGGCGTGAGATCAAAACCACCTCCAAACCACCATACAGGGGGTGCATTCAGCGGTTGTACCTTAAAAAGGCGTACATTGGCGTGTGCTGTGGGCACAAAAGGATTACGCGGATGAATCACGGTAGAAATACCCATCGCTTCAAAAGCAGAACCTGCCAGTGCCTTTAAGCGTTCACTACCCGAAGCGGGTAAATGTTTCCCCGTGATATGTGAAAAATTAACCCCTGCACGTTCAAGCACTGTGCCTTCACTAAGGACACTGCTGCAACCCTCGTAGCCTTCATTGCGCTGCCAGCGATCATGCACAAAAGAGGCACTGCCATCTTCCCTAGCTAATTGCGTACAGAGATCAGCATGCAATGCGAGCAAATAGTTTTTAACAGCGGTACTGTCATCATGTACAATGGTGCGTTTACGCATCACTCGTTTGTGGGCCCTCAACTTGTAAAGCAAAATCACACTCTTTGACAGGGCAAGTCTTTTCCACACCTTTACGCTTGGTGGTTTTTAAGGTCAAGATAGGCCAATGGCATTGTGGACAAGGCTCCGAAAGCGGCGGATGGTTCACGGCATACTTACAGGCCGGATATTCCTGACACGCATAAAAATAGGTGCCGTAACGGGATTTCTTTTTAATGAGTGTGGATTTTTGACACTGTGGACACAGCACCTCGGTATCCAACGCTTTTTCTAAAGACTCAATATGACGACACTTTGGATAGGCTGAACAACCAATAAAATCGCCGTATTTACCGCGCTTAACAAGTAAAGCACTCTCGCATTTCGGACAGGTCCTACCTTCCACGACTTTAGGTTCTATAACGACTTTATCCGGTTCATCTTCCATGCTACGGGTATAATCGCAGGCAGGATAGGTGGTACAACCAATAAAGCGACCGCGTTTACCCAAGCGAATCGATAAAGGCTGGCTGCACTTAGGACAAGCCTCCTCTAAAGCTTCCTGTGTCACATCTTGACGCTTCACGCTGCCTTCGGTGAGATGCACCAGCTCAATAAACGGTTTCCAAAAAGTTGCCATGAGTGGCAGCCATTGCTTTTCTCCGCGTGCTACGGCATCTAATTCATCTTCTAATTTGGCCGTAAAATTGTAATCCACATAGCTTGTAAAATATTTGGTAAGAAATTTATTCACAATACGCCCCACATCGGTGGGCTTAAAGCGCTTGGTTTCCAAAATAACATAGGCGCGTTGTTGCAAAGTTGAAATAATAGAAGCATAGGTAGAGGGTCGCCCTATACCATGTTCTTCCAAAGTTTTAACCAAAGAGGCTTCAGAAAAACGGGGTGGGGGTTCGGTAAAATGCTGCTCTGCGCGCAACTCACTTAAATCAACGCATTCCCCTTCAACCAAAGGTGGCAATAAACCTTCATCATCTTCTGATTTAAGGGTATCATCCACACCTTCTAAATACACCTGCATAAAACCCGGGATCGCAACGATCGAACCATTGGCTCTAAAGCGATTGCCCGGACCACAGGATAGATCGACTGCTACCGCATCGATAGTCGCATGAATCATCTGCGAAGCGACCGTTCTTTTCCAGATTAATGCGTATAATTTGTGCTGATCCGGCGTTAAGGCTTGTCGAATCGTATCGGGCAACAAAGCCGGCATGGTGGGGCGAATAGCCTCATGGGCTTCTTGGGCATTTTTCGATTTGGTTTTATAGATCCTAGGCAGCTCGGGCACAGAGGCTGCACCATAGCGTTCTTCAATAACCCTACGAATCTCGGCGACCGCCTCCGCAGCCAAACTCACCGAATCGGTACGCATATAGGTAATAAGCCCTGCTGCGCCTTCACCCACATCTACACCTTCATACAACTGCTGTGCCACACGCATGGTTTTTTGTGTGGTAAAACCCAGTTTTCTAGACGCTTCTTGTTGCAAGGTTGAAGTGGTAAACGGTGCAGTCGGATTACGTTTTTTCTGGCTTTTGGTAATTTTTTCGATGCGCAATTTGCCCTTGGCCAGTGTTTGCAGCGCGTTTTGAATGGCATGGGCCTCGACAGCGGTGGTGACAGAAAATTGTTCTACTTTTTTGTTTTGATATTCTACCAAGCGCGCGGTAAATGCTTGTTTTTTAGCCTTTAGATCGGCCTCTAAGCTCCAGTATTCTTGGGATTTAAATTGCTCGATAGCCTCTTCGCGCTCTACAATCAATCGCAGCGCTGGACTTTGCACACGACCTGCCGATAACCCACGACGTATTTTTTTCCACAAGAGCGGCGATAAATTAAAGCCCACCAAATAATCCAAAGCTCGACGTGCTTGCTGCGCGTTCACCAAATCCATCGACACGGCTCTTGGATTTTTAACCGCTGCTTGTACAGCCGTCTTGGTAATTTCGTAGAACACCACGCGATGCACCGTTTTATCTTTGAGCAACCCGCGTTCTTGTAAGAGCTCACATAAATGCCAAGAAATAGCCTCGCCCTCGCGATCCGGATCGGTTGCGAGATACAGGGTGTCAGCCTTCTTTAATTGGGTACAGATCTCAGCGACATGCTTGGCATTTTTTTCAATGACCGCATATTTCATGGCAAAGTCATGTTCGGTATCCACCGCACCGGTCTTGGGCAATAGATCCCGTACATGGCCATAAGAGGCTAGGATCGTAAAACTAGGCCCCAGATATTTTGCTAAGGTCTTGGCCTTCGCCGGGGATTCTACAATGAGTAAATTTTTTCCCATGATATCTCACTTAACGCTTACGATTGATCAGGCTAATAAACGAGCATAGCCCCCAGGTACCGAACACACATAACCTTGCAATTCCAACTCCAAGAGCATGCTAGAAGCAAGCTTAGCCGTCAATCCGCTTTGCTGCAAAATAGACTCCATGGGTGTGCACTCATAACCCACTTGCTGCAAAAGGGACGCCTGGCCAGACCCCAAGGAATCGAGAGTTTTCCGACTAGCTTTATCACTTTTCCTCGTACAGGCCACATAACCTTTTAAGGACCCAAGCTCTTCTACCACATGTTCGGCGGTTTCTACCAGCTTTGCCCCTTCTCTAATTAAAGAATGGCACCCTTTCACCAAAGGGCTATGAATAGAACCCGGCACGGCAAAGACCTCTCGACCCTGCTCTAAAGCATACTTGGCGGTAATCAGTGAACCACTGTTTAAAGCAGCTTCTATCACCAAAGTACCCACTGTTAAACCACTGATAATACGATTGCGTCTAGGAAAATGGCCGGGCAAAGGCGGTGTACCGATTGGAAATTCCGAAATCAAGGCACCCCCTTGATCAATAATCTGCTGGGCTAAATTTTTATGAGCACTGGGATAAATCTGATCCAAGCCATTGCCTAAAACAGCAATCGTCTGACCGATACCTAACAAGGCACCCTTGTGTGCGGCGGCATCAATCCCCAGAGCCAATCCACTGGTGACTGTTAGTCCAACACCTGAAAAATATTTGCCAAACTGCAAAGCATTCTCAAGACCCGCATGACTAGGATTGCGACTACCCACGATCGCTATTTGCAATTGACTCAGCAATCGCCGATTTCCCTGTACAAATAAAAGGGGCGGTGCACTGTGGATTTCTGAGAGCAGCGAAGGGTAACTCGGATCTTGAAGGCTTAAGAGACTGCAATCTGGTTTTTGGGCCCATGCCAGATCTTTATCCACTAAAGACCAATCGGCCTTGCTCTTAAACCAGGTGCAATAGCCCCCGCTATCAAAGAGTGTTCGGGGATCGGGGTGGGCCTCTAATGCCTCGGCTAACGATATAGGGCCAACACCTGGGATCCGTAATAATGCAAGTATATAAGGTAAGGCTTCATTCTGATTGTCCATCTCATACCCTTTGGTTTAAGCGTGATGGGCAAGTGTAGGGATTTTAGTACTGACTCACAAGTGTGTAGATTAGCTCATTAGGGGCGTTTAACCTTATCCAGGAGATCGATAGACTCTGTACTATCTAAAATCAGCGCAAGACTTAATTTTTCATAGCTTTGGAAAACCAGCAGTTGACCGATGCGTCTATCGGGTAAAGACACCTTTTCTGCACGCCATCCTTTTTTGCCCATGGGGTCGGCCAATACTTTTCCAGGCCTATAGATAGCGAGGGTATGACCTTCGATCAGCCCTTCTCGATGTCCCATACTAATGGTCACCACATTACCTGATCCTGCACCCATACCTGTCATACTATTTTTAGCCGCTAAAACATACCCTTCGGCCAGCGTGTCTGCAGGTTTTAGTTGAAGGTCTACGGGTAATTCCGCCGCAAAACTGGGCGCTAACCGCGCCCCAGATTCCACGACTTCTTCTGCCTTTTGAATCTCAAAAGTGGCGGGGTCGCCCAGTGCCTGTAAGTTTGCCGTACCAATGGCAAAGGCTTCAAAGCCTAAGATCTCATTGGTTTTAGGGTGTCTATAGGTACGACCTACTTTGCTATAGATATCATAAAGCGACTCTTCCTTATCCTTCACGCCGCGCACATAGAGTATGGATCCAGGTCCGGATAGCACACGCCCTTCGGCTTCCGATAAAACATAGGGCATTTGTTCAAACTGTTTTTGCTTATCCAGAATCAAGGATCGTTGTAAAAAAGGTTTTATTTGATTCAGCGGAATAGTCACGCCCCTATTGTCTAAGGCTTCTGCACGGATTTGTGGCTTTAATTTGATGATCTGTGCGCTCTTAGGCGCCTTGGGAGACTTCGCAGATTGAGGTGTAGCCTGCACTATCTGACTGAGGCTTAGAACGAAGATCCCCACTGTCCCTATGATCCATGAAAATCGCATAGCGCCATGCTCCATTAAACCCATGCTTTAAAGTATAGTATTAAACAGCTTGCCAAGAACTACGTCCCTGACGTACAATCAAGCAATGATATTTATAGAAACTCCCCTATTCACTAAACTTATTTTGGACTTAATGTCTGAGGAAAAATACAGTGAATTACAAAAAGCCTTAATATTAAGGCCAGACATGGGAGATTTAATCCCCGGCTCTGAGGGACTGCGTAAGATACGATGGGGTGTTGAAGGTCGTGGTAAACGAGGCGGTGTTAGAGTTATTTATTATTGGAAGGTCAGACAAGATCAAATCATTTTCTTAGTGGCTTATCCAAAAAATGTACAAGATAATCTTAGCCCTGAACAGTTGCAGCGTTTGAAAAAAGTGATGGCGGAGGAATTAAGCAATGGATAATAAATTATTTGAACAGCTTTTAACGAGTGTCCAGCAAGCTGGAAAGATATCGCGCGGAGAATTAAAAGCAAAACGTTCATTACGTTATGAAGAGTTAAATATTAAGGCGATACGTCAAGAGTCTGGTTTAACCCAGACACAGTTTTCAACCATGATAGGCATTTCCTTAAGGACATTGCAAAATTGGGAACAAGGACACCGTAAACCCGATGGTCCTGCTTTAGTATTATTAAAGATTATCAAGAATGATCCCAAGCATGTCTTTCAAACATTGCATCAACCTGACCATTAAACCAGGTGCTTTGATCAATGAATTTTAGGATTGTCTTTGCAGGTACGCCACACTTTGCAAGCGTATGCTTGGAAGCCCTGCTGCACGCCAAATACACGGTCGTGGGGGTTTATACCCAAGCCGATAAACCCAGCGGCCGAGGGCGTGCCATCCAATACAGTCCGGTAAAAACCTTGAGTTTGGCGCATGGGATCCCTGTCTATCAACCCACCCGTCTTAAAGACCCAGAGGCGCAAGAGCGACTGCGAAGCTTAAAGCCCGATCTCATGGTGGTCGCCGCGTATGGTCTGTTATTACCCAAAGCGGTTTTAGACATCCCCACGCATGGCTGTATGAATGTACACGCTTCGCTATTGCCACGCTTTCGAGGGGCCTCTCCTATACAAGCTGCCCTTTTAGCCGGCGACACAGAGACGGGGATCTCCATGATGCGCATGGATGAGGGCTTAGATAGTGGCGATGTGATTCTACGTGAAACCTGTACGATTGATCCAAGCGATACCACTGCCAGTTTGCAAGATCGATTAGCCCAGCTGGGTGCAAAAGCCTTATTAAAAAGCCTAGCGCAAATGAAACATAAAACCGCGGTTTATACCCCACAAGATCTGAGTAAGGTTTGCTTTGCCCCTAAACTGTGCAAAACGGATGCAGCCATTGATTGGACAGAATCGGCCGCTGTACTCGATCGCAAAATTCGGGCCTTTAATCCCTGGCCCATTGCGACCATGCACAAAGATGATCTGTGCATCAGGATCTGGGATGCAATGCCTATAACGATGAGCAGCACGGCAAGACCCGGCACCGTGGTTGCGCAAAACAAAGACAGTATCGATATCAAAACAGGCGATGGGGTGCTTAGACTCTTGGAACTACAACTGCCCAATGCAAAACGTCTGAAAGTTTCGGAAATATTAAAATCCAAGGCTGCGTTGTTTGGCGTTGGAACACAGTGGTAATGCTTAATAACACCCGCGCTATCGCAGCAACACTTATCGTTGAAGTGCTTGAGAACCAACAGCCTTTAACCAAGGTTCTGGCGGCTTTTAAAAAAAATTGCCACAAAGACATAGATGCAGGCTTTGTACTGGCCCTTGCTTTTGGTGTGCTGCGCTGGCTACCGCGTTTGGATTTTGTACTGCACAAGCTTCTTGAAAAGCCCCTCAAAGCAAAAGATAAGGATCTACAATGCTTACTATACGTAGGTCTTTTTCAATTGATGTTTTTGCAAACAGCCCCGTATGCTGCTGTTACAGAAACTGTGGATGCTTGCCTAGCCCTTCAGAAACCCTGGGCCTCTAAGCTGGTGAATGCTATTCTCAGAAACTATCAACGCGAAGCCACGCGGCTGCAAGGATTAATGGAGACCGAGGCAAGCGCTTTGTATGCACATCCCTCATGGCTCATGCAAGCCATTCAAAACGCATGGCCTGCTCATTGGCAAAGTATTCTCGAAGCAAACAATCAAGCTCCCCCTTTAGTCTTAAGAATTAATATTCAACAAATAAGCCGCGAAGACTACCTGTCGCGCTTAGAAGAGCAGCACATTGAGGCTTTCGCCATAGACCATACCACTGCGGGCATTCAATTAAAAACCCCTCAAAACATAGAGACTTTACCGGGGTTTGAAGCGGGTTATTTTTCTGTACAAGATGCAGCCTCTCAAGCCATTGCCGGGTTACTCGATCTAAAACCTGGCCTACGCGTTTTAGATGCCTGCGCAGCACCGGGTGGAAAAACCGCTTTACTCCTCGAAACAGAACCCACTTTAAAGATGCTTGCACTGGATAATTCTAATAAACGCCTTCAAAGAATGCGACACAATATGGAACGTCTGCGTTTAAAAGCCACCCTTTTAGAGGCGGATGCTTCGAAACCGAATCTTTGGTGGGATGGGATATTATTCGATCGGATCCTGCTGGATGCACCTTGTTCCGCTACGGGGGTGATTCGACGACATCCAGATATTAAGTACCTTAGAACTGCAGACAATTGCCTGGCCATGGTGCCTGTACAAAAGCAATTGTTAGCAGCCCTATGGCCCCTCTTAAAACCAGGCGGGATCTTGCTCTATACCACCTGTTCTATTTTACCCGAAGAAAATGTGGAACTGATCCAAGCTTTTGTTGCACAAAATCCAGAAGCTATTGCTATGTGTTTGAATCTTCCCGTAGGACTAGCACAAAACATTGGACATCAGGTACTGCCCGGACAGGGTGGCAGAGATGGTTTTTATTACGCAGGTCTTAATAAAAATCTCTCTTAGAAAAACTTTTTAGAAACTCACCAGCAGCTATAAAAGCTAATTATATCGACACCTTTATTTTATGGTTTATTTTCTGATCGTCTCATCTCATGCAGAGAGTCTAGGGTAAGATATTTTTTTAAAATTGCTTCAGTATCAAGATTGCGAATTTCTTTCAAACTTACAAAGATAGAACTGTGGTCAAATATCCCAACATCTTGAGCCAACACTCCCATGCTATCTAAATATTTAACAACTAACACGAGCTGATCCTGATTAGGTTTATAATGACCACTGCTGTTTGAAATTCCTTTTATTTTACCATTCTCTACCACTATATGGCCCCCTGAAGCAATCGGTTTACCATAGCCCTCTTTTTTTAAAAAATAGCTATGATGTATTGCCCCCGTCGGACCAGAACTATCTGATATATATAGTCTCCCTTTTCTGTCAACCACATATATACTATTACTATTCGATAATATATTACCCTCTACATCATACAATATTCCATCGCTTACGGAGGTAACATGTAGTTTTTTTAAATTGTCTTCGTTACCAGGATGTCCGCTTTCTGAACCTCCTGCCATAACTGACGATAATACAAAATCACCTTCTCTAAAAACCATTCGTCCTATCAATGGGGGATAGCTTCCAAACCGTTCCCGAATGTCTTGAATACTTCCTAGCCTTAAAGGTTTTTTTCCAAAAAATAGTGTCTTTTTATTTCCAGTTTTTTCCTGAGAAACTTCAGCAATTTCCACCGAGGCTTTTTCTTCTTTTAAATCAACAGGTTGCAAATTCTCTTTTCGCAAAGCATTTTCAACAACGTCATTATTTATCAGGGAGATAGGGTTATTTTCAGCCGAAATTGCTGGAGAAACTTCAATCTTTGGCAGCTCATCAGATTTATTTTTTTCTCTTTTTAAAGAAAAATAAACTTGCGGAATCCCTTCTTGATTAAGCAATTCCATACGACAACCATCTTTATTTTCAGTACCCTCTATGATACGAAGCGACCCATTAGGTGGAATGGGCACTCCAGCTGTTTCAAAGGTTATTAAATATTCATTTCCGTTTTCAGAAACCATTGTTACAGTCATTCCGCTCCCTCTATTAGTGGGATCATGCAATGCTAATAATTTTTCATAATCATGAATAGTAAACATTCCAACCTCTGGTTTTATTTTTTTGTTTATTATTATAGCTTTCCAAGTCGGGAAACTCAAGCCGTAGCCTCTTCCAATGGGGTATGAGTCTGAAGCGATGCCTTGTTTCCAATGGGAAT
>CAZFXA010000042.1:0-10415 GCA_964522825.1 uncultured Legionella sp.
CTCTCATCTGGATATTTCTTATCAGTATTTAACGGGTCTTTCTGTCGATGCCTCTTTGATGCTACGACAAAACATGATGCGTAATGCCATTAAAGATGGGCTCTTAGAGTTAAACCAGGTACATGATTCTTCGGCAGCTGTGACGGCTTATGCGGTCGCACGCGCCCAGTCCCAACAGAAAACAGCTTATGCCTTACAAGGCAGTATGGCATCGCTTGCCCTATCCACTCTGAAAATCGTGGTGGAGGTTCTGTTCTATGGAATTTTTCCGATGGTGGTGGCGATTGCTATTTTTCCAGGCGGGGTTCAAATACTCACAAAATACTTGATTGCGCTTTTTTGGATCCAAAGCTGGGCCCCGATGTACTCCATCCTCAATATGCTGGTTAATGTTTATGGTCGTTCTAAAAGTCTGGCCATTGTAGGTAAGCAACAAGCCTTAACGTTGTCCATGATCCCACAGCTCGGAGAAGCCAATGAGTGGGTTTCGGCAGTGGCAGGTTATGCCATGATGTCGGTACCCTTTTTATCCTATGGCATCATCCACTATGGGGCAGGTGCATTAAGCCAACTCGCCACCCACTTTGGTAGCATTACCCAGTCCTCGGCCAGCCATGCGGCTGAAGAAGCCACCACAGGCAATTACAACTTAGGCAATACCAGTTTTGATAATCATAACCGTAGCAATGTATCGGCCTTTAAATACGATACCAATAGCTCGGTGGCCACAGGTAAATCAACGGCTCAGCAATTAGATGGTGCTCTGGTGCATAAAATGCCCAATAACAAGACCGTCATGGATCGCAGGCCCACCTTGGACGATCTGGGCGTTACCTTCAGTGAGAGTCGTGGGATTAATGCAGGCATTAGCAAAATGGCGGAGCAAAGCCATAGAGCGGGTGTGCAACATATGAGTTCTGCTCAGAAAAATTTAACCTCCGCTTTAAATAAATACCAGGCTCTGGGTGAGCAGCATAGAAAGGGCAAAGACTTAAATAACACCTTTACCCATGGAGAATCGGTTCATAAAGATAGCGCTCTTGCAAAACTTTCGGCAGCATCAAGAGAACTTGCTACAGCCACCGGATATGATAAATCGGTCACCAATCAAATCATCGCAGGTGTTGGCGTTGCTGTACAAGGGAAGTATGGATTCGGAAAAGAGACAAGCGGTATTAGCGTGTCGGCAGATGGTAGTTTGCGTTATAACAACGATCACAGCTGGCGTGACTCAAAAACGCAAAAAGCCACCCAAGCTATTTCTGAAAAATATGATTTGCAAAATACTGTAAAGAAGGCTGAACTTGAGGCCAGAGAACAACGTTATAGTATCAGCAATTCTGAAGGAAAAACCTCTGATGAAGGCATTAATGCCAGTTTTAACGAAGCATTTTCAAAGTTAGACCTAGCCCAAGCTTCCTTTGCTCAAGAGGCAGCCTATCGTGAAGCCGCACAGTTCTCTCAAACCCAGGGTGCAGAGTCCTCTCAAAATGTCAGCCCAGAGATTTTTGAGGCACAAAAAGAAAAATTAGGGTTGGAAGGCGCTTTAGAAAAGCTCTCAAAGCCTGAAGGTCTACGAGCGGTGAGTGCAGATTTTATTAGCCAACATAAGCCTGCTTTGGAAAAACACTTTGAAGGTCAATCGGTTTATAAAAGCCCAGAGGAACTTGCAGCGCAGCATCAGCGTGATAAGACTAAGATAGCAGACTCTCAGGCAGCGGAAGATTTTTATCAAAAGAACTCCGATGCGATTCAGGAAGAAGCCATAGATAGGGGTTTAAAAACGCCGATTGTATCCGATTTGCCAGCAAGAACCGATGAGGCCCTTAAAAATGCAGAGCAACGTATACAAGATCAGCAGACCATCTTTGATCAGGATAAAGCCAAGATGCAAGAGCGTACCAAAAAAATTCAGGGGAAAATAGAATTTGATGATGGTCACACTTCTCCATTTCATAAAACAAAAGTCTTCTTAAAAAAGAAGTTTAAAAACATGTCTTCGGAAGGTCAAAAAGATGAGTAAATTTTCCATGAAAAATTTTAAAGATTTTTATTATTCAAAGGGATCGCGATGGTCTGTTTTAACATAATTAAAAGGATCCAAAGGGTTAGAGCCGTACATTTTTTTATGGAAAATAGTCCTGTCATCAGATTCTTCCTGGTTCGGCATCTTACGTTCCTCTATGATGCGATGCACAACGATGCCAAAAAACGAGGCAAAAAATATCCCCATACAAAGAAATTCAAGATCAAAAACACTTCCGATGATAAAAAGTGTTGGGATCGAAAAAATCAGAAAAAGTATAACAAACCAGTCCCTTTTAGGCATCTTAAGGCTCCAAGCTCTAAATTTAGTCATCATTGTAGTTTAAAGACCCCTGCCAGTCTATCTGTTTTCGTGCCCCTTTTGCATCAATCAGAGGGGGGGTGCCTATGAAAGAATTCTTCTCCTTTAGAGATTTAACCCGCGGGGGGCAAATCACCCTACATTCACTGCATATGTTATTCCAGGTCTTGCGCTATGGGATGCTAATCACAGTCCTGGTCTTTCTTGGCGCTTTTTGCTGGTTCTATTCAAAAAAGACGACCGCCTATGATCGAAGTATGCTGATGCATTCTATGGGTGCCGAGCTTAAAAGTATGATGGATACACAGAGCATGGTACAGATCCCTAATCCCAATGGATCGGTTGTGCTACTGCCTGCCAAAGCATTTTTAGACAGTCCTAAGCTAAAACTTCATTTACAAGGCTGCCAACAAGGATTTTGGAGTGCCCTTGAAGAATCACTGATGGCTTCGCTTGGTGCTTTAGCTTTATTGCTGGGCTATTTCAAAATCAAAGGCAAACTTCAGGCTAAGAATGAACCCATCACAGGACATGTGTGGGTTGAGCCTAAAACCCTTCGTAAAATGCTTAAAGACAAAGAGCTGGCCTCGGACTTTAAAATTGCTGGAGTGCCTTTGGTTAGAGACACCGAAGTGCAGCATATTTTGCTTAGCGGTACTACGGGTACGGGTAAGTCGATTTGTATGCAAGAGCTCATGGATCAGGTACGGGCCAAAGGGCAGCGGGCTATTGTTTATGATATCGATGGGGCCTTTATACCTCTGTACTATAGGCCGGATAAGGACGTTATCTTAAACCCTTTAGATGAACGCTCGCCTGTTTGGAACATCTGGCAGGAGTGCGAGGATGCAGCAGATTTTGACACGGCCGCACACTCGCTAATGCCCTTGCATTTGGCAGGCACCGATCCGTTTTGGATCCACTCTGCTCATACCATTTTTTCCTGTGCAGCACTCAAGCTTCAAGAAGCAGGCTTTACCCAAACACACAACCTTTTAGATCCGATGTTTTGTGAAGAGCTTGGGAGTTTATCGGCTTTACTGCTTGGGACGCCTGCCGAATCCTTAGTCTCTCAGAAGAATGAAAAAACGGCTCTGGGTATTAAGTCTACGCTTTCAACCCATTGTAAATCGCTTTTGTATTTAAGGGATGATAGCAAGGGTCCTTTTTTTTCGATTCGGCGTTGGATCGAAGCGGATGAGGGGGACGGTTGGCTGTTTATAGCCTCCAATGCACAGAAAATGGATGCGCTTAAACCCTTGATCTCGGTCTGGTTGGATATAGCGGCTAAATCCATTCTTAGCCTTACACCCTCCCAGAGCCGACATCTATGGTTTTTTATGGATGAGCTGCCCAGTTTGCATCGCTTACCCAGCTTTATGAATGTGTTGTCACGCGGACGCAAATATGGGGCTTGTTTTGTGAGTGCTATTCAAGATGTGCATCAGCTCCATGCCATTTATGGTCACAACGATGCCGAGAGCTTAACGGCGCTTTTTAACACCAAAATCTTTTATAGAACCCAAGAGCCCGATTCTGCGGCTTGGATGGCTCGGGTCATGGGGAACCTAGAGCTGATTGAGAAAAAAGAAGGCTTTTCTTATGGGGCCCATGAGATGCGTGATGGGGTCTCCATTCATCAGGAACGCAGACGAGAGCCAGTCGTGCGCGAGTCCGAATTCTTGGCCCTTGAAGATTTAGAGGCTTTTCTAAGGTTACCCGGTACCTGGCCCATCAGCCATCTACGCTTTAAGCTTAAAAAAAGGAAGCCCAGCCAAAAAGCTTTTATCCCTCGATTAAAAAGTACGCCCTGTCCTGTAGAGTCCGCGCCTGAGAATACCCAGACTGTGGTCAAGACATTGAATACGCCTGCTGTGCAAGAACAAGAAGTTATTTCTGAAAAGCCCTCTGTGCAAACCATACCCTCTAATGCTGAGCCTGCTTCTAATACGGAACCCGCAAAGCCCCCTGCTAAAATTCAACAACTGAAGCCTAAAGAGAGGACGGTCGAGCCTTCCAAGGAGGGTAGCGCTTAAATGCTCAGTGTCTATACGCTTAAATCAGCCTCCGATGCGATGGATTACTATAAACCCCAAAATTATTACCTCCAAAAGGGTGAAGCCTGCTCCTCTTGGTTTGGAAAAGGCGCTGAGATTCTAGGTTTAGAGGGCTCTGTTAATCCTAAAATTTTTGATGAACTTTTGTATGGACGTTTGCCCAATGGGGTGGTGATGAGCCAAACCCAGAAGGGACTGCATCATCGCCCTGGTTATGATTTAACTTTTTCTGCCCCCAAATCGATTTCGATTTTAGCGCTGGTTTTGGGCAATGAAGCCGTCTTAAATGCCCATAAGGATGCGGTCAAAGAAACATTGAGCATCCTAGAAGAAAAATATGCGGCTTCTCGCAAAAAAACAGGGGGGCTGCATCTGGAAAAAACCGGCAATTTTCTTTTTGCGCTTTTTCAGGAAATAGACTCTAGAGCCGGCGATCCTCAACTGCATACCCATGCTCTTTTGATGAACGTCACACAAATGATGGATCAAGCCTGGCAGACGATTTTTGGAGATTTTGTATATGACGATAAAATGCTTTGTGGTTTTATCTATCGGAGTCTTCTTGCCCAAAAACTGATGCAATTAGGGCATGTCTTAAGATTTGAAGCCAATGGGCTTTTTGAAATAGAGGCTATTTCAGAAAAACTCATCGAAGTTTTTTCCAAACGTAGCGAAGAGATTAAAGAATGGATGGATGCACATGGTCTTTCGGGTGGCAAGGCTGCACAAACAGCCAATTTTCAGACGCGTACCCAAAAGCAAAGCCTTAAGCTTGAAGAACACCATACGCAATGGTTAGAAGGACTCGTTCAAGCCCATAGTTCCATCCCAGCTTTAGAAACTATTGTGCGCGAAGCGAGAGAAAGAGGTCCTATTACTTTAGCTGATCCCTATATCATCGCTCAGGCCTCAGTCGCAAACGCTATCGCCCATTTATCCGAGCGTCAAGCCACCTTTTCCTTTGAACAACTTATTCAAGCCTCCAAACTGATGTCGGTCTTACCCGCTTCAGAAGGCGATTTTCTAAAAGCCATCGAAGAACAGCATCAGAATAAGACCTTGGTCTATGTCGATGGAAAAAGGCTGAGCACCCCAGAGACGATCGGGTTAGAAAGAGAGAATGCCCAAAGGATGCAGCAAAGCAAGGGGATTGTACAAGCCATGCTCCCAAGCTGGATAGCCTCTCTGCTAGCGAAGGCCCATGCTAAGGCAGGTCCTGAACGGGACGCTTTGAAAAGTCTTTTGCAAAATACCGATCAACAAATCATGGTTCGATCGTCGGTGGGATCGTTCTTAGAGGCTGTCTTTAAAAATTTTAATCAATGCGCCCAAAACTATGGTTTCTATCCTCGCTTTTTGGTTCAGAATACCCTGCGTGCAGACAGTCTGAAGGAGAAACTGGGGACCGAACAGGTGAGCACTCTCGAAGGCTTTTTAGGTGCTTGTGTTCACCGTGCAGCCGCTGAAAAAAAGTCTGTGATTGCCTTGCCTGCCTGGTTAAGTGCCTGGGATAAAAGGCTTAAAACTTATAATGCACGGGAAATTTGGATTGTTGAAGGTCCAGTCTCTTTTAAGGCAATGGCGGAGCTGCAACAGTGGTCCACCCACTTTGGGGCACGTCTTATGTTTATGCAGACGGGTAAGACCTTGAGTCCAGCCTTACAGTCCGTAGAAAGCCAGGGGATCAAAACGCTTGATGTTCAAGCGCCTGCCCATTACAAGGAAGAACTCACACAGACCAAGCGTCTTCTAGAAGGCTTAGCCTCTTTGGAAGCCAAGCAGCAGCTATACACGGCTCCCTCTTATGCCCAAAGGATAGATCAGGCTTTGGCTTTGTATAAGGGGCATGAGCCTGCAAGGACCCTTTTGCTAACGACCCATGAAAGCCTGCGTCAGCGGTTGAATAGCGATGCTCGAGGGTTGTTAAAGGAACAAGGCTTTTTAAGCGGGGAGAGCTATAGCCTACAGAGTCTGCAACGCATGGCCTTTAGTCATGAACAAAAAGGGCATGCTCATCTGTATCAATTAGGCGATGTACTGCGTTTTAGTCGTGCAGAAACAGGTGTGGACATTGCCAAAGACAGCTATTGGACTATTAAAGAAATCGATCTAAAAACAGGTTTGCTCAGTCTTGAAAACAAAGACCAAGTGCTCATCCAATGGGATCCTGCCAAAGCCCCTGTGTCTGCCAATGGGGTGCGTTCCGTGGAAGTGTTTAGGCCAGTCGAACGGGAAGTAGGGGCAGGGGAAACGATCGTATGGACACGCACTTTTAGAGATGAGCAGGATCGCGAGGGCGATAGGCTTAAAAACCAACGCGCTTTAGTGGTAGCTGTTCAAGGCAATACGCTTCAAGTCTTATTACCCAATGGCAAAACGGTTTTGCATGATACCAGCAACCGGCAGGGTCAACACTGGGATTATGGTTACGCTCTGAATCTCAAGCAGCTAAGCCTGCAAAAAATTGATACGGTGATTGTGGTACAGACTCATGTCATGGAATCACGATCTCTTGAAGCGTTCTCAGAACTTTTCAAGAGCGCTGAGAAGGGAGCTAAGACGATTCACTGGATTACGGATGATAGGGCTAAACTAGAACAGACTATCGAGAAGGGTGGGGTGTCGCCTTTAGAAAGTACCCCCGTAGAGCAACCCTATACCCGTTTCGACGCTTTGGCGGATGCACCCACCACCATTACCCAATCGGTGTTCTCAAAGCTACAGGGTGCATACCTTAAGGCCAGAGGCCTCAATCCAGAATTTTTTCCCCATAACCTTGCCAATCCAAAACCAGAGCCCGCCTATAGTCCTGAATTAAGAGTGGCCTGCGATACCCTAGAGCGTGTTTGTTTGTACCAGGCTGAGCGCCAGGCTGTTTTATCGATGCATGCACTTCAAGAACAAGTGGCCCTTTTAGGGGGAGCTCGTTTGAGTTACAAGAACCTGTTAGTTGCGTTTGAAATAGCCTTTGAAAAAGGCTGGTTGGTGAAAGTCCCAGACTATGAAGTCAATCAACAAGTGGTATGCAGACATACTTTATTTTTAGAAAAGTTTTGTGTACAGACTATGCTTGAGGGCAAAAACCAATTAAGTCCTTTAATGCAAAAAGATGCTCCTCTGCTTCAAAGTTTGCAAGAGAACAATACGTTCACTGAGGGACAAAAAGCAGCCATTCATTTGGTGATGAGTACCCCCGATCGCATGGTGGTGATCCAAGGCATTGCAGGTTCGGGTAAAACCACCGCTCTTAAAGAAATCCATCAACTCTGTGAAAGCATCGACACTCAACCTTTAATTATCGCCAATACCGGAAGGGCTAAGAATCAAGCCAAGCAACAGTATGCAGGCATTGAAGCGATGACCGCAGCTCAGTTTCTGACGCGACTAGAAGGTGCTTTAAGTAGGGATCGGGATCAAGCTAAGAAAGAGTTTAAGCATGCCCTGGTTATTGTAGATGAGAGCTCGATGATTTCATCACACCAGTTGGTTCGCCTGCAAAAGATTGTGATGGCTTTGGAAATTCATTTGGCGCTCTTTGGGGATTTTAAGCAAATAGGCTCGATTGGTTCAGGAACCTCTTTGTACGATGCTATAGCCTATGGGGTGAATAAAGCGCTGATGAATGAAAATGTGCGCTTGAGTAGCCCCCTTGCTCTTGAGGCCATGAAGCAGACGTATCATGGGGATATTAGAGGTGCTTTTCGTACCTTGAAAGACAGTATCGAAGAAATCCCTAACAAAGAAGAGGCCCTTCAAAAAATGATGAAGGTTTATAGTGCACTGAATCCTTCTGAGCGCCCCGATTTTGGTCTGGTGACCCCGCTGAATGCAGATAGAGACATCGTGAATGCAGGGGTGCGAGAACGGCTAAAGGAACAGGGGGAATTGCAAGGCAATGCCCTATCGATGCGTGTTTTATTACCGATTGATCAAAGAGAAGTTACCAAGCAATCGATTCATGGTTACCTAGTTCAGGAAGTATTGCGCTTTAATATTGACCAGAGACGTATGAGCGTTAAAGCCGGAGCTTACGCCACCATTCTTGCGGTAGATGGGACCTACCATCGGCTAAAGCTCAAGCTTGAAACGGGTCAAGAATGTTATTGGTCGCCTAAGAATATGGAAAAGACTTCGGATGTAGAGGTGTATGAGCAAAGCACTCGGGAACTCATCAAAGATGACACGATTATTTTTAGACGCAACTGTGAGGCCCTGGGCATTTTTAATGGGGATAACGCTACGGTCATTCGAGTGGAGGCTAACACCTTTGAGGTGCGGCTTTTTAATGGTCAGTTGGTAACCCTAGATGCCCATCAAAGTGCCCATCAACATTTGGATTATGGCTATGCTTTCACTCCTAATATGATCCAAAGTCGAAATATACCCTTTGTTTTGGCCTATGGGGTGAGTTTTAAGCCCTGGACTAAAGCACGAAAAGATTTAGAGGTGGGCGATCGTGTTGCACTACCCCGAGAAGACCAAGGCCATCCCGATTTAGAACTAGTCGATACTAAACTCGTACGCATCACGGCACTCGAACGTTCGGCAGTGCATGTGATGGATACGACAGGAAAAAACTATGTGATGACCCAGAACTTGGATAGGACCTGGGAGTATTATCCTCCGCCTGATGATCGTAAGCCTAGAGAATTTCCACTGGCTATGTCTCAACAACAGTTTTTAGTGGCTATTTCTAGGGGGAATGGCTTTTGTGTCATTGTCGCTTGTATGGATGATTTTCAAAGGATTTTGCAAGGCAAAGAAAAACATCAAACATCAGCGCTCAGCCATTTTGATCCCACAAGTGCAGAACGCGATAAAGGGGTCCAACGCTTACTTGCTACTATACAGGGTAAGGCTGAGCGCAGCGCACAAAAATCTAAGCCATTACTTGGATTAACAGCACCCACTCGTTCACAAGAGTCACCTTCAAGGCCGGCAAACCATCCATCGTTGAGGCAAGGCCCTAAGACCTTTGCAAGAATCGATGTAGATGCCTTGGAGTATCGTCTTAAGGGTGATTTGCTAGGTTATGCGACGCAATTATTGGGTAAGCCCAAAAAGGTGAACAGCACGGATGCACGCTGGCCTGGCACGCTGAGTCTGAAATTAAAGGGTGATAAAGCAGGGGCTTGGGCACGTTGGTCCACGGGAGATAAAGGTTATGGGCTGGTATCACTGTATGAGGTTGTCCATGGTGTGACCTGGAAAGAGTCGCTGAAGGCCATGGCAGCGATGTGTGGTCTATCCCCTGAAATGAACCAACACACCCTATCGTCTCCTACGCGTTCCCCAATAGCGCAAAGAAATGTAGCTTCAGAACAAGCTGCCAAACAAGAACGCATTCAATGGGCACAAACCGTTTATAAAAGTGGCATCCCTGTGGCAGGCACGCTGGCTGAAAAATATTTGAGAGAGCATCGCAGTATCCAAGGTGCCTTACCCGAGGACTTTAGGTATAGTCCTGCACTCAAACATTTGGATACCAAGCAATTAACGCCTGCTTTGATGGCACCTCTGAGAGATAAAGATCATCGTATCACGGGTATGGTACGCATTTTTTTAAATGCCGATGGTAGCAAGTTGGATGCCCGCTGCAAAGACGACCAGGGGCAATGGCACAAAGCCACCACTAAGGCGAATCTAGGGATCACCGAGCATAGTGGAGTGATCGTACAGCAGGGTCAAGGTACGTTATGGGTGGCTGAAGGGATAGAGACTGCTTTATCTATCGCCCAAGCTATACCCCATCAGAAGGTGATGGCGAGTACCTCGGTCGATAGGCTTAGAACCATTCCCGTAGGTCCAGAGATTCATACAGTGGTACTCTGTGCCGATAAGGATGAGGTAGGTTCCCAAACCTTTAAATCCATCATCAAAGCGGTTGAGCATCATCTGTCCCAGGGCAAAAAGGTTTTTATAGCGATGCCTAATGGGACTGACAAATGCGATTTTAATGATTTGATGCAACAGGGTGGGGTTCTAGCCGTGAAGGAAGCTCTGGATCGGCG
>CAZFXA010000043.1:0-10141 GCA_964522825.1 uncultured Legionella sp.
AGGTTGAGCCTGCGCCGAATGGCGCAGGCTTTGCCTGTTTGTTTACCCAAGAGAGGGCCACCTCTTTTTAGAGTTTATTTTGGTTCATAGCCTCACCGTATAGGTTCCCAAGCCCTTCAAGAGGGGTCGCTCTCACGCGCTCATGTACTAAGGCAGAAAGATGCTCCAGTTTTGGAACAGCGCCTGCTTCTAGCAAGTATTCAACCACAGGGAGATTCCCTTTGGATGCAGCAATGTCCAAGGCGGTTAATCCATTCTCATTCTGTAGGTTTGGATCAGCGCCTGCTTCTAGCAAGTGTTCAACCACAGTGAGATGCCCTGCATGTGTGGCCAAGTGTAAGGCGGTTAATCCATTTGGATTCTGTAGGTTTAGACGAGCACCTTTAGCGAGCAAGCGTTGAACCTGCACCAGATCCCCCACCATTGCGGCCAAGTGCAAGGCTGTGAATCCATTCGCATTCTGTAGGTTTAGATCAGCGCCTGCTTCTAGCAAGTATTCAACCACAGGGAGATGCCTTTTGGATGCGAGCAAGAAGTGCAAAGCGCTATTACCATGCACGTCCTTTGAATTAATATTCGCGCCTGCTTTTAGCAAGTATTTAACCACAGGGAGATGCCCTTTGGATGCGGCCAAGTGCAAGGCGGTTACCCCATTTGCATTCTGTAGGTTTAGAGCAGTGCCTCTGGCGAGCGCAGCTGTAACTTGTTCTAAATCACTGGCTATCATATGAACGTGTGGCTGTTCGTTAGATCTTGGGTTTCTAATGTGCATGTTCTTATCTCCAAATTATTATTGTTAGTTAAAAAACATCATACCTTAATGAAAAGGTTCGTAGCAAGTCTTCGTGAAGTGTGTAGCACCTCGCAGTATGTGCGAATGCTTATTTAATGAAAGGTCTGGCCTGCGCCGAATGGCGCAGGTTGTTCAAAATAACGGTTATCTTCTACCCCACACGGCATTTTTATGAGGTGAGCCATTACCTTTTCTATGCGTGGAGCGATCATTTGTTCTGTTATTGGGCGCATAGTTCGGTGTGCGGCTCTGCTGCATTTTAGCTTTGGGCTCAGCTTTAAGACTGCGATCGGGTTCATAACCGGCAACCACTTCCCATGGAATGGATTTTTTAATCACTCTTTCAATGTCTCTAAGAAAGGGGTGATCATCGATACACACCAATGATACTGCCATGCCGGTATTACCCGCGCGTCCCGTACGACCAATGCGGTGTACATAATTTTCTGCCACATTGGGTAAATCAAAATTAACCACATAGGGTAATTGATCGATATCGATACCACGTGCTGCAATATCAGTCGCAACGAGTATTCTCACCTTGCCCGATTTAAAGTTAGCGAGTGCGCGCGTACGGGCACCCTGGCTTTTGTTACCATGAAAGGTCTCGGCTGTTAAGCCATCTTCCATGAGCTGATCACACAGTTTATTGGCACAGTGTTTAGTGCGCGTAAAGACCAAAACTTGTTGCCAGTTCTTAGAACCTATCATAAATGATAACAGCTCGCGTTTACGTTTTTTATCGACTGGATAAATAATTTGCTCCACCAAAGTTGTTGCAACATTACGTTTTTCAACTTCAATGGTTTTTGGATTCAGTAATAGACTATCCGCAATCGCTTGAATGTCTGTTGAAAAGGTTGCGGAAAATAACATGCTTTGTTTTTTGAAGGGCAATAGCCTAATAATTTTTTTAATATCGTGAATAAAGCCCATATCTAACATACGATCGGCTTCATCGAGCACTAATATTTCAACTTTGGATAAATCGATGGCTCTTTGCATGACCAAATCAAGTAGACGCCCTGGCGTTGCGATAACGATATCCGTACCACGTCGTAGATTCGCAATTTGTGGATTGATGCTCACGCCACCAAATACGCTTTCTGAGCGCAGTCTTAAATGTTTGCCATACATTCTCACGCTTTCGCCCACTTGCGCTGCCAGTTCACGTGTAGGTGTTAATATTAAAGCACGTATTATACGGCGTGCTGGCGCCGTGGGTGCATAGGCGCTTAGTATTTGCAGGATTGGCACAGTAAATGCGACTGTTTTGCCAGTGCCCGTTGGTGCTAGCGCTATGACATCACTGCCTTTTAGAATGAGCGGAATGGCCTGTTGTTGAATGCTGGTAGGTTTGGTATAACCCTGTTCGGTGATTGCGCTGAGTATTTCTGGGATTAATCCGAGTGCTTGGAAAGTCATAATGAGCTTGCTCCTAATGAAAACGCCGTCTAAACCAAGGTTTATAGGGCAATAAGCGAGCAATCTATTAGAATATTTTTATTATTCAAAATACGTTGGGCACATTTATTTTTATGTAAATTACGACCACGTCTCGCAATGTTTGGTATGTATACTACATAAATGCTAACATTGCAATACCATAAACGGCTACCTCTAGGGATAGCTTCGCGATTCAAATCGGCAATATCTGCCTTGCGACCATGCTATTATACCCCCCATCACCGATGAGGGGGGGGCAAGTGACAACTATGTACCATACATCTGCACAGGTTTATCGCCGTTTATTACAGAGCGCTTTGCCCTATTGGTGGGCCTTTGCCTTAGGGATCCTCGGAAACAGTCTGATTGCCATATCAGACGGTTGTATAACTTATTATTTCAAGCCCTTGATTGAACGAGGTTTTATAGAGCGAGATGAGATTTTCATTCATTGGATCCCCTGGGTTATTGTTAGCTTCTTTTTAATACGTGGCCTTGCCTATTTTATGGCTAGCTATTTTATGTCCTGGGTAGGGCGTAGTGTGGTGCGGGATTTTAGACGTAAAATGCTAAACCATTTAATGGGACTGCCTGCTTCTTTTTACGATGAAACCACGAGCGGCGAACTATTATCCAAGATTAATTATGATACCGATCAGGTTTCTGAAGCCATTAGTGAATCCATTACCAGTGCCATACGCGGTGTTTTAACCACGGTCTCATTAGTGGTGGTGATGTTTCAGCTGAATGCCCGTGTAACCTTACTACTACTGGTCACGATTCCTATTCTAGCGGTTTATTTAAACAAGATCAGTCAACGTATGCGCAGCCATAGTGGAGAGATCCAAAAAACCATGGGCCGCGTCACGCATGTTGCGAGCGAAGTGATTGGTGGCTATAAAGTGATTCGTACTTTTGGCGGTACGGCTTATGAAAACCAGCGTTTCGAACAAGCTACCACCGATAATTGGAGCCAAGAACTTAAAATGACAGCAACAGCAGCCTCGAGTGTTGCAGGGATGCAGTTTATTGGGGTCTGTGCTTTAGCCATCTTTTTATATTTGGCAACCTTAAAGTCCGGCAGTATCTTAGGCACCGAAATGAGCGCTGGAACCTTTGTTTCTATGGCAACTGCTATTTTGGGTTTGTTAAGACCGATTAAACAAGTTGCAGTGGTTAACAGCACCTTACAAAGAGGTATCGCAGGGGCTCGCAGTATTTTTGCATTACTGGATCAAATACCCGAAAAAAATGAAGGTAAGGCTTCCATGGCTCGGGCGTTGGGTCGTGTTCATTTTGAGCATATTCATTTTCATTATCCCAATCATGAACAAAGCCGTGTTTTAGATGATATTTCTTTTGACGTAGAACCGGGTGAGACGATTGCTTTAGTGGGTTCTTCAGGCAGTGGGAAATCAACACTCGTATCCTTATTGCCGCGTTTTTATGATTGGCAACAAGGTGTTATTTGTGTGGATGGTCAAGATACGCGCACCCTCGATTTAGCGGATCTACGCCGTCAATTTGCTTTTGTTACGCAGCAGGTTACTTTATTTAATGATAGCGTTGCCAATAATATTGCCTATGGAGATATGCGTGGTATGGATCGGGCAGCCATTGTACGTGCTGCACGCTTGGCACATGCCCTCGAATTTATTGAAAGCTTGCCTAAAGGATTTGAAACCGATATTGGTGAAAATGGTATACGCTTATCCGGCGGACAAAGACAGCGCATTGCCATTGCACGCGCTATTTTAAAGGATGCGCCTATTCTTATTTTGGATGAAGCAACGTCAGCACTCGATACCGAATCAGAACGTTATATTCAAGCAGCCTTAGAAGTGCTTATTAAGGGTCGTACCACCTTTGTGATTGCGCATCGTTTATCCACGATTGAAGGGGCTAATAAGGTCTTGGTTTTAGAGCATGGTAAGATTGTAGAATTTGGTGCGCCCGCGGTGTTGTTAGCCAATAATGGTCGTTATGCCGCCTTAAAGCGAGCACAGTTTTCTGATTTTGATAAAGGGTGATGAAAACCTTTTTTTCCAAAGGTCTACAGCAGCTTTGGCATAAAAAAGGGTATACGCTTTGGCTATTAATACCCTTATCTTGGCTCTTTAGGTGGATTGCTGCGCTAAGACGCAGACTGTATCAGAGGGGTGTCTTAACCCAAACGTGTTTTAAGATACCCGTTATTGTAGTAGGTAATCTTAGCTTGGGTGGTAGTGGAAAAACACCCTTGGTTATTTATATTGCAAAGATGCTTCAAACGCGTGGCCTTAGGGTAGGTATTATTAGTCGGGGTTATAAGGGAAGCCATCAACGACCCACCCTGGTGAAGACACAAAGCGATCCAGCGCTCGTAGGGGATGAACCCTACCTGATCTATCAATACTTACAGTGTCCTGTTGTGGTAGGCAAAGATAGGGTGGCAGCCCTTCATTCTTTATTGGAAAATAACACGGTAGATGTGGTGTTGTCGGATGATGGATTGCAACATTATGCCCTTGCACGTTCAATCGAGATTGTTGTGATGCCTGCCGATCTGGCAAATACCTATTGTCTGCCTGCAGGACCTTTGCGTGAGCCCTTATCACGTTTAAAAGCAGTGGATTTGATTGTTTATAACACCCCACAAGTCCTACAAGATACCAAAGACCCGCGATCCTACAACATGCACTACCAGCCTGATTTATTATATAAGGCTGCTGATCGCACACAGCGCCAAGCGCTAGAGACGTTTAAAGGCATGCAGGTGCATGCGGTGGCAGGGCTTGGCAATCCCACGGGGTTTTTTAGTATGTTGCAGGCAGAAGGCTTAGCTATTATTCCGCATGTTTATCCCGATCACCATGCCTATAAAGCGAGCGATATTCTGTTTAAGGATTCATTACCTGTTATTTTCACCGCAAAAGATTTTGTAAAATGTACAAGCTTTGTTCAAAATCAGCATTGGGTATTACCGATTCATGCCGTTTTAAGTGAAGGCTTTGATCAAGCACTATGGACTTTAATACAGACGAAGCGACAACAAATGCAGCGATAGGAGAATTTTATGGATAGAAAATTGTTGGATATTCTCGTGTGTCCTATTTGTAAAGGTGCACTGATTTATCGCAAAGAACAACAAGAATTGATTTGTCGTTTTGATCGTTTTGCCTATCCCATTCGCGATGAAATCCCGATTATGCTAGAAACAGAAGCACGCGAGATGCGTACGGAAGAATTGGAAGCATTGTAGTAATCACCCCACCCTAACCAGCAGGATTGCATTTCCGTCTCCCTCCCTCGGATGCGGGGGAGGGGGCTATTCTTTTATTTCAGGCACAGCCTGTGTTTGTGTTGACACGGGCTGTACGGCTGGCGTTATAAGGGCTACTGCAGTGGTAGGTATGATAGCTATTGCAGTGCTGGTACTAGGCGCTGCTGGGCGACGACGCAAACCATGGGGTCTTAGACGTCGTGGCGGACCCATGCGTTTAGGTTGCAGCGCTGCATCGGTTGTTGTCGTGGTGGAGGCAACGATAGGCGTAGCCAGCGGCAGGGCTTGTTGGACAGTGTTGCTGTTTGCGGCAGCCGCGGAGCCATTCGAAGGTAAGGGTCTTGGCGTGGCTGTCGGACCCGTGTTGTTATAATCGACAGGGGCTGTTTTTTCCGTGGTTCTAGGCCTAGGCGTATGAGGCGATCGAGGGGCGCTCGGTCTAGCACTCGCAGCACTACCCGTGGGTTTATTGGGATGATTCCGAGAACTGCCTTGATGGGGTCTTTGGCCTTGTTTAGGTGGCGCGACCGTATTATTTTTCGCAGTTGTGTTGCTAGGTATTGATACAGCGACAGCGCCAGGTGCTTTCCCTGGACCGAATAAAGCTGTTAGCAGTTTTTTGACCAACCCTTTGGGTTTTGTTTGCAAAGGATTAGTGTTGTTTGACATTAAGTTTTTGACGACGGGTTCAGAGGCGATACTGCGAGGACGCGTTGTTGTATGTTCGCCAGGACGATTTTCAGGGCTACTGACAAGCGTATAGCTGGGTGCCGATAAATTTCTAGGACTGTGATCATCCGCACGCACCCGAGACACGGTGTAGTGTGGGGTTTGGAAATGCGGGTTGGGTATAACCACAAGCTTTACTTTATGGCGTTGTTCCATATTCGTGAGTGAGGATCGTTTCTCATTGATAAGATAGGTAGCAACTTCTACCGGTAATTCTATACGCACTTCACGCGTATTATCTTTAATACATTCTTCTTCAAGAACCCTTAAGACGATGAGTGCTAAAGAGCTTACGCTACTAATAGTACCCTGACCCTCACAACGAGGGCAGGTCATACGGGTAGTTTCACCCAGAACGGGTCTTAAACGCTGCCGGGACATTTCTAATAAACCAAAGCGTGAAATACGTCCTATTTGGGTACGGGCTCTATCGGGTACCACGGCTTCTCGCAGACGGGTCTCAACCATTTTCTGGTTGCGTGTTGATAACATATCAATAAAGTCAATGACAATCAGGCCACCCAAATCGCGTAGTCGCATTTGTCTGGCAATTTCATTGGCCGCTTCTAAATTGGTATTCAGGGCGGTTTCTTCAATATCCACACCCCGTGTCGCTCTAGCCGAGTTAATATCGATAGAGACTAAGGCTTCTGTATGATCAATCACCACCGAGCCACCCGAAGGCAGTTGTACGGTACGACGGAAAGCCGATTCAATCTGGTTTTCAATCTGATAGCGATTAAACAGGGGAATCGGATCTTGGTAAAGCTTAATGCGATTTAAAAAATCGGGTCTCAGTGTTTTAATATGGGCATAAGCCTCTTCATAAATAGCCGGATCATCAATGAGGACTTCTTCAATATCAGGACGCAAGTAATCGCGTATGGCACGAATCACAACATTACTTTCTTGATAGATCAGGCAGGGTGCCGATCGCGATTCGGCCGCTTGTTTAATGGCAGCCCATTGGTTTAGTAAGACATCTAGATCCCAACTTAATTCTTCTGGACTGCGGCCCAAGCCGGCAGTTCGTACAATAAGACCCATGCCTTCAGGGACAACCAGGCTATTGAGGGCCTCTTTAAGCTCTAAACGTTCTTCACCTTCAATGCGACGTGAAATACCACCCGCCTTGGGGCTATTAGGCATTAAGACTAAATAACAGCCTGCAAGCGTGATAAAAGTGGTGAGAGCGGCGCCTTTATTGCCTCGTTCCTCTTTATCAATCTGGATAACGATCTCACGACCTTCCTTCAAAACTTCCCGGGCATTGTTCCGGTTAAGCTCTTGGATCCCTAAACTTTCTAAAGTTTCCTTGGCAATTTCACGCATAGGTAAAAAGCCATGCCGCTCGGAACCATAATTTAAGAACACTGCTTCTAGGCTTGGCTCAAAACGCGCAATACTCGCCTTGCAAATATTACCTTTCTGCTGTTCACCGGGATTTTCAATGGCTAGATCATATAATCTGGGACCATCAATCAGTGCAACACGCAACTCTTCCCGTTGAGTCGCATTGATCAACATTTTTTTTGTTGGCATTAATTTTAACCACCACGAATACCTTTTGCCCCGCATTAGGCTCTTGATAAAGCGGGCACAACACCAAAAACATTCTTCTGCCTTACTCGAGAGCGTATCTAAGGTCAAAAGCAAAAATTTTTAAGCCGTGTTTCTTAATCGTAGAGGCCGGTCTCTGTGCCGGTCCTGTTTAACAACGATCTTCAGTATCAACAAGGCTCATATACCCCATTCTAGCAAAGCCAGCTAGACCTTGCTAGCAGATCTGATAGAATAGCCTCAATGATTAGTTCATCTACTTACATTTATAAGACGGTTCAGCACCTTGTGATTTCCGAAGCCTTCGAAGGACAGCGCTTGGATAATTTTTTGATGAATCATCTGAAGAAGGTTCCCCGAACCCGTGTCTATCGCATGTTACGCAAAGGGGAAGTGCGGCTTAATGGGCATCGTGTGAAACCCCATGATCGTTTGAAAGCAGGGGACAAACTTCGGATCCCACCGCTGTATACCTGTTTAGAGGCACCCCCTGTCTTGTTTTCATCCTCAGATAATTTAGTTGAATCGCTCGAAAAAAATATCCTGTATGAAGACAAAGATCTCTTGATCCTGAACAAACCAACGGGGATTGCTGTCCATGGGGGTAGTGGTTTACGTTTTGGGGTGATTGAGGCCCTTCGGCATTTGCGGGGTCCTTCAGTGTCCCTCGAATTAGTCCATCGTTTAGACCGAGATACCTCGGGTTGTTTGCTAGTGGCCAAGCGTCGTAGTAGCTTAAAAGCCTTGCATGAGGCCCTTCGAGAGGGGCGTGTTCAAAAATCCTATCTTGCCTTGGTACAGGGCGCATGGGCAGGGCATACGCACATTGATGAACCCCTGCAACGCTATCATTTGTCTTCGGGCGAACGTCGGGTAAAAGTCGCAAAAGAGGGTAAGCCTTCTTTTACCGAAGTGCAGCTTTTAAAAAATTATGGGGACGTCAGCCTTATTTTAGCTAAACCTAAAACAGGTCGTACCCATCAAATACGTGTTCATCTGGCTTTTATTGGCAATCCAGTGATAGGCGATATAAAGTATGGAGATAGGGCCTTGAATGCAGCGCTAGAGGCACGAGGCTTTCCCAGAATGTTTCTGCATGCCAGAGGCCTTGTTTTTCGCTTACCTGGTGCGACAAAAGCAATAGAAGTACAAGCACCCTGGGATCAAGTGTGGGCGTCATACCTAGCCACCTTATAAGGAATCAAAGCATGTTTAATGATTCATCGACCGCTCAGAGTTGGGAGCAACAAACGATCCAAACCGTATTATTGGAACATTTGCATGAGCAACGACGAGCGAGGCGTTGGGGGATTTTTTTTAAGCTAGCGACGCTTGTGATCATGATAGCCGTGCTAGGGAGTGTGTATGTTAAGGATCGCAGCCAAGTCGCTGTCTCTACACGCGAGCATACCGCCCTTGTAAATATTTATGGTGCCATTGCAGCGGATGAAGAAGCGAATGCCGATACGATTCGTGATGCCCTCAAAAGTGCTTTCCAAAACAAACAAGCCAAAGGTGTGGTTTTACGCATCAATAGTCCCGGGGGGAGTCCTGTACAAGCAAGACAGGTTTATAATGAAATCCGTGCTTTAAGAAAGCAATATCCTCGCACGAAGATTTATGCGGTCATTGAAGATATGGGCACTTCAGCGGCCTATTTAATTGCTTGTGCAGCCGATCAAATCTACGCGGATGAAACCAGTTTGGTAGGTTCTATCGGTGTTAAAATAGAAAGCTTTGGTTTTGTCGATCTTTTGCAAAAAGCCGGCATTGAGCGCCGTGCCTATACCGCTGGAAAATATAAAGATATTTTGGATCCCTTTTCACCCATGGGTGAAGTCGAGAAGCAACATATTTTAGAGGAATTGAAGGTAACCCATGATGCTTTTATTCAGAATGTTCGGGAAGGGCGCGGTAAGCGTTTACAGGAGACCGATCTTGTATTCTCAGGCTTATTTTGGTCGGGTAGCCGGGCTTTAAAATTAGGGCTTATCGATGGTTTTGGAGATGCGGATTTTGTGGCACAAACCCTCGTGAAAGCCAAAGATTTAGTCGATTATACGCCTGATATCAATCTTATCGATAAACTTACACGTCGTATGGGGGCTTCGATAGAGACAGCGCTTTCTTTGAGACAAACTTTCATGCAGCAGGGCTTGCACTAGGGGCCCTCACGCTTTGCGAGAGAGGATATTTGCGAGTACAATCCTTTTTTAGAAGTTATTAGTTGACGAACTTTTAGCTGCTGTGTCAGAGTCTGCACACTGTGCACCCGTAGCTCAGTTGGATAGAGTATCTGGCTTCGAACCAGGTGGTCGGGAGTTCGAATCTCTCCGGGTGCACCCTAAATT
>CAZFXA010000044.1:0-10136 GCA_964522825.1 uncultured Legionella sp.
AGAGCATAGCGTACAGTCTAAAGGGTTTAGATTGGGCTTGCTTGTACGATTTTAAAGCGCCATAATCAATCTCACTATAAAAGACCATAGGGTATTCATACAAACAAGGATGTAAGCCGAAAAACCATGTCTTCTTGGTAACTGCTTGTACAGAAATAGTTACTTGGAAAACCGTAGCGCCTCAGATGAGATACAAGGTGCTTGGATTGCTTACGTTTATCAACTATTTCCCATTCCCAAAGCTGCGAAAACGATCAGCAGCCCTCGAATATAAGTATCGAGGAACTGCACGTTCTCTACTTCTCCCTCAACAGTTAAGCCTTCAGTCCTCGTAAATTTTATTTGAAATCGCCGAGGCTTATCCGCTTGCATTAAGCAGTTCAAAAGTTTTTTTCTGATCGGCATTCATTATTAAGAGGCAAGGGGCTTTGATGGCTTAAGTTTTTACAAAGTGCGGCCGATAAATAATCTTATATAGTATGTATTAGCTATTTTAGAGATTATTATAATAAACAAATGGGGGAGAGAGAGGGGTGATTCTTGGTTCAGGCGATAGAGACTTCATACTAGAGAATTTAAAAAATGGGAACGTTTCTGAAGCTGTAGAAAAAATAAAATTGTTCTATGATCCAAAAAATGAAGAACATAGTAGCAGTCTTGTAGGTTTAAATTTGTTTGTTCAAAAAATTGTGCTTAATGATCCATCGATTACATTCGAAAATAAAAAATTGTTTTGGATAGATTACTATAAGATTCTCTCAAAAGACCATAAATTATTGTTAGCGAGTAATTGCCTTATTTCGTTACAACAAAAATATTCCGACCAAGATAACACATTACGAGTGAATTTATTAAATGATGCTATTCATAGTATTTTAGACAAAGTGGCTAAACTTCAGTATGTTGAACAGTTGTTTGAAGGTAAGAGCTTTTCGTCATTATCGGTATTAAAGCATTTGGAAATATCAGATATTTTTGAAGATCTTTTGAAATCTTCCTTAGAGAAAGCTAATTTACTTCTAATCGTCTTTCTCAAAAACAATTTCCATGATTTTTTTGAAAAAACTCGCAATAAATGGCAAAAAAAAGATGCTTGTAAAGCTGATTGTGATAACGCTCAGCGATTAAATCAATTCTTTAAGCTTGAAAAAAACGATCGTGATTATTTATTAGAATCCATCGCTTTGTTTCAAGGTGTAAATCCTGGGGAAGCTGATTTAGGATCGAGGGGTGTTCAATTAACGATGGCGGAAAGGCGAATCAGAAAAAAATATGACTATTGTCCCACTTTTTTAAAAGAAAGTTTGCCGGATGGTCTTTTTTTAATCGATCAATCAAAAACAACAAGAGCAGCATTAGTCTTAACAGATTTTCTTGAAAAAACCCCGGCTCTGGTGAGGGTTTCATCAGAGGGAAGTTTTGTGTTCCCTTATGTTTTATTGCGATTAGATGAATTCGGTAAGGTTGTAATAGAAGATATTCAGGTTTTTTTTGAAGACGAGGATCGTGTTGCATACGGAAAGCTGCAAGCTTTTTTTGAAAAACAAGAAAAAACAAAAGTCAACGCCTCGCAATGCCCCGAGGATGATTGGATGAAAAGTATATGGGAAAAAAGATATATATATCGCAAAGGAAAAATGTATACGGAGTTTTCAGATTATTTGAAATCAATAAAAGATAAGCTATCAGAAAGCCCCATGCTTTTTTTAAATGAAATATTTGCCATTGGTGGAGACCAAGAATTTCATCAGATCGCGGGTCAGATAACCATAAAAGATGGAAAGGTTAATGTTGTATTAGTAGATTCTTTGGGTCTATTCTCAAATGAAACATTTCACTTGCATGCAACCCTGGAGCATGCTATTCGAGAAGTCTCAAATTTTTTTCCGGAAAGTGAAATCTATATTGAGTCCGTTAAAAGACAAAACACTAAAGTAGGATGCGCTGTTTTTGCGGCTTATGACCTTCAAAAGTTGCATGCTTTTAGAGAAAGAGAAGGCGATATTTTTCAGTGGCTTTTAAGTCAAGAATTACCAGAGAATGCGTCGATTACTCCAACGTTAACAGAGACTTCCATAAAAAAGAAAGTACAAGAAAAATGCGGTGTGACAAACATACATTTAACGAAGCTTCCTCCAGAATTTATGTTGCCTCAACAATCTAGAAAATTATTCACGCCCGGTTTTTTGTGTTTAAAAGAGCGTGGCGATCGAAGTAGGTTTGTTGGAAAATCTAGGCTAAAAACACCTCAAAGTATTTCAGATGAATTTGAAACCCGAGCTGGTTTTAGCGATGTCAGGAGTATGACTACATCTAAAAACCCGAAGATGATTGATAAACTAGAAAGTTATAGATTCCATGTGTTAGATTATTTATTAGATTGTTTATCAGATCGCGATCAGGGCAGGGTGAAGGTTGAAAAAGACCTACAGGCACATTCGTTAGAGGCATTTAAAACAAGATTGGGTCTGGGAATGGATTGCTCGAAAACCGCGACTGATGAAGGAAAAAAACATACAAGGCCTTAGTTTTCAAGGGGTCTCTTAATATCTGAAGTGCAACACTCGAGCATGTTCATTGTGCACTATTTTTTAGCGTTTCTAGATCGTCCCAACGTTTATAGAGTTGTTCCAATACAGCCTCGGATTTTTTATGTTCAGCGATGATTTTAGTCATATATTCTTGTTCATTATTATAAAAAACAGGTGTGGACATCTCGGCTTTTAACGTGCTCAGTAATGCCTCACATGCTGCAATTTTTTGGGGTAAGGCCGCCAATTCTTTTTTCATTTTAGAATCAAACTGCACAAGAATATTTTTTTTAGGCGCTTTATTTCGCGTGGGGGCTTGTGTTTTTTTGGGGGGGAGGGTACGTGGGATCGCATCATAGCCTCCAACATACTCGGTAATTTTACCCTCGCTTGAGAAAACTAAGGTGCTGGTGGCCACTGCATCCACAAAAGTTCTATCGTGGCTCACCAGTAAAAGCGTGCCTTTATAATCGACCAATAGGTTTTCTAAAAGCTCTAAGGATTCAATATCGAGATCATTGGTGGGTTCGTCTAGCACCAGAAGATTTTTTGGCAGGCTAAACAATTTGGCTAACAGAAGACGGTTGCATTCTCCCCCAGAAAGCAATTTTATAGGAATTCTTGTTCGATCCGGCACAAAAAGAAAATCGGCAAGATAACTGATAATATGCTTTTCTTTGCCGTTAATGCAAATACTTTCCCTGCCGCCAGCGACATTTTCAATGGCCGAGCGCTCGTAATTGAGGCCTGCACGCAATTGATCAAAATAGCCTATTTGTAACTGGGTGCCCAACTGCACAATACCTTTTTGGGGCGATAATTCGCCTAGTAATAGTTTTAAAAGGGTACTTTTTCCAACCCCATTGGATCCAACCAAGGCAATTTTATCGCCTCGAGTAATGAAGATGGAAAAATCATTTACCAGGCAGCGATCTTGTATCTGGTAGCTTATGTTTTCCACCTTCACGACCAAATCGCCTGATAATTGCGTCGCATTCGCACTAAAACCTGGATTGCCTTGTAATGCTCTTCTTTTGCTTCGTGTGATCCTTAATTGTTCTAAGGCGCGTACGCGTCCTTCATTGCGGGTTCGTCGTGCTTTAACACCTTGTCGTATCCACGCTTCTTCTTTAGCAAGGTTTTTATCAAATAGTTTTGCGTGTTTGTCTTCAACGTTTAACAAATGTTCTTTTTCTACGAGGTATCGATCATAATCCACCATCCAAGAACCCAGTTTCCCCCGATCTAACGCCAAGATCCGTTTACTTAATTTTCGCAATAAGGCTCTATCATGGGTGATACACAAAACACTCCCAGGATAATGTGCTAAATACTCTTCTAGCCATTCAATGGCTTCGAAGTCCAAATGATTCGTGGGCTCATCGAGCAATAATAAATCGGGTTGAGAAACCAGTGCTCTTGCTAATGCCACACGCCTTTGCCAGCCTCCAGATAGTTCTCGCATTTTTTGGTCCGCAGGGAGGGCCAAGCGTGTGATAACGGTTTCAATAATTTGATGATAATGCCATCCTTGTTTCAGCTCTAATTGCTGATGGAGATCTTCCATGTTTTTTAACCAGTGATGATCGGAAGCATCATGGGGTATTTGAATAAAATGATGATATTGTTTAAGCAATAATCCAATGTCTTCTAAGCCTCCGGCAACCACATCATAAACAATAGCATCCTGGCAATCGGGCAATTGTTGAGATAACTCGGAGACTTTAAGACCGGGTGTGCGATGAATGACGCCGCCATCCACATTTAAATGTCCCATGATCACTTTGAGTAAAGAAGATTTACCCATACCATTACGACCAATTAAGAAGATCCGCTCTCTTGGATTGATTTGCAGGTTAATTTTATCGAGCAGCGGCGCTTCACCAAAGGCCAGGGAGACATTTTCTAAATGAATAAGTGCCATTTATCTATACCATTTCTAAATTTACCCGTCGGAAGGATACCACAAAACATTCGCTTTTACTGGCTTAGAACCTGGTGGTAGCCTGTTCGAGGCGCTTCATCTCGTGGAGAGTGCCTCTCACAAGGCATTTGAGAAAACATGTCTATAAAGGCCGACTATCAGGGGATTTAGATAAGCAGTATAATGATAACGCTTCTACAGAATAAGCTATTCAGCTAATATAAATGGTGAATCAGGATGAAATGCATGTTTAATACCTTAACCGCCGCTTCTTGGACAGCACCTTTTTCGATGTTGGAACAAAAAGCTGCCCTCGAAGCCATTGAAGAGGGCGAGGTGATTTATTTGCCACAGCTATCCTTTCAGTTAAAGCCTGCCGAGCAATCTTTATTGACGCCTACTATTTTGAAGAAGCAATTTAAAAATGTAAGCTTTAACCCTAATAATCGTAGCCTCAAGGGCGTCGTACATCCTGAGGTGGTTTCACAGGTTAGATCCATGATGGAACGGTTTTTTCAAGACAGTCGTCACTTGATAGAGCAGCTCTTTGCACCCTACAAAGATCGTTTGGAAATCGGTAGAACCAGTTATCGTCCCATCGAAGTCATAGACAGAAAAACCTCTTTGTTAAAAGATGATACCCGTTTACATGTCGATGCTTTTCCGGCCACGCCCAATCATGGCAAAAGGATTATAAGAGTGTTTTCGAATATTAATCCGCATCAAAAACCGCGTGTGTGGCATGTGGGTGAACCTTTTGAAAAAGTTGCCTTAGCCTTTTTACCAATATTGTCTAAACCCTGTTTTGGAAGCCGTATCTTATTGGTATGGGCTAAAATGACAAAATCCTATCGCACATTGTATGATCATTACATGTTACAGTTGCACGATGCTATGAAAAAAAGTGATGTCTATCAAAAGACAGTGCCGAAAACGGCTTTTGATTTCCCTGCAGGTAGCACATGGATTGTCATGACAGATGCGGTTTCGCATGCTGCTTTATCGGGGCAGTATTTACTCGAACAAACCTTTTATTTACCGGTTGAGGCCATGGTATGCCCTCAGAAATCTCCCTTGCACATCTTAGAGAAAAACCTCCGTAAAAAACTTATTTGAAGGCAAAACAGGCACTGCTTTGTAGGCTTGTTTCTTGTTCGAGTATCCACTATGATCGCCTTAGAACTTCAAAATGCGTAAAGAACAAGGATGTTAGAACCATGAAAAAGCAATATACCAAGATAATACTTGTGATAGTGTCGGTTCTTTTTATGGCAGGCTGTTCTATACCGGTTCAATTACCTTTTCAAAAGGCACAGTCTATACCAAGAACGACAGCCGTTGTCGTTGATAAAAAAATTATTTTTAATGACTTTCTTGCCAAAGTAAAAATGTTGCTAGCCGATCTCCATGCCAGCCATTTGTATGGCACTAAACCTTATCCCAAAGTATTTATTAGTTATGCGTGGGAAGATGAGCGTGTAGCTAAGAAAAAAGTTGAAAATAAGAAGCTTCAGGAACAATTAATGAAGCTCCAAGAAGATCTGGAATTTTTAGGTATCGAGACTTTTATTGATATGAAGTATATGCAGGGCAATATGCGCCAAACCATGAAGCAAAATCTAGACGCCGCCGATTTTGTGATAGTCATTGGCACACCCTGTTTTAAAAAGAAAGCCTTACAAGATCACTTATCGTTAGTGCCCTATTTTGATCCACGATCCATTCCCCAAAAAGGCAACCATGTTATCATGGTAGAGCTTCGAGACGCTTATGTGGCCTACTATCTAGAAGCGGGCGAAATGAAAGATATTATTACTATCTCTTTAGCACAGGCTTCAGAATTATCAGAACTCTCGTGGATCTCTAAGCCCAACGCGGTTAAGGAAGCCTCTCTTAGCGAAAAAACCAATAATTTTTTAGAATTTGTATTTGCAAGGCTTAAAGCGCGACCGATTAAACGGGTCTCGAATGTGCAATTTGAATTGGGCATTGCACTGGATAGAGCGCAGAAAAATTCGAAAATGCTTATTCCCTTGATTGCAAAAGGCGATTATACAGAATCCTTTCCCAAAGTAATGCAGAATAATTTAATGAGAGATTTTCGCTCTGAAGATCACTATTACCTGCAGATGAGTAGTCTCAGTAATCCCTTAGGTATTCTACCTGCAATCTGTCCAGCGTTAATGAGAAATCGTGATTATGCGAATTTGCTGAACGATTTCAAACGGGCTATGAAGGATGCAAACCTCGAGTAGCTGCTGCTTAGCCGTGTAGTAGGCCAATCGTGGAACAAGGACCACGCTATTTAAGTATATAAATTTTTAGGTTATTAAACTAAGTTTTTATTCTTGTTGTAAAAAAACAAGCTAGAATTTACTATCACCAGACGAATGATCATAGGAGGTTCCCATGGCGAAGTCCCAAGAAAACACGAACAAGAAAGAAACCAAGAAGAAGGGTAAGACCCTGATGGAAAAACGCGCTGCCAAAAGAGAGAAAAAGAACGGCAAATAATGCCTTTCTGGCATCAAAGCCTTTTTTTTCATGAGAGCGAGAGCCTCTAGGCTTAAGGCCATCTAAAACAGGGGCTTATGCCAGAGAGGGTTGAGACCTTTGTTGGAGCTGGATAATGGCATGCTCAAAGTCTTCTTGTAGTTTGCTCATGCAATGGGTGGTACTGTGAAGCTCTGCATGTAGTTGGGCCAAGTGCGTTTCTCGATGCAGTAATTCGGCTTGTAAGCGCAAGTATTTTCCTTTGAGCTCTTGCACCTCTAGGCTTAAGTGGTAATTCTCTTTTTGCAGGCGATGACGCAAAAGGCTTCTTTTTTTAAAGGGGGTATCGTGCACCGCTCGGTAGGTATTCAAGATCATTTTGGCACTGTCTGTCTCTAGGGCGGCGTGTTTCATGGTCTTTGATAACTCCTTTGTGTATGCTATGTCCATGCTGTCCAAAATGGTTAATGAAACTAAGGTTAGTACAGCCTTTGGAAAAGATAAAGCCACGAAGATAAATAATTTTAGTCGTCTTAAATGCTTATATGTTTGATGATAGAACACCTAATCCTATAGCCCAGACTTTAGAAAAGTTACGTGCCCAGATCCATCGGCACAATGTGTTGTATTTTGTAAAGAATGCCCCCGAAATCCCCGATGCGGAATACGATAAGCTTTTTAGACAGTTGCTTGATTTAGAAGCAGCCCACCCCGAACTGAAGACCCTGGACTCACCCACCCAACGTGTGGGGGCTAAGGCCCTCAAGGGTTTTAAGACGCATACCCATACGATTCCCATGTTGTCCCTGGATAATGCCTTTTCCGATGCCGAGATGCGGGCCTTTGATCAGCGTGCAAGGGATCGCCTAGGGCTTAAGCCCCAGGATCCCGCCTTTTCCTATGGCTGCGAGCCCAAATGGGATGGATTGGCCGTCGCCTTAATCTATGAACAGGGTGTCTTAACAGTGGGGGCGACCCGGGGCGATGGGCAAACAGGTGAACAAATCACCGAAAATCTTAGAACGATCCCCAGTATTCCGCTGCGTTTGCAGACCGATGATCCGCCATCGCTTTTAGAGGTTCGTGGAGAGGTTCTCATGTCCAAGGCGGGGTTTGAAGCCCTGAATGCTTCAATGATTACTTCAGGGCAAAAACCCTTCGTAAACCCCCGTAATGCAGCGGTAGGCAGTCTTAGACAATTGGATTCGAATATAACCGCCCAAAGACCTTTGCACTTTTTCCCCTATGGGCTTACACGTATGGAGGGTTTGGACTTGATCCTGCCCACACAATCAGCTTGTATGGCCCAATTGGTTGCCTGGGGCTTCGATGCGTGTCCCCATAGCACTGTCGTTGAAGGGATAGAGGCTTGTCTAAGCCATTATCAAGCACTGAGGCAAGCACGCGAACAGTTAGCTTACGGCATTGATGGGGTTGTTTATAAGATGAACGATCGATCCTTGCAAGAACGCTTGGGCTTTGTCGCAAGAGCCCCTCGTTTTGCCATGGCTTATAAATTCCCAGCAGAAGAAGCCTTAACCGAAATTGTGTCGGTCGATTTTCAGGTAGGGCGCACCGGTGTACTCACCCCTGTAGCACGCCTAAAACCCGTATTAGTGGGGGGCGCGACCTTAAGCAATGCCACCCTGCATAATCTCGATGAAATCGCACGTAAGGATATTCATAGTGGCGATGTGGTCATTGTGCGTCGTGCAGGCGATGTGATCCCCGAGGTTGTCTCGGTGGTGCTGACACAGCGTTCTAAGACGGTGCTTCCCATTCGTATACCTACCGTCTGTCCTGTATGTAGGGCAGATCTTGTACGCATAGAGGGCATGGCAGCGCTGCGTTGTACGGGAGGTTTAGCATGCTCTGCACAGCTCAAAGCCGCTGTCTTACATTTTGGGTCACGGCGCGCGATGCATATTGATGGCTTGGGAGAGAAGATTGTCGATCAGCTCTGCGATGACGGGCACCTCAAAACACTGGCCGATCTCTATACCTTGGATGTGCCAACGCTAGCAGGGCTCGATCGTATGGCAACCCTTTCTGCAGAGAATTTAGTCGCCGCCCTAGAGGCCAGCAAAAAAACCACCTTTGCACGTTTTTTGTTTGGGCTTGGGATCTTCGAGGTGGGCGAAGTGACCGCAAAGACTTTAGCCGATCATTTTGATAATCTAGACACACTCATGCAGGCGACCCCAGAACTTTTAGAAGCGATCCCGAATATTGGACCTGTGGTAGCCCATCATATCCATACTTTTTTTGCATCCCAGGCGAATCAAAGGGTGATTGAGGGCTTAATTGCCCTGGGGGTTCATTGGCCACAAGGGCGGGCAGGGCGCTCTCCTCCACGCGCAGGCGGGCATCCAGCCTATCCTTTAGAAGGGCAGACTTTCGTTATCACAGGTACGCTCAAACAACTTAGTCGCAATGAGGCTAAAGATTGCTTAGAAGCTTTAGGTGCCAAAGTAGTAGAGAGCGTTTCCAAGAGAACCACAAAGGTGGTAGTGGGCAGCGATCCCGGTTCTAAGTTTTCAAAAGCAAAAGCCCTCGGGATCGAAGTGATAGACGAAGCAGCCTTTTTGGCGCTAATAGCCGAACAGCGTAGCGAATAATCTTTTCAATTTACTATGCCGTCATTGTATTGATGCCACTGTCATTCCCGCGTAGGCGGGAATCCAGTCTATTTAAAAAGTGCTTCGTTTATTTCAGTTTAGTCTTCGGCAATATTGGATGCAGCACCGGGATCTTTTTTGGTTTTGTATTGTGATGAAATAAAGCCCGAACGGTTGCGCAAAGACTAATGAGTAACCAGGCAATTTCAATCACCACCGAAGATAGATTCCAATTAAACCATAGGGAGACCAGCACTAAAGCAGAACCCACTAGATTAGCAAAAGAAAAAGAAAAACTTTCAGCTTGTGCTTTACCGACTTGCAGCAAAAAATAGTACCAGAGGATAATAGCGACACCCGTCATTCCAAGAATATCAGGGAGATTGGTTACGATATCGGAAAGGTTACACACACGAAAACTCCTTAACACTTCAGATCACCTAACAGATCAGTTTAAGCGTATCAATAAATGTGTTCGATGGTAACATAAAAATTGCCCAAAAAGGTAGAACTAATCTAAGTTAACAGACTAATTATAGAGTTAATAGGGGCATAGGGTACAGTAGCGCC
>CAZFXA010000045.1:0-9195 GCA_964522825.1 uncultured Legionella sp.
TTTTTTATCGAGTCTATGCTCAAGTAGGAGGTGTCAAAGCAATTTAAGAATGTCCTCTTCTAGCAATTTAAGAATGTCCTCTTCTAGCAATTTAAGAATGTCCGCTTTGAATAGTCTAGGTTAAATAGATAGCTTATATTTTAGAGTGTACTTTGAAGCATTTTTAGTCATTGTTGATAAGGGCAAAGTCAGCGAAGCAGAGGGGGGGGCTTAGCCTGGATGAAATAGCCGATATTACAGGATTGTCGCTTGCCGAGATTGAGAGTTTCACACCCTAAAATCACCCCTAAAAGGCTGGACCCTCTTATCTATCAGAGCATGAGCAATTTTAAAGCGTTTCTTTTGTCCTAGATTTAGACTTTTTGCTGTTGTTCTTGGAAGTGTTCCCTGTTTTTAGGGCGGTTTTTATTTTTTTAGGTGTGGCAACAGCACTGCGTTTAGACTTTGAGGCAGGTTTTTTAGGCTTTTTCAAAGGGGATGGCTGCTGAGTACTTTTAGGGATGGTTTTGATCGAAGCGGTAGATCCTTTTTGTTTCAAAGAGCTATGCGGCTTTTTTGTGCTAGGGTCCTGTTCAATAGAAATACCAAAAATGCTTGAAAGATCGTCATCGTTTAGGCTTTTTGAAAGGTGTTTTTTAGATTTCTTAATCAAAGAACTGGTTTGCACTGTGCTGATAAGCTTTCGATGATCCGCTTGCCTGAGCGTAAATAAAGCTTCGGGCTCTGTATCAAGACGAGAGCCAACACCATACAAAACCGCAGCAACGTGCTTACACATGGTTGCCCCATCGGGGCAGGAGCAGTTGAGTTTTATTTCTTTGGGCGTTGGAAACAACCCATTTTTGGGATGCGTAATAATACCCATCATTCCCTTTGATAATTGCCCTAACAGCAGATCAATCAAAGAATCAATCTTACCCGAACAAGCTTTAACCAGGTTCGACCACTGGTCGGATTTTACCTTGGATATCGCAATACTGACTTTATAGATAGACGATCCACTGACCAGGGCCTGAATGGTACCTGGTGTGATTTGTAGATCCATGACTGAGCCATTGCGTACATAAGTACGCCCTCTGGGTAAGCGATTCTCATAGTCGCTGTAAGATTCTAAATGATCGCACCAAGCCTTGCCCCAAAAGGTTTTAGCAATAGTTCTACCCTCTATCACAACGGGTTTGACCACCTGACCTTTCTTTTTCAGAGCAGCCATCTCCCGTGCAGCTGCTTGCTGACGTTTGGCCACAGGCACATAAGGTGCAAACCCGCCCCAGCCTCTAGACATGGATTATTCCCTTATTCATTCGCCTCTTCTCCTAAGGCACGGTGTATATCGAGTTTCACTATACTCAATAAGGCCTCATCAGACAATTCGCTAAGCAGCAGTTCATTGCCTGAGCCAATAATTTCCTCAGATAGCGATTTTTTTGCGCTGATGAGTGCGTCTATTTTTTCTTCAATGGTGCCCTTGCAAATAAATTTATGGACTAAGACATTTCTTTTTTGCCCAATGCGATAGGCTCTGTCTGTGGCTTGGTTTTCTACGGCAGGGTTCCACCAGCGATCGAAGTGAATGACATGGGAAGCGGCAGTTAGATTAAGACCGGTGCCACCGGCTTTGAGTGATAACACAAAAAATGGGGGTCCATCCTCTGCCTGAAAAGCCTGCACCCGTTTGGCACGTTCTTTGACAGGGGTTTGTCCATGAAGGGATAGCCCTTCACACCCGAATAAGCTTGCAAGAAAGGCTGATAAAGCAGGAATGATTTCACGAAATTGTGTAAAGACCAACACTTTTTCTTGGGCCTCTGCAATGGTGAGGCAAAGCTCTTTTAATCGGATAAATTTCCCACTGAGCTCGGGATCATAGTGGCCATGTCCTAACCATTGATGGGGATGGTTACAAATTTGTTTAAAGCGCATGAGATAAGACAATACCAAGCCACTGCGTTGTATGCCTTCTTTTTGTTGTTCAAGCTTGGTTTGCAGTTCATGAACCGCTTGTTGGTAAAGTCCTATTTGTTGCTTGCTGAGGGTGCAATAGCTTTGTATTTCGGTTTTATCGGGTAGATCGCTGATAATACTTTTATCCGTCTTCAGTCGTCTTAAAATGTAGGGGCTCACCAGGCGACGCACCGCACTGAGGAAAACACCCTTTGATGATGCCTCTGCTTTTTGCTTACTATAGCTGGAAAAAGCTTTTATATTGCCTAATAATCCAGGTGCCACACAGTCAAAAAGCGACCAGAGATCACTTAAGCGATTTTCTATAGGGGTACCGGTGAGTGCAAATTTTACCCGACTGGATAGTTCTTTAATAGCCCGCGTTTGTTTGCTTAAGGGGTTCTTAAGGGCTTGTGCCTCATCCAGTATCAGGATGTCCCAGGGTTTTTTCTTAAGCCAGCTTAGACGATGTACCATGGAATAGGTGGTCATCACTAAATCAATGTTAAGCAGAGGGGGGGTAATTTGCAGTGGCACCTTTGTTTCTTGCGCAGAAGGATGGGCTATCCAAATCTGTAGCGAAGGGGCAAAACGATTGATTTCGGCCCTCCAATTATCCAGTAAAGAGGCTGGTGCCACTAAGAGATGGGGTTCAGCATCTTTCCTAGGCTTTTGATATTTAAGATAGAGTAATAGCGATAATACTTGAATGGTCTTTCCAAGCCCCATATCATCGGCTAAGCAACCACCCAGTCCCAGCGTATAAAGCGAGCTTAGCCACTGAACACCTTTTTCCTGATAAGGTCTTAGGCTTGCTTGTAAATGTTTTTTAAGGAGAAGACTTAAGTTTTTTTCACTAGAGACTGGATGACGTAGTTTATCGAGCACCGATTGTAAGTAATCACCCGCCACACTCGTAGACCAGCCCTCAAGATCTTGGGTAGAAAGGCTATCTTTCTTAAGGGAGGATAGGCCAGCTACCAAGCGTAGTCCTTCTGCAAAAGAGAGGCCTTCTTTTTTGAATTGCTTTTCGATGGTTTTCCAATGGTTCAGCACGGCGCTGAGTTTATCCCTATCAACATGTACCCACTGTCCCTTGATTTGCACTAGTGCTGATTGGCTTAAACGCAGTTGTTCAAACTCTTTTGCACTTAAAGCTTCACCCGAAGGCAAGGTGAAAGCGATATTAAAATCAAGCATGGCTCCCAACCCAACGGTGCTTGGTGCTTGGTTACCGACTGAGATAGTCATACTAGGTCTAGATAGTTTTTTAGGGTTCCACCAATTGGGCACACGAACCTTAATGCCTGCTGCTTCAAAAAGGGGCAGATCTTTGAGAAATTGATAGGCTTGATTGGGTTCCCAAGCCAGCGCCTGAAAAATACTGCCTGTCTCGACCAGCTCTTTTAAGAAAGGACTGTTTTCTGAGGCTCTTTGCACAGGCACGAGTAAGGCAAGCAACAGCGCCTTTTGATGGGCAAAGGCCTTCAAGGCACGTCCCAAGGGCAAATGCTGGGCTTCTGAAGACTGGGACACGCGATGGGTATAAGTAGCCAGAAAAGCAAAGGGACGTTCTGCATTGGCTTTATTTTCAGCCAAATGAAAACAGACTTTGCCGATGGTATTCCAAGTGGAATGGTAGGCCGCCAGATAATCGTCTAATTTTCCGCCAAAGGGTTTAAGTTCTTGGAGCAGTGCAGGAATAAGACGTTGCCAGAGCGCATAGAGTGTTTCTTGGTTGAGATACTGGATCCCTGGCATTAGAGGTGCCTCATCGATCAGGGTATTGATGGCTTCAGTGGGTGGTGCGATCGCTAGTGAGGATCCGATGTTTTGCTCAAAAACCGTTTGCTTACAAAGCTCTGCTATAAACAGTTGTGCAAATTGTTGCCAAAAGGCTAGGTTTGGCGGTAGGGGCGTATTCCAGGGTGTTAATCCTAATCGTAAAAGACCTATAGCATCACTCACCTCAAAAAAGACACGGATTTTCGAAGCATGGTCTAACGCTAGAGCCTCTGGGGCTTCTGTTTCAAGGCAAAGTCTCAGATGGCCAGAAGGCAAGAGCCTTAAACGCAGGGTGGTTTCTAGGGATGCAGGATCATCATTCATAGCCTTGGATGGTAAAGGTTCAGGCCCTGGGTAACAAGCCCCTTCAGGCAAGGAGTCCTCTATCTGAGACCAGGGGACAAATGGCATATGTTCATCATTGTTCTCAAAGATCTCCACCCCAAAAGGATGAACACCTTATCGGGAAAGAATTAGCCAAATGGGCCTAAGTGCTTTGTTAAAGCTGGAAGAGCAAATTCTGTCCAGCCAATCGTTGGAAGAAGTATTTAAGCATTAGCTCAGGTAACAATTCTTCCAAGAATTGGGGCGCTAGAGCCTTTGATGTTTCAATAACCGTGCCCTGTTTGGTTGTTCAAACTAAAAGAGTTTAACCTACGCCTACAATCTCTTGCGCGAGTTTTTCGCGACTTAACAGTGCTTTTTGCTGCCATTTGGCTTGTTTTGGGTGCTGTGTAACGAGTGTCCCATTTTGTTAAAAAATACTATAAAATTACAGCAAATCAATTTTTTCAGAAAAACAGTTCGGGGGCTCTTAATCAGTGGGTCGATGGTTCGAATCCATCACGGCCCACCACGAAAATTCTTTAGTGAATTATGCCTAAGGCTTACAAGCAATTCGTTCAATCCTATTGATTATTTGAGCCTGCGATGTTTGTTCTAAGCGACATTCCCCTAAGCGGTTTTGATATTTTTTACTTTTATCGGGTTCATCACAAGACCTACAAGCTTCTTCTAGAAGAGTCGCAGCCCCTCTATAATCACCCAAACACATTTTTGTTGTGCCTAAATTGTAAAGTGCGCAACTCAAGTCTCGAGCAGCACCTGGTACCTTCGCAATCAATGCTTTGCGCCAGTATTCAACCACTTCTGTAAAACCGAGTTTTGCAGCTTGAAGGTTTGTATGCTTAAGCGCTTCAATCGCTTTAGTATTGTGCTTGATGATCAAAGGCTTTTGATGTGCAAGTTGACGATATGCATCATATTGTAAGGCAAATGTCGATATAACTGGTTCTGTTATATTAGATTGCCTTGGATGTGGATGAACCACAAAGTTGTAAATTATAGGTTTCAAATCATCTACCAACCCATATTCTTTTTGAGCATGATGCATCACGCGTGGAACATAAGCAACCCCACTAAATAATTCCCAGAGATAGCGTTTAAATGTCCGCCAGACTTGTTCATCAGTCAAAGTTGCAGCATGCGCATGAACGACTGTATGTGATTCTCGTATCCACGCCGAAAAGCCCAAACATCGTTGCTGGAAATCTTTATTCCATACATCTTTAATTTTTTCAGTCATTACACCAACGATTATGGGATAACCCATTAATCGATTAAGCAGACGACTGAGCGCCGTAGGCTGCGGATATTGTTTTAAACATCTTAAAAAATCCTCAGGCGTTTTCATTGTTTGAATTGCACGATCAACGGCATTTCCTATTGCCAATAAATTATTAATTGCTGTAGATATTCCGATAGGCGCTGGTGGAATTTCAACGCCAACGCTAAGAAGATCTGCAACAATGATTGCAGAGCAATTCATTGCGGCTGTTAAGGGTGTTGAACCATTTAACGTTTGCTGGTTCAAAATACTAGTAATATCTTGGTGAGCCAATAACACTTTTACGATCTGACTATGACCACGCTGAGCAGCGAAATACAATCCGGTTTCACCAGTCGCTAAATGAGCACTAATATTTGCACCTGCTTCTAATAAACGGTTAACAATCTCGCCATTCCCTCGCTGACATGCAAGTATCCATGGTGTCAAACCATCTGAACCTGGCTCATTCAAAATACCAACAATGTCTGGATGAGTTAATAAAACTTTTACGGCTTCAATATGATCGGTTTTGACAGCGACACATAACCTTTGCCCAACATCATCTACGGCACCAGCTGCAATAAGGCGCTGTACCATCGAATAATGACCCGCTTGTTGTGCAACTATAATCGGTGTGAAATTTTCTTGTTTCCCCACTGTTAATGATAGTAAAGCTCTCATCTCCGCCATGCCGAACATAGGCCAAAAAACGTTCAAATCATGGGGGTTCAGATTAATTCCATTACATGCTAGCAAGCACTCTAAATATTTTTCTGTTCCACTCAATACAGAATAAAAAAGCAACTCGTTTAGTGTTTTTGTTTGGCGATGGTCAGATAAATGATCGACATATTTTTGAAATAAGTATGTGTTTTCAAAATAGGAATCTTTTTTTGTGATACGATGAAAGATTAATTCCATATTAAAAGCATCTATTTCGAGCTCGCCGCTGTCTGGGTTAAGCTGCCGGGGATGCGGCACTATCATAGTCTTCTTGTTCACAGATACAGAATCAGAAGCAATAATTTGGGTTGTCTTTGTAATATCTCCATGGATAGTAATTATTCCACCGTGTAACACTGGAATCTGTTGCACGGTGGGTATCATAAATTCTATGCCATTCAATATCATACGATCATCTGTCATGGAACTGGATCCAACCATGCAATAAGGGGATTCAAATTGTATTTTCCCATTCGATGCTCTGGTTGCGCATCTGGCCAGAACATAACTGTTTTCATTTCTAATTCGTACCAATGGCATAAAATAAGCGAAAATTTTAACGTTTTTTCCGATATCACCATGAATGGTGATGTTTCCGTCAATCACCCAAACCTCTACATCATCAGGTATGCTCTCTAAAATAGTTAAATCACCACAATGAATAATACGCTGGCCTTGATGAAGTTTTTCAATCATCTTTGGAGTGTTTTCTAGCGTGTTAACGCCATTTTTTTCAAAAATATCATATGCAAAAAATGAACTAGAACCTATTCTGGGTGGTATCTCATTTCGACATGCTGCAAACCATTCCAGAATTTCTGAGTCATTCAAACCGACCGCAAATCTTTTAGCATTGCTTGCATTATCTCCCTTGGGATGATTCGGCACTGCACCGTGGTCCAAAAGAAGTTGAATCACTTTTTTATGAGGGCCAGGCCTGTCATATCGTTGCTGATACTCCAATATGTTTTGATATACCTCATCGGTCATTTGGGATGGGTGTGCCAGGGCATCATCAGTGAATTGATGATCAGAAGACAAAATACTATGCACTAAGCTAAAAGAATTGCACGGAACACCCATCTGTCGACCTACTATGGCACCCATTAAAGGTGTACAGGAATGATACACAGGATGAAAATAGTTTGGGTCGATGCCTTGATCCAAAAGATGTGTTACCAGTTGAATATCCCCGATGCTCGCAGCTTCAAATAATGCCCTGTTTGCATCTTCACTTTTTGCATCAATGCCCATCTCTAATAATAGATCCACCACAAAGCGATGATTAACATAAGCTTCTTGTAACACACACACTAAAGCTTTTGTTCTTTCTGATGGGTCAGAAAATTTTCCACTATTTAATAAAATTCTCATCACATCGACTTGACTTTCATTCTCAAAATGAAAACAGACAAGGTGTTCAAAGGCTGAAAATTGCGGATGTTCTTTTTCAAGTGCAAGCAGTTGATCTGCTGCTGCTTGAGCTGTTATTGTGATGCCATCAATGTTATGCATTAGTGTCTGTAGATGTGTTTCACAAGATTCATATGCTTCGATTATCATTGTTTTAAACCTGTTTATTTAGGGTTTTCTCAGAACATTTCTTCTTTATAAAGGGCTTTTTGTATACGCACCTGCGAACGCTTTTCATTGTGACACTTTATTTATCACCATTCAAGTTATAGCAACGTTTTTTCAGGGCGATTGCACTATAACTAAGAAGCTCAGATAAATTCAGTGCTATTCCTGCCACAACGGAACCCCAACAAGCTCGCTTTTCATCAAAATGAGATACCGTCTTGGCAGTCAACATTTTTTTTGGTTTTTCACTCCCTTACCCCCCCAGCGTGGGCACCTCCAAAGGCTACGATTGAAGCAGCCGATTGTGGATCAAAAGGGTTGCCTTATTTAAGAACCCCATAAATAATATGGATAAGCTTTCGCATCGCTGCTCCAACAATGAGCATGTTAGGCTTACCAGCAGCCTTTAAACGTTCACAGAACGCTTTGATCACCGGGTTATATCGCTTCGCGACAATCGCTGGCATATAAAAAGCCGTCCGCAGGGCCGCACTCCCCATCTTCGAGAGTCGGCTACGTCCTTGTACCGAAGTACCCGATTGCCTGTGTTTAGGATTAAGCCCCACAAAAGCCGCTAATTGTTTGGCATGTTTAAAATCCTCAACGTTGCCTATAAACGCTAATACTTGTGCAATGGTAGCTTCTCCAACCCCAGGTATAGTCTCCAACAACTTTTTCTTGCCTTGCAAATCAGGGTGTTGGTCTATATGGGTTTGGATCTTTTTTTGTACAGAGGCTATCTCTTTTTCCAAGCGTTTTTTGATAGCTTTTATAGAAGATTGTATAGATGCAGGCGCAGCCTCTAAGCGATTAGCTTCTTGTCGATACATGTCTTGAAGAGAAGCTAAGCGGTGCACTAAAGCTTGAAGTTCTCGGATATGTAAAGGTTTAGGTTGCCAGGTTTTTGGATGCATCGCTCGACAAAAACGCGCAATTAATTGCGCATCGGCTTTATCAGTCTTAGTACGAACGAGTTCACATTGTCCAAAGCCTTTGATTTGTGCTGGATTAACAACACTCACCGTGTAACCCGCTTCAAAAAGATAGAGAGCCAATGCCTCACCATAATAGCCAGTCGCTTCCAAACACGCATGGGATTTAGAAGTTTCATGCCTGTGTAACCATGCAGATAATTCTAAAAATCCACTTTGATTATTAGCAAAGCGTTTGGTTTTGACTTTATTGTCTCCTGAATTCAAATAATAAAGCCACATCAAAAGTAGCCTTACTAATATCGACACCCAGCGTTGTACTTGACATCATGCTTACCTCACTTTAGCTTTTAGATGCTTGGGTAACTTTGTTCAAGACCAACCTTGTGAATACAGGCTCTTCAATGTTTGAGGCCTAAGTTACCGTCCGGTCTTCTAGAACAAAGAGGGGGACAAGCTGCGGAATCTCATTTTGATGAAAGGCGAGCTTGTTGGGGTTCCGTTGTGGCAGGAATAGCACTGAATTTATCTGAGCTTCTTAGTTATAGTGCAATCGCCCTGAGGCCTCGGTGGACAGCTGTTGCATTTTTGGTTAAGATGCCTTCCTATTAGAGCTTCGGG
>CAZFXA010000046.1:0-9156 GCA_964522825.1 uncultured Legionella sp.
TAAAAAATGTTTTTTAAAAACCGATAAACTGTGGTTATTTGGATCGCGCGTTGATTTAAATAGAAAAGGTGGAGATATCGATCTCTACATTGAAACCCATCTTAAAACAGCAAATGAAGCAGCTGATATGAAATTAAAATTCATTACGGGCTTACAACATGTTATTGGCGAGCAGAAAATAGATGTGGTTCTAAATATTGTGAATATTTCAAGTCCGTTGCCAATTTATACGATTGCAACAACTGAAGGAGTACGTATAATATGAATAAATTAGAAGAAATGTTTAAAGTGGCAGAAATACATGCCAAACGAATAACTCTTGCTTTAATCGAATTAAAACCTCTATTTCCTTTAAACCAAGAAAAAGTGCTAAATCTGTCTAATCAGAATCTATTATGGATAGAACTATTAATCAGTCGATTTTCGAAACTCCAAGATTTTATTGGTAGAAAAATGATTGATGAATTTTTACGAATCACGAAAGACTACTCAGAAAATCTAACGATGGTTGAAAAATTAAATAAACTTGAACGTCTAGAGATCATAGAAAGCGCAGATTTATGGGAGCAAATGAGAGAGGCTAGAAATCATATTGCACACGAATATCCCGATGAGCCAGCCTTAACTGCAAAATACCTGAGCCAGGTTTTTTATTTTGCACCAAAATTACTACAGATATTAGATAGAATAAAAAACCGGACAATCTCGTAAAAAAACTTTAGGGGTCCGGCCCGTCCTATGTTAGCGCTAAGCGAGCTTATCCCTTAAAATGTGATTAGCCATTTCTGGATGAAGGTTACCACCGCCGGTTTTCATCAGTTGGCCCACGAAAAACCCAAATAAGCGTTCATTACCCTTACGATATTCTTCGCATTGGCTAGGGTGTGCCGCTAAAACGGTATCGACCATGGCTGCGATCACGCTTGCGTCGCTTACCTGCTTAAAACCGTGTTTTTCAATCAGGCTATCGATGTCTTCATCGCTCTGCCATAAGACTTCAAAAAGTACTTTAGCGGTTTTACCCGAAAGGGTTTGATCCTGGATCCGCTTGAGTAATTGTCCAAGACGCAGCGGCGTGATAGGGCTTTGTGTAATATCTAAATGATGTTTATTTAAAGCACCTAATAATTCACCCATGACCCAATTCGCACATAATTTTGCGCTATTTTGGTTCTCTCCCTCGCTATGTGGGGAAGGGCTAGGGTGGGGGTGACTTGCCTTCAGCGCTGCTTCAAAGAAATCAGCCAAAGCTTTTTCTGCCGTAAGCACAGCAGCGTCATAAGGGCTTAAGCCATACTGCGTTCTAAAACGTTCTGCTTTTTGTGCGGGTAATTCGGGTAATGTTTGGGCGATAGCCTCAATAAAGTGCTTATCAATCACCACGGGTAATAGATCCGGGTCTGGGAAATAACGATAATCATTGGCTTCTTCTTTGGCGCGCATACTACGGGTTTGATCTTTTTGGGAATCGTAGAGGCGTGTTTCCTGTATCACGGTGCCATCGCTTTCTAAGATTTCAATTTGACGGGCCATTTCATAGCGTATGGCTTTTTCTACAAAACGAAAAGAATTCACATTCTTAATTTCTGCACGGGTACCAAGCGTTGATTGTCCTAGCGGTCTTACCGAGACATTGGCATCGCAACGAAAGGAACCTTCTTGCATATTACCATCGCAGATCCCTAGGTAGCGCACCAGGCTATGTAAAGCCTTGAGATAAGCCACGGCCTCTTCGGCCGATCGTAATTCAGGTTCAGAGACGATTTCTAAGAGGGGGACCCCTGCACGGTTCAGATCGATCCCTGAGCAACCATGAAAATCTTCGTGCAACGATTTCCCTGCATCTTCTTCTAAATGAGCACGGGTTAAATGAATCGTCTTTGCCGTACCATCCTCCAGACTAAAGCAGAGATGCCCGCCTTGCACAATGGGGTAATCAAATTGGCTAATCTGATAGCCTTTGGGCAGATCCGGGTAGAAATAATTTTTGCGTGCAAAAACCGATTGTAAGGCGATGGTCGATTGTACCGCCAGACCAAAACGGATGGCCATGGTTAAAGCGGCTTCATTGAGCACGGGTAAAACACCCGGCAAGGCTATATCGATACCACAGGCCTGTGTATTCGGTGCTGCCCCATAGGCTGTTGAGGCACCGGAAAAAAGTTTAGCGTTTGTTGCCAGTTGTACGTGTACTTCAAGGCCAATCACGACTTCCCAGGTTGTTTTCATCAAAGGGTTGCTCCAAAAAGCGTAGGGATGGCTTGATGCCAAACTGTATTTTGTTGAAATTGATGGGCGACATTTAATAGACGTGCTTCCTCAAAATGATTGGCAATCAGCTGAATACCCACAGGACGTTGATCCACAAAACCACCGGGCATGGAAAGAGCCGGTAAACCTGCCAAATTAACCCCAACCGTATAAATGTCACAGAGGTACATGCTTAAGGGGTCTTTGGCTTTATCACCCAGTGCAAAAGCAGGCGTAGGGGTTGTGGGGCTTAAAATCACATCAACTTTGCCAAAAGCTGCAGCAAAATCCTGTGCAATAAGCGCGCGAAGCTGTTGGGCTTGACGATAATAAGCGTCATAGTAGCCACTAGAAAGCACATGGGTGCCAATCAGAATACGTCGTTTAACCTCTGTTCCAAAGCCCTCGGTACGGGAACGCTTATACAGATCCTCAAGATTCACAGGATCTTTGCAACGATACCCAAAACGCACGCCATCATAACGTGAGAGATTCGAAGAACATTCAGCGGGTGCGATCACATAATAAGTGGGTATGGAGTAAGCGATATGTGGCAACTCGATGCTTTGCACCGTAGCACCTAGGCTTTTTAAAAGCGTTAAGGCTTCTTCTGTCGCTGCTGCAACACCCGGATGGGGCTGATCCTTAAAAAAAGCAGTGGGCAGTCCAATTTTAAGCCCTCTAATAGATTGTTCAAGCGTGGCGAGGTAATCGGGTACGGGCAGATCGGTACTGGTGGAATCGAAGGTATCAAAACCCGCCATGGCTTGTAGAAGCAGAGCACAGTCTTTGGCAGTGCGGGCAATAGGACCGGCTTGATCAAGGCTTGAGGCAAAGGCAATCATGCCATAGCGAGACACCCGACCATAGGTGGGTTTAAGCCCCGTCACACCACACAGTGCGGCGGGCTGTCGGATGGAACCGCCCGTATCAGTCCCTGTGCTTGCCGGGGTTAAACAGGCTGCCACCGCAGCGGAAGAGCCGCCGGAAGAGCCGCCAGGTACCGTGCTGAAATCCCAAGGGTTTTTGGTAGGACCATAAAAACTATTTTCGGTACTAGAACCCATGGCAAATTCATCCATATTGGTTTTGCCCAGCAGTACGGTACCGGCTTTTTTGAGTTTTTGTACCAAGGTCGCATCATAAGGTGCGATAAAGTTATCCAGCATTTTTGAACCACAGCTGGTTTTAAGACCTTGTGTACAGAAAATATCTTTGTGTGCGAGCGGAATCCCAAGGAGTGGACCTGTTTCACCTTCTGCACGTTTTTGGTCGGCCAAACGGGCTGTCGTTAAAGCCCCTGCTTCATCCAGGCTAATAAAGCTGTTTATTTGTGGGTCCAGACGCTTAATGCGGTTCAAATAATGTTGGGTGAGTTCTTCGCTAGAATAGCGTTTGTGGTTTAGATCATCCGATTGTTCGGCGAGCGTTTTGGTATGCATACTTTAATTACTCCAACACGGTAGGCACTAAAAATAAGCCCGCTTCTACAGAGGGTGCAAGGGCAGCCAGAAGCGCTGATTGATCCGATTCTGTCACAACATCTGCGCGTAAGCGTTGTACGCTCTGTGAAGGATGCGCCATGGGCTCCACACCTTCGGTATTCACCAGGGCGATCTGTTCGATCATATTGGTGATTCGAACCAGATCTTCTTGCAGGCTGTGTTCCTTATCGAGCGACAAACGTGCTAGATGGGCTAAATGTTCAATGCTTTTTTGATCAAGTTTCATAGCGTTTTAAAAACCTTAGTTAATTTGCTTTATAAAACAAAGTGGGCCAGGACAGACTTTATCACAATCTCTATCTTGCTCAAAAGACCCTTGGCTGTTACAGTTGGGGGTCTCATCAATCTTCATAGGAAGCTATCGATGTTTAAAGCACTGCGGGGCCTTTTCTCTAATGATTTATCTATAGATTTAGGTACGGCCAATACCTTGATTTATGCTATTAACCAGGGCATTGTTTTGGATGAGCCCTCTGTGGTGGCCATTCGACAAGAACGCGGGCCCGGTGCCCAGAAGGTAGTGGTGGCAGTTGGTTTAGAAGCCAAACGCATGTTGGGACGTACGCCTGCCAATATTGTGGCCATACGCCCTCTGAAAGATGGTGTGATTGCCGATTTCCATGTCACCGAAAAGATGCTGCAGCATTTTATTCATAAGGTGCATCAAAATAAATTTTTCCGTCCAAGCCCACGCGTGCTGGTCTGTGTGCCTTGTGGTTCTACCCAAGTAGAACGTCGGGCGATTCGAGAATCAGCCTTAGGTGCCGGTGCCAGAGAGGTCTTCTTAATAGAAGAGCCTATGGCGGCTGCTATTGGTGCTGGCATGCCTGTGGAACAAGCCAGCGGATCCATGGTCGTGGATATCGGTGGGGGCACCACAGAAGTGGCCATTATTTCTTTAAGTGGTGTGGTCTATGCAGCCTCTGCGCGTGTGGGTGGCGATCGTTTTGATGAAAGCATTGTCAATTATGTGCGCCGTAATTATGGCACTTTAATTGGTGAAGCCACGGCTGAGCGTATTAAGCAGGAAATTGGTACAGCCTTCCCTGGGGCACAAGTACGAGAAATTGAAGTGCGTGGTAGGAATTTAGCCGAAGGTATTCCACGTAGCTTTACACTCAATAGCAATGAAATTTTAGAAGCCTTGCAAGAGCCTTTATCGGGCATTATTGGTGCAGTGCGTTTAGCGCTAGAGCAGATCCCTCCTGAATTAGCCGGCGATATCGCAGAAAAAGGCATGGTCTTAACCGGTGGTGGTGCTTTGTTACGTGATTTAGATCGATTATTAATGGAAGAGACGGGCCTGCCTGTTACCGTTGCAGATGATCCCCTAACCTGTGTTGCACGGGGGGGCGGGCGTGCTCTAGAGATGATGGATGAGCGGGGCGGAGATTTCTTTTCCACCGAATAAGAGAGGGGGATTGTTATCAAGCGCTTATTTAGTCGGAAACCGCAACTGGGTTTAAAAGTCTTTTTTTTGCTCAGTTTGTCGGTTTTTTTCATGATTGTCGATTATCGCTATCAGTCTTTTAATAGACTGCGGTCTGTTCTTTCCTTTGTTGTCTACCCTATGCACGTATTGGTAGATACCCCTTTCCGTTGGGTAGAGGGCATGCAAAACTATACGCAAGGTTTTAGCCGTTTATTGGAAGCGCATCAAGCCTTACAAGTCGAGCAACGGGTACAACAGGCTCATTTACAACGATTGGAAGCCGTAGAAGCAGAAAATATCCAATTACGTGCCTTGTTAAAAGTCGAACCCCAAGCACAACAACATTTTTTAATGGCCAAAATTGTACAAGTACATACCGATCCTTTTATGCAAAGGCTGGTGCTGAATCGAGGACAGCAAGAGGGTGTTGTAATAGGACAACCTGTCATTGATTCGGAAGGTGTTTTAGGCGAAATTATTGAAGTGTCAGCCCATGAAAGCAAGGCGATACTCCTGAGTGATGTTGGTTATGGGATCCCCGTTGAAAATATCCGATCGGGTATACGCGGGATTGTCACGGGGAATGGTTTGAATCAACCTTTGGCTTTGCAACATGTACCCAATACCATCGACTTAGAGGTCGGTGATCTGTTGGTGACCTCTGGTTTAGAAGGTCATTATCCGCCTGGATACCCTGTGGGTCGTGTCATAGCGCTTCAGCAAGTACCGGGAGAGTCTTTTGCACAGGTTCAAGTCAAAGCCAGCGCGAATCACCAGCGTAGTCGGCATGTATTAATATTGTATGATAATCCTCGGTAGTTTTGCCCTGGCTGGGATCTTAAGCCTGATACCCTTTTCTGAGCATTGGGCCTGGTTAAGCCCTCAATGGGCATTGTTAGTGGTGATTTATTGGAGCTTCTATTCTAAGAGAAGTCTGGATTTATTGCATTGTTGGTGTATTGGTTTAATCTTCGATCTGCTGACGGGCGCTTTAATAGGGCAGTATGCGACGCTACTCGCTTTATTGCGTTATTCCATCGCTTTGTTTGGTAATAGGCTTAAACTCTATTCGATGGGTGGGCAAGGGATGGTTATTTTTGTGCTATTGGCGCTGAGCACCTGCCCGCTGTATGCGCTTTACCGTTTATTAGGACAGCCACAAAGCTTTTATCATTATGGCACTGCGGTCTTATCGAGTGCATTACTCTGGCCTTTGGTTTATAAAATGCTAAAGGGCTATGAACAAAAAGCTTTGGGTTTCTAAGATGAACTTTTCTAAAAAACGGTTACTGGGGCTTTTTTTTGGAATGCTTGTACTGGGACTTGTAGGACTGCAATACAAGGCTAACCAGTATCTTGCCAGTCACCCCTCCTTGGTACAAGACTACCTTCAGAAAGAACTGGGGTTCCCTGTCAGCATTGAACAAATAACCTTGGGGGTGCGCGGTGTATCTTTAAGCGGGGTAAAAGTTTTAGAGATTGAAAAACCCCTGGTATTTATAGAGGTTGCGAAGATCCACTTTTTCCCTCAATGGATCCCTTTATTACGCGAAGGCAATATAATACCCCGTGAAATGGTTTTAAAGCAGCTAGCCTTGCGTGTGCGCTGGCAGTCTGGCAAAGGTCCAACCTTATTAGCCTTGAATGGTGATTCTATACCCGCCAGTATCGATTACCCTTTATTAAAGCGATTATTAGCGCAGCAAAAAAAAATATCTTTCATTGATGCCAACATTATCTGGGAATTGCCCGATCAAGTCTTAAGGCAGCACGGTAGCGCTGATATTCAATGGGTGGGTTCAGCAACCCACGATTGGTTATTGACAGGCAAACAGACAATCACTTTAGCCACAGGTCTTGTCTTACCTACCGTAAAACTGAAGGGGCAGTTTCAGTCCAATCAGATAGTGTCTCTACAAATCCTGGCAGGAAACCTAGACTTGCAAGGTGATTTCTATCAAAACGAAACCCAATGGTTTGCAAAGGGCTTCTTGCAGGGACGGGATGTCTTGATTCAAAATATCCAATCCTATTACACGGCACGATCGACCGATCCAGCCCTTGTGCGCTGGTTTTCAGAGGCTTTTCAAACAGGTACCCTTAAAAAAATAGCTTTAACCTTTGAAGGACCTATGACGGCCCCTGAACTGCAAGGGCAGATTGATTATCAGCACTTACATTTTAATTACCATAAGCCTTGGCCTGCGATGACAGAGGCCTGTGGTAGTATTCGTATGGATAAAAACAGTGTGTCGGTTGATTTATTAAAAGGACGCATCGGTGATTTGCCTTTGCAAAAAACAACGGCATTGATTCAATGGGGTGGAAAGCTAAAGACAGCTTTGGTAGAGGTGCAAGGATCCTTGGAAAGCACCTTTGAAGCAGGATTGGCTTTTTTAGAGAATAGCCCTTTGCGATCGGATCTGGCAAAGCCTTTAAAAGTGTTGTCACCGAAGGGGCCCATGCATTTACGTTTAGGCTTATACATACCGCTCGATGATTCAAAGGTGGGTGTTGAGGGGCTTATCGATACGAAGGCGGGTATGCTAGAAGGTTTCAAGGGGCTCACCCTCGATCATATTGCAGGTGCTTTCCACTTTAGTGAATCAACCTTAGAAGCACAAGATATACAGTTTAGACTTTTTGAAAAGCCTGTGATCGCCACCCTAGGATTGCGCATTTTACCCACACAAATAGCCGTGAATATTAAGACCGATCAGCCTTTTCAAGCAACCCTTCAAACCGATCGTCGTACCCTGCAACAGTGGTTTATCGATAGTCCCCATTGGCGAGGTACGATTACGCTACCGACACAAAAAGATAATCGCATAATCGGTGCTTTCGATCAGGGTACCGTCAATGCATCGATCAGCGATCAAGTCATTCCTGCCGACTTCTTAGAAGCTAGCGATAAACCCGCGGTATCTTTTTATTGTAAGCACTTTCACTATCAAGATCGCTTGCTGGGTGAATTATCCTTTGAATTATTACCGAAGAATCATGGCTATGCGATTCAGAACGTATCCTTGGAGAATACCTATTTCGCTTTCATGGCAGAAGGGCTATGGTCGATGAACAATCAAAAGCCGACCACAACCCTACAAGGAACGGTGGTAGGCGTTCATATTGACAAAGGATTATCTGATTGGGGTTATGTTTCTGTCATTCGTGAGGCCAGTGGCCGTGCACAGTATGAAGGGAGCTGGCCTGGGAATCCTTGGCAGTTCGATCGCAATCAGGTGAAAGGATCTTTTGAACTCAAACTCGATCAAGGCAGAATTTTAGGTGTTGATCCCGGTTTAGGGCGTGTGATGGGACTTTTAAATCTGGAGAGTATTAAACGTCGTTTACAATTAGATTTTAGTGATTTATTTAAAAAAGGTTTTGTGTTCGATGTATTACAAGGCAAGTTTAATGGCGAAAAAGGTATTTTAAACACAGAATCACTGGTGATTGATGGGCCTTCTGCAAAAATGCATCTACAAGGAAAGACTTATTTAGATACAAAGGCGATTGATCTGAACGTGCGGGTACAGCCTCATTTGGGATCGGGCTTGCCTCTTGCAGCCGCTGTTGTTGCAGGTCATCCAGCTGTGGGTGCAGGTCTTTGGCTGATGAATAAATTAACGGGTTCAGGATCTTTTTTGAAAATGAACCGCATTACGCAGCATGATTATCAAGTGGGTGGCACCTGGGATGAGCCCAGTATACAAAGTGGCGCCGTTCCTCTTTCGACAGATCCCAAGAAAAATGCTCAGAAACGTTAAAATAGTATTATTTTAGGGTTTTCTGCGACTTGTTGGAGCGGGCATTGTGGGTGTGCTAATGGTTAAATCTTTAGAAAAAATAACGCTCATCACTCTAGTGGTCTGATGCATGGCTATAGAGATCCTCGCAATGCCTGCTGTTGTGATGCTAGTACTGGATAAATCCAGCGATTGAAGGGCACTATTCTGAATAAGCCCTATG
>CAZFXA010000047.1:0-8651 GCA_964522825.1 uncultured Legionella sp.
CTCAACTTAAAGTTGGCCTTTTTGCCCTTTAACAGGGAGGCAGTTTAACATTTTTTGCAGAACCGGCACAGAGACCGGCCCCTACGGGCTTTTCTTTATATCATTTAATTGTTCTACAGCCGCCTTAAATACATCTCCACGTGCTTCAAAATTCTTGTACATATCCAGGCTGGCGCACATCGGTGAAAGCAAAACCCCATCGCCCGGCTGTATGGCTTTCAGAGCTTTCATGACAGCTTCATCCATATCCTTTGCAGGCACACATGGTAAAAGATCGCCAAACAAGGTTTCTAGTTCTTCGGCTGCCTCGCCCATCAGGATTAAAGCACGACATGAGCACTTCAAAATCTCTTTCATGGGTGAAAAATCTGCATTTTTAGCAACGCCCCCTGCAATCAATACCCATTTGCCTGGAATGGATCCGCTCAAGCCTTGTAGGCTCGCTAAAGTCGCACCCACATTGGTACCTTTGGAATCGTTGATAAAAGGGATCCCCTGATAGGTACGTACCCATTCGCAGCGATGCGCTAAACCTTTAAACGCTTTTAAGGCTTGCACATTCGAGACCATTGGTAAATCTACCGACTCTGCTAATGCCAGTGCTGCCAAAGCATTGGCAACATTATGATTGCCCAATAATTTTAATTCGGAAATAGCTATCAGTTTTTGAGTACCCTTGGCCATCCAAGTGACACCCGCTTCTTCGATGAGACCATAATCTTGAAAGGCTGGTGCATCAAGACCAAAAGTTAGGGTAGGAATGTTTGCGCCGTGCGGCTTATCCTGTTGTGCGGATCCGAATGCTGCGCCCATTTGCATCACCAATGGATCGTCTCGATTTAAAACCATTTTTTGCGCATTCAAAAAAATGCGGGCTTTAGCACTAACGTACGCTTCCATAGAAGAATAACGATCTAAATGATCGGGTGATAGATTAAGAATCGTAGCTACGCTGGGTTTTAGACTAAAAGTCGTTTCTAGCTGAAAACTCGACAACTCTAAGACATACAGTGCATACTTCCTTTCTAAAAGTTCTAAAGCCGGTGTGCCTAAATTACCCCCGACCCCCACATGAGACGCGGCGGCTTTAGCCATTTCGCCCACCAAGGTTGTAACGGTACTTTTACCATTTGAACCTGTAATGGCAATGAGAGGACCTTGATAAGCTCTTGCAAATAATTCGATATCACCGATTATTTCGGCTGGATGATCGGATTGCATCGCAGCATGAATGATTGGATGATCGCGAGGAATCCCTGGACTTAAGACAATGATTTTTGCTTTTGATAGTATTACTTGTGCTAGCGGATCAGCTGTGTCGATCATCACAAAAGGAATACCCTGCATTTTAAAATAGTGCGCACAGGATAAACCTGTTTTTCCTAGGCCAAGGATAACAATATCGGTATGCATATTAGCGTAACTTTAGTGTGGCAAGTCCACATAATACCAAAACCACGGTGATAATCCAAAACCGCACAATAATCCTCGGTTCGGGCCAGCCCTTGAGTTCAAAATGATGATGAATCGGTGCCATTTTAAAAATACGACGCCCTGTCATCTTAAAAGAAGCAACCTGTAAAATAACTGAAACGGTTTCGGCCACAAAAACACCCCCCATCATAAAGAGCACTAATTCTTGGCGTACAAAAACCGCAATCAATCCTAAAGCTGCCCCTAAACCCAAAGAGCCCACATCGCCCATAAAAACTTGTGCAGGATAGGCATTAAACCAAAGGAATCCAAGGCCGGCCCCGACCAGTGCTCCACAAAAAATAGCGAGCTCGCCCACGCCAGGTATGTAAGGAATAGAGAGATACTGTGCAAATTGAAGGTGTCCACTCATATAGGCGAAAATGCCCAAAGCCCCACCTACCAAAACGACGGGCATGATGGCCAAGCCATCTAAGCCATCGGTAAGATTAACCGCATTACTTGTACCCACAATCACAAAGTAGGTTAAAGGGATGTAAAAAATGCCTAAAGCAATCGTGGCATACTTAAAAAAAGGTATCAACAGTTGGGTTTCTGCCGGTAAATGAGCATGGGTATAAAGGAAAATGGCTACGGGTAAGGCAATCAGCGATTGCCACATATATTTTTTCCAGCCTGCTAATCCTTTAGAATTTTTCTTGGTAAGTTTTCGATAATCGTCTACACAACCAATCGTGCCAAACCCCAGCATAACAATCAATAGAATCCCAATATAAAAATTACCTAATCGAGCCCATAATAAAGTGCTGAACAGGATAGCAAGCAATATCATCGCACCGCCCATCGTGGGTGTGCCGGCCTTATTATAATGCGATTTGGGCCCTTCGGTTCTCACAATCTGCCCAACCTTGTACTGGGTTAAACGACGAATCAAAGGAGGCCCCAGAAATAAGGTCACGATTAAAGCCGTTAATGCCGCTAAAATGGCTCTTAAGGTAATATACTCAAAAACACCAAAAGCTCTATGATAGTGCGTTAAAAATTCCCATAAACCAATTAACATATTATTCCCTACTCATCATTCATTAAACGCGCAACAATGTGTTCCATCTGCATACCCCGTGACCCTTTCACTAAAAGGGTCGCTTCCCGAGGCATCTCTAAAAAGAGTTTTTCAATAAGACTTTTCTGATCCATAAAATAAGAACCTCCCTCGCCAAAAGTGGCAACGGCGGCCCGCGTCATCTTGCCAAAACCATAAAGCTTGTCAATACCATATTTTTTGGCAGCCAACCCTATGATTTGGTGATAATCAAGGGCTTGATCTCCGAGTTCTAACATATCACCCATCACAAAAATCCTAAAACCAGGCTGTCTGGCTAAAACGGCTAAAGCCGCCTGCATAGAAGCAGGATTTGCATTATAGGTATCGTCAATAATGCAGGTATCGCATCGACCTTTTTTAAATTCTAAGCGTCCAGATACTGCAGAAAATAGCTGTAGTCCTTTTTGTATGGTCTCAAGCTCCACCCCTAAGGCAGTGGCCGCAGCAGCCGCCGCTAAAGCATTGTAAAGGCTGTGTTCACCCGGTGCTTGTAATGTGAGCGCTAAAGCCTTTCCCTCGATGTGTAAATCGCAAAAAGATCCGTGTTTGTCTAAGATGATGTTGTCCGCATACACATCTGCTTTATTTTTTAAACCAAAACTTATGATTTTCGCAGGTTTAGGCATCATGCTTCGCCAACGATCAGCATGTGCTTCATCGACGTTTAGAATAGCAATACCTGAGGGCTGTAGATTTTTATATATTTCACCCTTCGCTTCTGCAATATTGTGGGTGCTACCAAAAATGGCTACATGTGCCATGCTGGCATTGCTAATAAGACCCACCGATGGATCAGCCAACGACATAAGATAAGCAATATCACCCTCCCGACGTGCACCCATCTCGATAACAGCGGCCCAGTGTTCCGGGTTTAGGCGTGATAAGGTTAAAGGAACCCCTATTTCATTATTCAGATTATCGGTGGTGGCAAGCGTGGGGCCTTTCAGTGACAAAATACTATATAACATTTCTTTAATGGTCGTTTTACCACTACTACCCGTAATGGCAACCATTGGAATAGGAAAACGTGCACGCATGGCTTTTGCAAATAAGGCTAGCGCTGCCAGCGTATTGGGTACTAACAAAGTCGCTATAGTGCTCGCAGATGGACGACTCACAACCAATCCAGCGGCACCGCGTTTTTCAGCCATGTGAATATAATCATGGCCATCTACATGCTGTCCTTCAAGGGCTACAAATAAATCACCCGGCTTTAGATGGCGCGTATCGGTACAAATGGCTTGATACCGTGCGTCCGGGCCTGAAAAATGAGCCTGCATCATCTGTGCCACGCTGCTTAACGATAAATCTTTCACGTTAAAGTCTCCAAACACTGTTGAACCACTTCACTGTCTGAAAAAAGAAAGCTTGTCGATCCGATCATTTGCGTCGACTCATGCCCCTTACCTGCCACTAGAATAAGATCTTCGGGCTTTGCCAGTACAATCGCCTGTTCAATTGCTTTGCGACGATCATATTCAATCATGACTTTTTCGGGATTTTTTAACCCTTGGATCATGTCATGCATAATGGCCTTTGGGTCTTCGGTTCTAGGATTATCCTGTGTCAGGATAAGCCTATCAGCCTGCCCTTCTGCAACGTCTGTCATTAAAGGTCTTTTGGCTTTATCACGATCGCCACCACACCCCATGATAACCCATAACTGTCCCCTACGATTCATATGCAAACGTACAGCCCTTAATACTTGCTCTAAGGCATCGGGCGTATGCGCATAATCAACCACCACCAGGGGTTGGTTATTGATTCCCCCTATCCGCATCATACGTCCCAAAACGGTTTGTAGCGCCGGTATCGCTTCTAACACACTTTGAAAAGCCATGCCTTCTAAACAAGCACCCGCAATAGCGGCTAATAAATTGCTTAGATTAAAACGACCCCATAAGCTGGAAGCTAATAATCCTTCACCCCACGGGGTTTTAATCCATGCTCTAATGCCTTGCGAATCAAAAATAAGATCCTGTACTGTTATATTATCAACCCCTTTGAGCGCTGCTATAGATTGCGTTGTATAAGCGATTTTCTTCGCACGAATACTGAAATCGTGTAGCAAGTCTAATCCATAGGGATCTTCAGCATTGGCCACACAAAAAGCAGGTTGCCCTTCTGTCCATAATTTCTTTTTGGTCGTCCAATAATGATCGAAGGTCTTATGATAATCCAAGTGATCATGGGTTAAATTACTAAAAATACCGGTATGAAAATGAATACCCTTCACACGATGTTGATCCAAAGCATGAGAGCTGATCTCCATGGCCACAACCTTGATAGATTTTTGCTTGAAATCCTCTAAAATACGCTGATTGGCTGCTGCATCCGGCGTTGTATAACCTGTAGGCACCAAGGCGCCTAGCTCGCCTGCCCCTAAAGTACCGATTAACCCGCAGCGAATACCGGCAATCGCTAATAGTTGCGCAATAAAATGGGTAATCGAGGTTTTGCCATTCGTGCCTGTAACGCCAATGATGGATAAATCATGCGAAAGCTCATTCACAGAGGCTGTTTTTTTCGTCAATTTGCGCCACTCTTAAATTGTCGGAATCGCTCGCTTCGGGCGGCACACCAAAAAGACGCAAAGCACCCCCTGCAATTTTTGAAAAGAGCGGTGCGGCAATCTGACTTCCATAATAGGTAGCGGTTTTGGGATCGTCGATCATGACAACAATCGCAAAACGTGGATGACGTGCAGGGGCTAAGCCGGCAAAAACAGCCACATGACTATTGTTATCATAACCACCCCCTGCTGCTATCTTGCGTGTTGTACCTGTTTTACCTGCTGTACGATAACCTATCACTTGGGCTTTCAGACCACTGCCCTGCTCTACAACACCAGCTAACATCTGTAAGACCTGCCGTGCAGCCACGGGATCGATCACTTGCTCGCCAACCGGTGTTTCTGCCTGCTTTAAGAAACTAATAGGACGCTTAACACCCTGATTCCCAAGAATGGCATAGGCTTGTGCAAGCTGTAAGGGGGTTACACTCATCCCATAGCCAAAAGCCATGGTGGCTAAGACAAAAGAAGGTTTTTCAGGTGGTTTTCTTAAAATACCGGCACGTTCACCTGGAAAACCACTGTCTGTAGAACGACCAAAACCCACCTTATCGTAGGTTTGCCATAAATGGTGCGGCGACCCAGACAAAACAATCTTACCAACGCCCACATTACTGGACGTTCTTAAAATACCCGCTGCATCAATCACACCAAAATCTTTGTGTTTATCCTCACGCACGGTGTGTTTACCTATCATAAACTGCCCGGGTGAAGTGTCAATTAAGGTGGTCGCGGTTATCTGCCCATGTTCTAGCGCACTCAGTATACTAAAGGTTTTCATAGGCGAACCCGGCTCGAATAGATCGGTCACTGCACGATTTCTGTAACGACCATCCTTCACCAAATGCACACGTGTATTGGGATTAAATGAAGGTTGATTGACCATCGCCAATACTTCGCCTGTCTGTACATCTAACACCACTGCCGATCCGCCTACGGCACGGTTGGCCGCAACGGTTGCTTTTAACTCGCGATAGGCTAAATATTGTAATCGTTGATCAATGCTTAATTGCACATCTTGACCGGATCGCGAAATCTTTAAATCGCCCAGAACTTTTATCTCATGACCACGTCGATTACGAACAATCTTCTGACTACCCTCTGTGCCTTCTAAGGCTTGCTCTAAGGCTAGTTCTAAGCCCTCTTTACCCCTTCCATCCAAATCGGTTAAACCTACAAGATGTGCGCTCACTTCTGCCGCGGGATAATAACGTCGATATTCCTGTTTCAGATAGACCCCTGGAACTTGTAACAATTTAATTTGATCGGCCATCGCAGGTGTAATATGCCTTTTTAAATAAACAAAGTTTTTATGGACGTTCATTGTTACTTTATTCAATAGTGCTTTTTGGGGTATACCTAAAATGTTCGATAAAGCTTCTAATCGCTTAGAATTTTTATCGAAAACTTTAGGATGCATCCATACAGAATCAACCGGTGTACTAATCGCCAAAGGCTCGCCTTGTCTATCGACAATCATACCGCGGTATGCAGGCGTTGAAACCACACGCATGGTACGCATGTCTCCTTGTGCACATAGAAAAGCATTATCAAGCACTTGCAGTTGTACAACACGTGCTATTAACCCACTCACACCCAGCATTAATGCAATGCAAATACAACGATAACGGTATTTATTCATGGTCTTATAATCACTATTTTATCGGGTTCCGGAAAAATCATCCCTAGTTCATTGCGAGCAATTTGCTCAACCCGCATATCAGAAGCTAGGGCACTTTGTTCTAATAATAATTGCGTCCATTCAATATGACATTTATCTCTTTGATCTCTTAAGCTTTGTAATTGTGTATGAAAATTACGATACAAATGTTTAACATACACCACAGCAATCGCCGATGATAAAATCAATAATCCCAGAAAAAACAGACTTAATACGGATTGCTGCATTAAATAGGGCAGTGGCCGGGCTAAGGCGATGGTTTGAGGAGAGGTTGCCTTACTAAACATTTAAGGTTCCCCCACTTTTTCAGCAACCCTAAGCACTGCACTACGTGCGCGATGATTATCCAGAATCTCCAGACGATCAGCTTTTATGGCTCGACCTATGGCACGCATACGTGCCTGATGCGGTGCAAGCCAAGGCATAGCAGGATCGGTATCGGGGCCCCGCGCTTGCTGGCGTATAAACTGTTTCACGATTCTATCTTCTAAGGAATGGAAGCTGATGACCACCAAACGTCCACCCACACTTAAAACTTTGAGTGCTTGCTCTAAAACCTCGGATAATTCTTTGAGTTCCTGATTAATAAAAATACGAATCGCCTGAAAAACACGGGTTGCAGGATGTTTATGTTTTTCCCAAGCCGGATGTGCTTGACGCACAATATTGGCCAATTGTAAGGTGGAATGAATAGGCTCTTGGACCCTGGCTTCTACAATGGCTTTGGCAAGACGTTTATGAAAACGCTCTTCACCAAAGGTTTCGAAAACCCAGTCTATTTCCGCTACATCGCTCTGGTTTAACCATTCGGCCGCGCTTTGCCCCTGAGACGGATCCATACGCATATCAAGTGGGCCATCCTTACTAAAACTAAAACCGCGTTTGGCCTCATCCAACTGTGTGGAACACAAACCCAAATCTAACAAGACGCCCTGCACACAGCCCACCAGCCCCTCGGTTTTGCAAATGGCAAGCAGTCCACTAAAAGAACTGTGATAGACGCTTAAACGCTTATCATTGGCGGCTAGTTGTCGTGCACTGTGAATGGCCTCCGAATCACGATCGATGACCAATAAACGTGCTTGTGGCTTTAAGTGCTCTAACAGCGCACGGGTATGTCCGCCACGCCCAAAGGTCGCATCCACATAAATGCCCTCTGGCTGAATATTCAAGCCTGCTAAAACAGCCGCTGACATAACGGGTGCATGAGACATGGGGTGCTTAGGGTATGAGGCTGTCGTCATAGTGATAAAGACTCCAAAGAATCAGGCAAAGGTCCCTTACGATCCAAGCCTTCGGCCATCCAGCGATCGCGGGTTTTCTGCCAATGTTCTTCATCCCAGATTTCAAATTTCTTACCCTGGCCTACCAAAACAACGGCTTTTTGCAAATGTGCATATTCACGTAAGGGAGGACTTAGGAGGATACGACCATGGCTATCCAGATCGGTGTCGGTCGCATGCCCTATCAGTAATCGTTGGATCCGTCTGGCTTGTGTGTTAAAACTGGGTAAGGCCTCAATTTTCTTTTCAATATCCACCCAAGCCGACAATGGGTACAATAATAAACAGCGTTCTTCGGTATCGATGGTGAGTATGAGCTGGCCACCTGCGCTATCCTGTAAACAAGGGCGATGACGTGCCGGTATCGCCAGGCGACCTTTGTCATCTAGATTAATGGCACTTATCCCTCGAAACACGGCGAAAGACCCCTAAAAAGTTTTCCCACTTTATCCCATATTTCCCCACTTATCTATACTTTAGGTGGATAACTATGTAAAATCAAGTCAAAAGCCCCTCAGCGTGGTTTAAGGGCCTTGTTTTTCCCTCACCCCCCGGCCCTAACGGGGCCGGACCCCT
>CAZFXA010000048.1:0-1805 GCA_964522825.1 uncultured Legionella sp.
TACGGTTTTGCGAGGGCCTAAAGGGGAAGTTCCTTTGGGCTACTTACCAAATGGAATGGATGGCAGGCTTTATGCAACGAATGTTGTTTAATAGCAGTCAAGCGTATATTAAGCAATTGGTCAGAGGTGAAGACTATCGTTCTCTCTGTCCGGTTTATGGCTTAGGGATTGTGAATGCGGTCTTTGATGCCTCTGAGTCTTGGTATCATCACTATCAAATTGTACATGTGGAGCAACCTAAAAAGCAGCTAAAGGGTTTGGAATTTGTTTTTCTAGAATTACCCAAGTTTAAACCCGGTACCTGGGGTGAAAAGAAGCTGGCGGTTTTATGGTTACGCTTTTTGTCAGAGATCCCCGATCGGGCCACGGAGGTTCCTGCGGAGTTACTGGAAGTCCCAGAGATCCGAGAAGCCTGTGCCTTATCTGAGGAATCTGCTTATTCCGAGGCAGAGCTAGATTTGTATCATCAGTACTGGGATAGCGTCAGTCGTGAGAAGACCTTAATGAGTGGTTCTAAAGAGGAAGGATTGACAGAGGGATTAGTAAAGGGCAAGGCTGAAGGACTAGCTGAGGGAGCGATAAAGCTTAAAGTGGAGAAAGAAGCAATTGTTAAAAAATTGTTAGATCGAGGCATGTCTGTGGAAGAGATAGTCGTCATTACTGATTTATCCGCTGTTGATATTCATGCTATCGCTAGCATTTCTGATAACAGCGTTGAATAGTGCTTGCGGGTTTAATCTATGAATCATGGTCATCCAGAAAATTCGCCAGCTTAAAATGCAAAAAATAGAAATGAGCTTTGCAATACCTTCTGCATTTCTTAATTTAGATGATTCTGTGCCCCCCATCAGAGGCAACCCCTCTGTTGTCACTGCAAGACTTGAATGCATTAACATACCACATATTCACTAACGCGACTGTTAGACAAAAAACGATAAGCCGCCTTGGTGTTTGCCCAATCTGGACAAGCAAATGGAATGCTTTCACCAATTCCAGCCCACATTCGACCAAGTAAACTCTTGAATCGCTTGTGAAGCCTTTCGTCTTTCAAGGTACTTTTTTCAATTGCTATATCTGACCATGCATGATGATCAAAATAATGCTTACCTTCAAGATTTAATGCGGCTTTCAATTTCTAACCCTCCATGATTAATTTTTAAAATTAAACACAAGCGTTTTTTTTAATCAAAAACCTTAACAAAAGTTGTGGCTAATTGAAAGGTTTCTGGATCGCTTACGTTGCAACTTGTTGCAAAAAGACTATGGTTTCATTTATCATGGAATAAATTTATTCTGGGGAAAAATAATGAACCCAAATACGCGTGATATGAGCAATATTTTTTTGGATGGCACGAGCGACGATGCAATTGTTAAAATAAAGGCTTCAATAACCAAAGGGTACAATATAAATCAAGCAGATGTGTATGGGCAAACGCTCTTACATGTTGCTGCTGCTAAGGGTTGTTTAGCTATTTGCCGGTATTTGGTAGAGGAAGCACATGCTGACGTGAATCGAGTAGATGCGAATAGACAAACGCCTCTACATCTTGCTGCCGCTCAGGGTTTTTTAGCTGTTTGCCGATATTTGGTAAAGAGAGCACGTGCGGATGTAAATAAAAAAGTAGATGCGAATAGACAAACGCCCCTACATGTTGCTGCTGCCAAAGGTCGTTTAGCTATTTGCCGGTATTTGGTGGAGACAGCACATGCTGATGTAAATCAAGCAGATGCGAATGAAAAAACGCCTCTACATCTTGCTGCCACTCAGGGTTGTTTAGCTATTTGCCGGTATTTGGTAGAGGAAG
>CAZFXA010000048.1:1905-8209 GCA_964522825.1 uncultured Legionella sp.
CACATGCGGATGTAAATCAAGTACATACGAATAGACAAACACCCCTACATGTTGCTGCTGCCAAAGGCCGTTTAGCTATTTGCCGGTATTTGGTAGAGGAAGCACATGCGGATGTAAATCAAGTACATACGAATAGACAAACACCCCTACATGTTGCCGCTGCCAAAGGCCGTTTAGCTATTTGTCAATATTTGGTAGAGGAAGCACATGCGGATGTAAATCAAGTAGATACGAATGGACAAACATTTTTACATCTTGCTCTTCAAAGTGATCATTTACATATTTGGAAACATTTCTTTGTGACAGGTTCTGATGTAAATCAAACAGATCTGTATGGAAAAAAGCCTCTACATGTTGCCGCTGCCCAGGGCGATTTAGATAGCTGTCAAAAATTAGTCGAACAAGAACATGCTGATGTGAATCAAGCAGTGAAATATAAATCTAAAAATACAAAGATTGGGAGATGCCGCATTACTAATGGAAAAACACCTTTACATTTTGCTGCTTCCAGGGGGCATTACGAGGTTTGCCAATATTTGGTGGAGAAAGGTGGAGATGTAAATGCATGCTCTGCACGAGGGACTCCTTTACATTTTGCTGCTTCCAGGGGGCATTACGAGGTTTGCCAATATTTGGTGGAGAAAGGTGCGCATGTAGAAATACGCTCTTCTGTAGAGCGATTTCGTGGTACTGGGTTTGCTTCGCTGGTGCAATGGGATCCTTTGCACCTTGCTGCTGCTCATGGTCATTACAAGATTTGTCGATATTTGGTAGAGCAGAAAGCGGGTGTAAATAGACTAGCTAGAAGTGGAAAAACACCTTTATATTTTGCTTCTGTTAAAGGTCATTTAGCTATTTGCCAATATTTTGTGGAGGAAGCACACGCTGATGTAAATGTAACAGCGGTGCACAGTCGGCGAAGGCCTTTACATGCTGCTGCTTATAGAGGGCATCGCGAGATTTGCCGATATTTGATAGAGCATGGCGCTGATTTAAATAAAAAAGCTGGGTATGGTCAAACCGCATTAGATATTGCTATTTCTGAGGATCATTTAACTATTTGCGAATATTTGGTGGAGAAAGGTGCCAGTATTGAACACGGGGCCTTAGATATCGCCGCCAAAAATGGGTATTACGATATTTGCCGATTACTGTTAGCCTATGGTGTTAGCGTGATTCCTGAAGATCAGTCTTATACAAGAAAAATTAATAATTTGTTGAAAAGTGTGACAGAACTAGATGCAGAAATTACTCAGATTGACAATCCAACAAGCTTTATTACTTTTGTGCGAGCGCATCAAAATAATCATTTGGTCTTTAACAGGGCTTTATCGATAATTTCAGGACATAAAAAAGTGCATGGTTTATTGAACAATAAACCATGGACACCTGATTTTCAGGAAAAATTAAGTAAATTTGTTGATTGGCTTTGCGAACATCCCGAGCGGGTGAAAGCAACCGAAAACGCTTTGTCTGAAGCAGAAATTTGGAATGCTTTTAAGCAGTATTTAGCAGAGTGCTCTAGGGGATTCAATATTTTGAATGCATCGGGCTTAGATACCCGTGGTCTTTTTGCTTTTCTAGAGGGCACTGCTAAGGATGTTACGACGCAGAATGGTCTGAATCCATTTCCCTTGCCAAGAGAAATAATAACAACGATCGGTCAATTGTTAAAAAAAGAGCCACTTGCGCCGGCCTATCATTTGCATTGTGCGAAACAGAAGGCTGGAGAACGAATGACGTGTCACGATAATTTAGAAGATTCATCCCGATCTACTTTAGGGGTTTGAAAAATAACTTATAATTCACGGAAGACGCAATAATGCACCCAAAGGTGCTCCTAAATGTTGAGAGTGTCATTGTTAGCTGAAAAAAAAGGCTTTTGATCTTATGAACGAACGATTGGTGTTAATCTCTCTATTGACAGTATCTTGGTTGCTGAGATTATAAAAAACTTGGGGTGTTTTTTGATATCAAGGATGCATATGAAAAAAGACTATCGGATGATGCATGGTTAGGTATCGCATGGTTGGGTGGATAGCCGTGTGTATGCTGACGTATCAACTAGCGCCCTGGGCCGCCGAAAGATGTAAAGATCTTTTTCTGAAGGTTGATCGACAATTAGCGCACTATTGCTTAGGCGTTGTATCCAATAAACCGAGTTGTTTTATCCATAAAAAAACACTCGATCAAAAATTAAAACAAGGATTGCCCGCATGGGCCAAAGCGCAAATTCAAGAAGATTTAAAACCCTTCAAAAAAATAAAAAAGGCTGATCTAGACCGCTATGCTAATCAATATCCTCAGCTGGCACGCCTGCATGTGAAAGAGGGCAAATTCTTGGTGCATCCTCATCCCAGTGATCGTTATCTTATTATGAAGGATATTTTTGAATATCTAGCTAAAAACCACTATATTACAGAGGCTGATTTACTCTTGGCCACCGCGGATTATTTCCAACCCAAAGAAAGACCACCCCTGCCGGTTTTTGTGTTTGCGAAAGATCTCTCGCATCCTTTGGAAAAAGACCTGGTTTTAATACCAGATTCCGTTAATTTGGATGAAACCCACTATCTACGGCCCATGATTCGTCAAGCTGCTAAGCAATATCCCTGGGATTCTAAAAAACCCATGCTCTTTTGGAGAGGGGCTCAAAATGGTACGGCGCAGGCAGGGAGAGAAGCTTTGGTTCTTTGGTCTATTGAGGATCCCAAACGCATTAACGCCTGCTTTACATACCTAAGCACCTGTTTTACCACGGTCCGTCAAGCATGCCAAACGTGTGATGCCGTAACCCCTACCAATCATTTGCAATACAAGTATTTAATATCGCTCGATGGTGTGCGTGCCGCTTGGGGACGTTTGGTTTGGCACTTACATAGTAATAGTTTGACTTTTAAACATGACAGTCAGCATTGGCAGTGGTTTTATAAAGGGATCCAGCCGGGCGTTCATTATAGACCTATGCATGACAAAAAATCTTTGCTAGAAGGTATGGATTGGGCTGAAAAAAATCCTGAAGCAGCACAAAAGATCACACAATCTGCTTCTACCTTTGTGGAAGAAAACTTAAGTTTGGAAGACATGTATCATTATATTATCGTGCTCTGCCAGGAATATGCTAAAAGATTGGAGGCTAAAGCAGGTTGACGCGTTTTTTCAGCAGACGTCTTGACGTCAATGCCAAAGGGGGCGTATGCCCCCTTTGAACTTAGACAGAACTAACTTTTTAACGATTAGGTGGCTGAAACAATACCTGTGCTTGTGTCGTAAGTAATGGTACGACCCGTCAACACCGTGCTACCCGAATAAAGTTGGTAGCTGCAAGTGCTACCACTGTAAGTGCTTACATAGCAAGGGGTATCGCTACAAGTACTGGACGTTGTAGTCGGGGCGCTGACCAGCAATCCCGCTATAAGGGTCGCACAACCTGCGGCATCAGCTCCAGTATTCGAAGGCCAACCCGAGGTGTTAACCGCCACCCCGGTGTTATCCAAGGTTACGGTCGCAATACTGGTGGAAGCACCGGCTGCAATCCAAGCTGTATGGGCAATACCCACTGAAGAGCGTAGGGCGCCAGCAATACCCTGGTTGGCCGCAATTTGGGCTTGACCACTTAAATTAGCAAATCGTGGCAAGGCTGCTGCTGCCAAAATACCAATAATCACAATTACCATGACCAATTCAATCATGGTGAAACCTTTGAGATGATGCGTACGCTTTGTAGACATAATAATCGTTCTCCTCGTTGTTGAGCTCGCGATGCCTCCGCCCGATAACGACCGGCAGTTAAACATCACCAGGACTCCAACCGAGGAGCCCTCTAATCCTAAATATAGTTAACTATATTTTTTTTTCAATGAACGGATGGTTTTTTGACGGGCCTCTCATGCCAAAGGGGGCGTATGCCCCCTTTGAACTTAGACAGAACTAACTTTTTAACGATTAGCTGGCTGTTACAGCACCTGAGCTTGGGGTATAAGTAATGGTACGGCCGGTTATAGCCGTGCTACCCGAATAAAGTTGGTAGCTGCAAGCGCTACCATTATAACTGGCTACATAGCAAGGGGTATCGCTACAAGTACTGGATGTTGTAGTCGGGGCGCTGACCAGCAATCCCGCTATAAGGGTCGCACAACCCGAGGCGTCGGAGGTAGCAAGCGAAGGCCAACCTGAGGTATTAACCGCCACCGCGGTGTTATCCAAGGTCACGGTCGCAATACTGGTGGAAGCACCGGCTGCAATCCAAGCTGTATGGGCAATACCCACTGAAGAGCGTAGGGCGCCAGCAATACCCTGGTTGGCCGCAATTTGGGCTTGACCACTTAAATTAGCAAATCGTGGCAAGGCTGCTGCTGCCAAAATACCAATAATCACAATTACCATGACCAATTCAATCATGGTGAAACCTTTGAGATGATGCGTACGCTTTGTAGACATAATAATCGTTCTCCTCGTTGTTGAGCTCGCGATGCCTCCGCCCGATAACGACCGGCAGTTAAACATCACCAGGACTCCAACCGAGGAGCCCTCTAATCCTAAATATAGTTAACTATATTTTTTTTTCAATGATTTTCCCATACGGAAGATCAACCGTATGGGAAAATGGTGTGTAAAAATACAATAGGCTCATGTGCAAAAGAAAACTATCCAAAAAATTTTATTGCCGACAGTGTGCGCAGGTTGCGCAGGATCTGCTTGGAAGGGTATTATCACTGAAAGGGAAGCCCATCGCGGTTCTGATGATCCTGCTTCACATGCTTTTAAGGGCCCAACGCCGCGATCAGTGATGATGTTTGGACCGCCTGGGATCAGCTATGTTTACTTTATTTATGGCGTAATTGTTTGAAGGCATTCACTTGATCACGCGTGAAAAGGCTATCGATAAAAGCTGGCGTTTTGTCATGCATAAACCCTTTAAACCTGCTTGGTGGTTACCAGGTCCGCATCTCCAAACCTTAGGTGCCACGCTCATACGGCGGAAAATCAAATTAGATATTCGTTTAGAACGCTTAGAATTACCTGATGGCGACTTTCTGGATTTATCTTGGGTTGGAGGGAATAGAGGTCCTATTGTATGTGTGCTACACGGTCTTAATGGCAGTATTGAGTCATCCTATGCCCAAGGGATCTTGCAGGCCATTAGCAAACGGGGGTGGCGGGCCGTATTGATGCATTTTAGAGGTTGTAGTGGGGTCCCGAATCGATTGGCACGTAGTTATCACGCCGGTGAAACGGGTGATCTGGCAACGCTGATTCATACACTGATGCATCGAGAGCCAGGCGTACCCATCGCAGCCATTGGTTATTCACTCGGTGGCAATGTTTTATTAAAATGGCTGGGAGAAACAGGGACTCATAATCCCTTAAAGGCGGCCATCGCTGTTTCCGTGCCCTTTGATCTAGCGAAAACGGCCGATCGCTTAAAGCGCGGCTTTTCTAAGATTTATCAATGGAAATTGCTTCGTGAATTAAATCGTAAACATCATACCAAACACCCTACTTTCTGGGCCTTTGATCACTGTGTGACAGCGCCTGTACATGGATTTAAAAGTGCGCAGCATTATTATAAGCTTTCAAGTAGTCATCCATATCTTGTGAGCATTAAAATCCCAACGCTCATCTTGCATGCACGTAACGATCCTTTTACTACAGAGCGTGCTTTACCCACGGTAGACGAGGTATCCGAACAGGTGGTTTTAGCATTCACCGAAAAGGGTGGGCATGTGGGTTTTATAGCGGGACGCTATCCATGGAGCCCTGTTTATTGGCTCGAACATAGAATCATTAACTATTTAGAAGCAGTATTTACTTAAGTTCTCCATCTACATAACACCCACGTCCATCCGTTTGATGAAATGCACTGCGTTCGCGCAGTTTTTTTTCCGTACCTTCTTCTTGGTAGTGGGCAATAAATGCAATATAAGCAATAGTAGGATTTGGGGAGGGCGCTATGATTGTGAGTTGAACTGCAGTTGTCACTTGGTGTAGGATAGCGCTCTTGTTATCGATATTTCAATGGGGCCGTTAGCTCAGTTGGTAGAGCAGCTGACTCTTAATCAGCGGGTCGATGGTTCGAATCCATCACGGCCCACTCTTGAAAAACACTTTTAATAAAACTAACTTCCATGCTGTTTTGTTCATCACAAACAATGTTTGCAGCCTTCCATATTCTTCGAGCTTTGTGCAGAGCTTCAGATCAAGGACCGGGTGATTAAGAAGATTAAGGTGCAGTTTGGGCCTGGCTGCTTTTTTATCGAGTCTATGCTCAAGTAGGAGGTGTCAAAGCAATTTAAGAATGTCC
>CAZFXA010000049.1:0-3103 GCA_964522825.1 uncultured Legionella sp.
CTTGTATCTCCTCACACAGGCGGGTTTTTAAAGTTCCCTGCCAATCGCCTTAAGCGCTCTGTGGAAGCTGCATCGGCCGTTCTATTGAGATGGTTCAATAATTCGCTTAATACGCGCCTGGATTGTTGACACACAATCAACATATCACAACCCGCATCCAGCGCTTTTTCTCCCGTTCTGCACAAATCCAAAGCGACTTGTCCTGTATCTTCACCAATAGCTGCCCCTTTCATCGACAAGCAATCGCTAATAATAGCGCCTTCAAAGCCTATTTTTTCTCTTAAGATAGTTTGAAGCCATGGGCTAGAAAAACCCGCCGGCATCGCATCGACCGAACCATAAATAACATGCGCAGGCATCATCGCCCCTAAATCTTGATGCAATGCCCGAAAAGGCACTAAATCATGATTCCACAGTGTTTCTAAAGCGCGATCATCGCGCGGTTTTTCAATATGCGAATCCAAGGCACAGCCCCCATGGCCCGGAAAATGCTTGCCTGTGGCTTTCATGCCTGCCACAAGCATGCCTTCGATAAAAGCGCGGGCTAAAAGCACAACCCTGTGGGGATCTTCATGAAAAGCTCTATCGCCAATCACCGTACTTATCCCACTATCCAGATCTAAGATAGGCGCTAGGCTTAGATCGATACCACACGCGAGTAATTCTTGGGCCATCACTCGACCCGCTTGCTCTGCTACGTTGAGCGCGTGTGCAGGATCCTGATCGTACTGTCTTCCGTAGTCTCTGGCAGGCCCTAATCGCGTAAATCCATCCTTGAAACGCCAAATGCGACCCCCTTCATGATCCACCGCTAATAAAAAAGGCTTGTTTGCGGTGGCTGCTCTAATGTCTCCAACTAACTTTTTTAGTTGCTCAACATCCTCGTAGTTTCTGGAAAAAAAGAGAATACCCCCGACACTAGGGTGCCTTATCAGTGCGTGTTCATCGAGAGAGAGTGTTTTACCCTCTAGATCCATCATCACCACACCATGTCGCATTGCTCGTCTCCCCAGGGTTTGCTAAGCTACTCAAAATATTTAAGAAGCCATAGTAGCGCAAATGTCTTATAACCTAAAAACTTTTCAAGGTTTAATCCAAGCATTGCAGGCCTTTTGGGAACAACAAGGCTGTGTGATCTTGCAACCTTATGATATGGAAGTCGGGGCGGGCACCTTTCACCCCGATACCTTCCTAAGGGCTATTGGCCCCGAACCTTGGCATGCAGCCCACGTGCAATCCTCCAGACGCCCGACCGATGGTCGTTATGGCGAGCATCCCAATCGAGGCCAACATTTTTTCCAATACCAAGTAGTTTTAAAACCAGCACCTTTGAACATTCAGGATCTCTATCTGGAATCGCTGCGTGTCATCGGGATCGATCCGCTACTGCATGATATTCGCTTTGTAGAAGATAATTGGGAATCGCCTACGCTGGGCGCTTGGGGCCTCGGCTGGGAAGTCTGGCTCAATGGCATGGAGGTCACACAATTTACCTATTTTCAACAAGTGGGTGGGTTAGCTTGTGAACCTACCATGGGCGAAATAGCGTATGGTATCGAACGATTAGCCATGGTTGTACAAGGTGTATCACATATTAGAGATCTCGTATGGAGTGCTGGGCCTGAATCTCACGCAGCTGATGCTACAGGTGCTGTCTCTACACATACTATTCATTACGGTGATATTTTTTCTCAGTACGAATCAGAAATGTCCACTTATAATTTTGAGAAAGCCGATGTAGCCAAATTATTTACACAGTTCGATCATCTGGAAACAGAGGCTACAGCCTTAATCGTCGATGCCTTACCCTGGCCTGCCTATGAATTAGTGCTGAAAGCCTCGCATGTATTTAATTTGTTGGATGCGAGGCGCGCTATTTCGGTCTCCGAAAGACAACGCTTTATTTTGCGGATCCGCACACTGGCCATGGGCGTTGCTAAACTGTATTATCAAGCCCGAGAGAAATTGGGTTTTCCTTTGTTAAAAAATGCTGGCCACACCGGAGCCGAAACAAGAAGTAACACAGGCTTAGCATGAACACCACAAACACCGGCGATTTGTTAATAGAGATAGGCTGCGAAGAACTGCCTGCAAAATCCCTCTATGCTATGGAACAAGCCTTTGGTACAGCGGTCTCGCAAGCACTACAAAACTCGGGTATAACCTTCGCAACCCTCCAAGCTTTTTCTACACCCCGTCGATTGGCACTGTGTTTCAAAGCAATCCTCACCCAACAAGCTTCGACCACGCAGCACAAACAAGGTCCTACCAAAGCGCTAGCGCTAGATACACAAGGACAATGGACAGCGGCTGCCTTAGGGTTTGCAGCCTCCTGCGGTATCGAAGCCAAAGACTTAAGTTTTCAAGCCACGGATAAAGGGGAACGTCTTACACACTCTCAAACGGTTGCAGGAAAAAGTTTGAGTGCATTGCTGCCAGCACTGTTAACAAAAGTCTTGATGGAACTGCCTGTTGGTAAACGCATGCGCTTAACACAAGTGGGCACCAGCTTTAGCCGCCCTATTCAATGGATAGTATTGTTACTCGATGATCAACCGATTCAAACAGAAATATTTGGGATTCAGACAGATCGTATGACTTATGGGCATCGCTTTCATCATCCAGAACCACTTTTGATCGCAAGCGTCAAGGCTTATGCCTCTACCCTTAAACAAGCAAAAGTTATCGTTTCTTTCACAGAACGCCGTGATTTTATACAAAAAGAGCTGCAAAGATTAGCTGCAGAACAAAAAGCTTCGACTGTCATACCAGAAGCTTTGCTTGATGAAGTAACAGGTTTGGTGGAATGGCCCGTTGTATTACTGGGTTCTTTCAAAAAAGATTTTTTAGCGATCCCCCAAGAAGTCTTAACCAGTTCGATGAACACGCATCAAAAATGTTTTGCTTTGATAGATATGCATCAACAATTGTCGCCTCTGTTTCTAACCGTTAGCAATATTGAAAGTAAAAATCCACAAAGCGTTATAAAAGGCAATGAATGTGTCATCGATGCTAGACTTGTCGATGCTGCTTTTTATTATGAAACTGATAAAAAACGTTCGCTCGATCACTATCGAGAAGATTTAAAACAAGTTCGCTTCCA
>CAZFXA010000049.1:3203-6044 GCA_964522825.1 uncultured Legionella sp.
AATCGATCCTGCACGCTGTGAAAAAGCTGCCAAGCTTTGCAAAAGTGACCTTCTTACCCAAATGGTGGGGGAATTTCCAGAATTACAAGGGGTGATGGGACATTACTATGCTCTCGCAGAGGGTATTGATCCACCGATCGCAAAAGCGATTGAAGAACACTACTATCCCCGCTTTGCTAAAGATGATCTGCCGATCAGTCTCTATGGAACAGTGCTTGCCATTGCCGATAGAATAGATACTTTGGTGGGCTTGTTTGGGATTGGCAAGATTCCAACCGGCAGTAAAGATCCTTTTTCTTTACGCAGACAAGCCCTGGGTCTTGTTCGCTTATTCATTGAAAAAAAGATCCCCATAGATTTGCGTGATATCTGCCACTATGCAGTCTCGCTTTATCCAGCGAATACTTTGTTCTTGAAAAATAGCCTCGATGATCTCTTGAACTTTTGCATGGAGCGACTCAAATCCTATCTTCAAGAACAAGGCATTGCTACAACTATTTTCGAAGCGGTTGCACATTTAGATCCGACAAAAGCCGGCTTAAGTGTTAGCAAACCGCTTGATTTTTATGAGCGATCCCTGGCACTGCGTGATTTTCTTAGACAACCAGAAGCCCCTGTTTTAATCGCGGCCAATAAACGTGTAAAAAATATGTTAAAAGATCTGCCTTTCAGTTCTGATAACGAAAAAAATGTGGCGCTGGACTATTTAAAAAATACTCTCCAAGAACCGGCAGAAAAAAATCTTCTGGAATCTCTGACGACGCAAGAAAAAGCTTTAGTCCCTTTCCTGGAAGCCAGCCCAAAACAGTATGCCAAAGCCCTACAGTCGCTTGCGACTTTAGCAACACCCCTTGATCAATTCTTTGAGTCTGTCATGGTCATGTGCGAGGATCCTGTCCTGCGCAGTAGTCGTCTAGCCTTACTGCAAAGACTACGCCTATTATTCTTACAAATTGCGGATTTCTCCTGCTTATGAAAACGCACAGCAAATTGATTATTCTCGATAGAGATGGTGTCATTAATGAAGAATCCACCGCTTATATTAAATCCCCGGAAGAATGGATTCCTATACCTGGTAGCCTTGAGGCCATCGGAACCTTAAAAGCTGCAGGCTATACAGTGGTTATTGCCAGCAATCAATCAGGACTTAAGCATGGTTTATTCGATTCGAAAACGCTTGAAGCCATTCATGCCAAAATGCAACAAGCTTTAACTTTGCATGGTGGAAAAATTGATGGCATTTTCTTTTGTCCCCATCATAATAGTGACAACTGTGATTGCAGAAAACCCAAACCAGGGCTTTTAAACCAGATTGCTACACAGTTTAATATCGACTTTAGCCAACAGCCTGTGTTGATGATTGGCGATTCTTTGCGCGACCTAGAAGCAGCTGATGCTGCGGGCTGCACACCTATCTTAGTGCTTACGGGTAATGGGCACAAAACACAAGCCACATTGCCTAAGCATTTGGCACAGGTTGCGGTATATGCAGATTTAAAAGCTGCGGTAGATGAATTGTTGCGTGGTAGCCCTCTCCACGGGGAGAGGGTGGCGCGCAGCGCCGGGTGAGGGGGTTCCATGTTCATACGTAATATTCTTTTCTACATAGGCATCGTACCTGCAACCCTTCTCTTTGCCATCATCGGTTTGTCTTTTTTCTTTTTACCCTATCGGGCGCGTTATTATTGCATCACGCGCTGGTCTCATTTTTTTATCTTTTGGGCCAAAGTAACCTGTGGTCTTCGCTATACCGTAAAAGGTCTAGAACACCTTGAAAATCATCATCCACCGGCTATTGTGCTAAGCAATCATCAATCCATGTGGGAAACCGTCTTTATGCAAGTACTGCTACCCACACAAACCTGGATTTTAAAAAAAAGCTTGCTGAATATTCCCTTTTTTGGCCTGGGGCTACGCTTACTAGAACCCATTGCTATTGATAGGGAAGACAAGCAAAATACTGTTAAACAACTGAACACCCAAGTAGCCGAACGCTTAAACCAAGGCCGCTGGGTGGTACTCTTTCCCGAAGGCACGCGCGTTGCACCTCATGTACATCACCGTTTTTCTAAAAGTGGGGCTAACCTTTGCAAAGCAACCGGTTATCCTATTATCCCTATCGCACACAATGCTGGTCTCTTTTGGCCACGCGGTTTTTGGATCAAAAAATCAGGCACGATACAGGTGGTAATAGGGCCAGCTATTAGACCCGACAATAAAGAGATAGCAGACATTCACGAAGCTGCAGAATCTTGGATTCGCACACAGCTAAAAACCATCAGTTAACAATCTGATAGGCATTGTAGGGTTACTCTATTCAATGCCTTCCTACATTATTAATAGCATTTTTTCTTGTTACACCCTCAGCCAACAAAACAATTGATAGTGTATTTAAGCTTACCCCTTCTAATTTAGCTTTAGCATCCAGTTGAGCATGCAAACTTTTGGGGACTCGGATCCGCCATTGCCCACTATATTTATCCATTGCACGGGGTTCTGGAATAGAATCACCATCTTCTTGGGCTGATCGGATCCAAGACAATACGGCATCCTCACCTTCCTTTAAGGCTTCTTCTACTGTCTCGCCATCGGCCATACATCCTGGTAAATCTAAGTATTCTACTTGATAACCACCACCCTCTTCTTTAGAAAGAGGTTTAATGGTTACAGGGTATTTTAGCTCAGTCATTTTTTTTCTCCTCTTTTTCTATTTTCTCTATAAGTTCCATAAACTGTTTTATATAATTGGGTTTAATGGGTTTATGGGATGGAACAGTAAGACGTATTCCGGTTCCAGCTTTAGTAAAAGTAACGTGGCTTGTGCCGGGTTGCCTTATCCGC
>CAZFXA010000050.1:0-4773 GCA_964522825.1 uncultured Legionella sp.
TCTTTCAACTAAGAGAGCGAAATAGGCAGCACCATGGGCATAAAACTGAACTTTTGGAGATAGACAGGTTCAATCTTAAAGAGCAGCAAAATTTATTTAGGGCTGTATATACATCATTTACGATGAGGACTCAAGATGCTATCAGATAGCCATTCAGCAGACAATTTGCTACAAGCTAAACAAGCACGTATACAGCCTAGAAAGATCCGGACACTCTATGAATGGTTAGACTCCAGAGATTGCCGTAGTACTCTTGCAGGCGATACAAGGGCTACATCAGATCAAGGATACCCCTTAGCACTCTCAGATTTAGCAGACCTCGTAAAACCAGCGTCTCTAAAAAGTAGTTTGGTTGATTTAAAAAAAATTCATGCCAACCGATTAACAGAATTACTCAAGGAAGCCAGCCACCTTTACTATGAACACACCGCATTATTAGCTGCTAATCAATTGTACACCAAAGCGCTATGGGTTTTATTACTAGCAACCATTGAACAAACCATTAAAGAAGCCAAGCAAGAGGGTCTTTCTTTTAAAGCAATTCTTGAAAAATTAGAAGACATTATACAATCCGTCGAGCCGCCTTCTGAAGACAAAAAGCACTTTAATTTACTTACTGGCTTTGAGACTTACAGCAACCCTCATCAAAAGAGCATCCATGCGCTTATGGAAGATCTTCGTGAAAAACCATATGAAACCACAGAAGACCTTGAAAAACTTGAACGCCTATGTTTTGAAAAAATGCAACTTGGTAGATCCGCCCGTCTTGCATATAGGGAAAATTTAGACGGAAAAATATTAAAATTCAAAAAAGAGATAGAAAAAGAAAAAACCAAGCCACAAAAAAACATGGCTAATATTAAAAAAATACAAAATAAAATAAAACTAATTGAATCTGCTATTGAAAATCTAAAACTTTTTGAAACGCATCCTGGAAAACCACCCGCATTAGAACGATCTTTTGTGGTATTTCAAGAAGTCATCGCAAATGGAAAGCTTTCGCCTTCTGTTGAAGTCAAAACCCCGCGGCGTTCGCTAAGTGCATCAACTTCAGAGAAAATGCCTACAATTACGCCAGATTCAACCGGCAAAACCTTGATAATAAGAGCTCTTGACTATAATAAAGGAAGACCAGAACATGAGCATCTTTTGTATGATTTATTAATTGACAAAGCCACCCAAAAATGCTTTGTTATCTTTCCAGGTGCACGAGGGGACGATTCTCAAGAATTATTAGTCGGCAAAGGCAATTTTGGCGATGTTGCCATGGGTATGGATCTACTCAGCGGTACATCTTGCGCTATAAAAATAGAAAGCAATCGATTTAAATGCTCAAAAAAGGATTCTCAAAGCAGGCCTTCCTTAACCGGCATTTTCCGAGATCCCGTAATAAGAGAACTTGCTGAAAACGAATTCGCCATTGCAAAAGAACTTAAAATGGCTGTGCTACAACACTTTGAAACGGTTTCTGACACCAAAGAAGGTCCAATACTAAAAGAATCAACAAGGCCCACGTATTTACAAGTCGTGACGGTTCATCGATTGTTAACAGGTCATGATTTACAAAGAGATATTTTCGACTTAAATGCAAGATTCTCACAAGATCTATCGCCAGGTACTGTAGTGCAACCATGGCACGTAGACTATGAGTGCCTTCTCATGCCAAGCGCACGCCATCAAAAAGACTTAGAACAAAAAAAAATATATGTTCAAATAGATGGAAATCACTTACGCTGTACCCTTCTAGGCCCTAATAAAAAAAATGTGGTGCATAATTTTTACCTCCAATCATTCAATCAAAATCCACCATTAACACATAAAACAAAACTAACCACAGAGTTAATAGCCCAGTTATCGAACGCGATTAAAGCACGAATAAAAAATCCAGTTCCTCCAAAAAAACCAATGTCAACCATATCAAGAACAACAGAAGCCCCAGTGATTCCTTATGAATCTACTTTTGGCGAATGTTTAAAGAAAGTGGGTGCGACGGATAGAAAAAGCGTTGAGCTATTGGAGCTAGAGCTTGCAAGACGCTTGGCAATGGGTGTTGAGTTTTTAAGTGCCTTGGACACTATGCATACTCAAGGTGTTATACACGGGGATATAAAACCCAAGAACTTTCAGGATGGAAAATTCTTGGATTTTGGCACTTCTCGAACTGAGGATGATGCGGCTAGAACCATGGATACATGGGTATCTGGCACTGCAGAATTTATAGCTCCCGAATGTGCTAACGCGAAAATAACAGAAGCAGGTGGTCTTAAATCAAGACCTGTCGTCATAAAAAAAACAGGTGATGTTTATTCTGCAGGCGTTAGTTTGTTTGGCTATGCACACTATACTGCTTACCAGCAGGTATGTGAAGAACGAGGTCTAAGGTCTTATTGGTCCGAACATGGCATACGGGCAGGACGCATTAGCCTTCCAATGCAAGAAAAAATTGCGGGTCAAGATTTTACGCCCTTGTATTGTCAAGGTTCAAGCGCAAGAGAACGCGGACAAGGTGAGGGTTATGGCTTTGAGTTATGGGATGCCATACAAAAACTGGCAAAAGAAGACAGTAAATTCAAACCCATAGAAAAAGCAATGCGCGAAGCTTTGGAAGGCATGTGTAACCCTAATCCTGCCACCCGATGGGATGCCATTCGTGCTAAAAAAGCCTTGCAAAAAATTCAATTGGATTATGCTGCTTTATTAGCAGAAAAACCAGGTCAACGCAGCGAACGAACCACCGTTTTAGAAAAAATTAACCCCCTATTAGGCATCACCAAAAAATCTACAGCACCCATATCAGAAGAGCAGGCAAAAATCATTTTATTGCCCGTTGATATGGCACAAAGAAAAAGACTGATCTGCCAAATGGTAGATGTACTTGATGACTCGGAAGCTGCGACATTTACTACCTGTCTTAACCCTATTAAACAAAAACCATACATACTCGACATAATAGCACCTTCCGACCGCGCCCAAGATAACCATCGTAATTACCCATTATTTGATGCTATTGCCCAAAATAAAACAGACATATTTAAAGCCTTATTTGCTAAAGTCAGCCCAGACATTGCAAAAGAAATTACAAGTTCACCTAATAAACATCGGGATCTGGCGTATTTTGCCGCGCAGGAAGATAACCTTGAGGTCCTACAGCTTATTCTTAACAAGCTCCCCCCCTCAGAAATACAGGCCTTGATTCTTGGAACCCCGGAAAATCGTTCTAAATTTATAAAAGAACCCAGCTTTAATCTATTAGAATGGGCCGTTTATCATAAAGATGAAGCTATGCTGGATTATTTATTAGGAAAATATCCCGGCTTGAGTTTAGAGGATTTAAAGCCAAAAAAAACCCACCCTACTATCGCAGAATCGGTGCTTCATTTTTGTGCTTACAGCCATTCTGAAACACAACTTGAAACTATTTGCAAGAAATTTCTCGAAGAAGGCAAAACGCTAGAAAGTATTTTAATGGGATTATCTGATGAATCATGGAAAGACGCACAAGGATTAACACCCTTCGATGTATTATTCGACAATAGCACAGCGTTAGTTGAAAAACTATTTAAAAGACCTAAAACAGACTTAAAACCATTACTAGAAAAAAAGTCTGATCCTTTGGGTCTTTCACCCTTACAAATAGCCTTTCTCGGAAACAACAATACGATTATGAAAACAGTTTTACAGAAAACTGACCATGCTATTTTCGATTTGCAGGATGCCCAAGGTAAAAACCCGCTGCATTATCTAGCACAAAGCAGCAATTTCACAATGATAAATGACTTAAAAAAAACGCTGCAACCAGAAGCCCCAGAACACAACCCAAGAAGCGCTGTTTTTATTGCAGCCATGAAACAAATTGATAAAAACGGCTTAACACCTCTACACTATTTAGCCACAAAACCACAATATGCCTCTAGAGACGAGGACATCTTTCAACATCTATTAGATATAGTACCAGCCGGAACGGCTCAAGAACTTGGATTTTTGCACCCCATTAGCCCAAACGGCGAACGGACAGCATTGCCTTGTCTTTATTACGCCGCCAAAAATGGAAAATATCGCATATTAGACTCTATGGTTGCACGAATAAAGGATTTGAATCTTTTGTTAACTGCTCTAGACACCACAGACACTTCAAACAAAAACATATTACATATTTTATGTGAACAAACAAACGAAGCATCAACCACTTCCATAAGCAATATTTTAGAAGAGGCTGCTAAAGCGGCCGATATGGCTGAGGATAAAACAGAATTACATAGGCGATTTATTGCATTGTTTTCAGAGAAAGACAGCGATAAAAAGACACCATTAGACTACGCAACCCCAGAAAAACGCGCAGCAATTTTTGAACGTTTGAAAGATGTTAGGTTTGATCTTGAAGGAACTACGGCGGGACGGAGTTTTCTTGCAGGAATGGGCCCTCTTGCACGCGAATCTGATGTATTTATAAAACCACGCACACCTGAAAAACAGAATGCGGATCCAAGTTATTCTATTCCAACAACAGAAATCATTCCTCCTGACGAAGAACTTCGAGCTCGATCTCTTGATGAGCTGCGAAAAAAACGTGACGATTTGGAGCGAAAATTTACACGAGGAAGTAGTTATGAAGAACGACAAAAAGACGCTGCTGCTATTCAAGCTGAACATGCGGCTCAAGATCAAAAAACAATTTCAGCCCTAGAAGATCTACTTGAAAAATATGAAAACCCTGCGCCACCCAGCGCTGAGGACCAACGCATCGTAGAACTACAAACTCAGCTTGAACAAAAA
>CAZFXA010000050.1:4873-6034 GCA_964522825.1 uncultured Legionella sp.
CATAAAACTGAGGCTCTCAGACAGATCGAAGACCTGCAAGCACGATTGGAGCAACCCGAAGATACGCTGCTACCCAGCGCTGAGGACCAACGCATCGTAGAACTACAAACTCAGCTTGAACAAAAACAAAAAGCCTCTGCTGAGACCATCACCCAACATAAAACTGAGGCTCTCAGACAGATCGAAGACCTGCAAGCACGATTGGAGCAACTCGAAGACACTGTACCACTCAACGCTGAGACTGTCATAGAAAGTTCTGAAGCTGAGAAAAAACCACCAGGTATCATGCTTGAAGAAGATCCTCCTATACATTCTATACATTTCATGTTTAATCTCGCACAAAGAGCTTCAAAAGTTGGCAAAAAAGGCATTAAGAAAAATTCAACAAAAAGTTTTTCTGATATTTGCCAAGAAGAAAGCAATAAAATAGAAAAAATGAAAACTATTCTTGCCGAAAGCCATAAGCCATCCATTGATGGGCGACCAAGAGAAACGTTGGGAGATAGCTTGTTTTTTAAAGATCCTGAAAAAATAAGTCAATATCCAACACAAAAACGTCTAGATCATAAGATAAACACCGCTCATATGTATCAAGATTTAGTTCCTCGCATGGAGGATAACATTTTTATTGTAGCCCGAAAGCCAGATGGAGCGCCTTCCCAAGATATCATCAAAATATCCAGAGATGAGCAAGCAAAAAAAACCCTTATCACTGCTAAAGATTTTAAGGCGGAAGACAACGATCTATGGCTAATGGTCGAAAACGCCCGTGACCACTCTACCAGCGGAAAATTTAAGGTCACTGATTGCGAAGAAAATCCAACAGCTGCCATGAAGCTCTTTGCCTTTGGTATAGCAGCGGGTCTACAACCTGAACTTAATGATGATACTAAAACCTGCATCAAGGAATACATAGCAGACACAACAAATCCTAAATATGATCCTGAGCTTGTTCTAATGTATGAGGCTGCCGATAAAACTCCTCGGCCCACGCCTGAAGAGATAATCCCCTGGCTTGAGAGATGGAAACCAGCCCAGAAAAAGGACTCTACAGGACCACGCCCCCCTAGTCACAACTTTTAGTTCTTTTCACATACAAGACTGTGGGCGCTACTGTACCCTATGCCCCTATTAACTCTATAATTAGTCTGTTAACTTAGA
>CAZFXA010000051.1:0-5721 GCA_964522825.1 uncultured Legionella sp.
GAAAAACATTATTAAAAACCCACAAATTCTAGTAGGCGATTATACCTATGACGATAGACTTCTTGAGCAAGTTGAGCTGGTGGCACTGGGATATCGATAAAATCACTCAACATTTACAGGCCATTACGAATGGTGATATTGCGGCTTTAAAGCAGGTTCTAGAAACATAATTGAAAGAAGAGGGTTGATATTCGATTGTCAATATGTATAAATGTCTGCTATAATAATGACAAATGGCATAGCGCAAACAAAAAGGAGGTCTTATGGCTGCCCTACCCAGGAAAAAAGAGGAACTACACGGTACACCTCAGTTAGAAAAAACCGTTTCTGCACAACTGGCTAAGTTATTACATTTTAAGGAGGGACGTATCCATTCAGAAATGGATAGGGTGCGCTATATTCGCAATGGATTACCCTTTCAAACCCTTGAAGAACTTTCTTTGGAATTAGGGCTGACACAGCAAGATCTCTCAGAAACCGTGGGATTGAATATTCGAACTTTAGCACGTCGTAAAAAAGAGAAAAAATTGGATCCTCGAGAAAGTGATCGTATTTATCGTTTAGCATGGATCTACGCCCTGGCTATAGTTGTGTTAGAAAACAAAATTTTTGCCTTGAAATGGCTAACGACACCCAAAATAGCCTTAGGGGGAGAAATTCCTTTAAAGCTTCTTGATACAGAAATTGGTACCAGAGAAGTGGAACGCGTATTAGGTTGTATTGAATATGGTATTTATACGTGAGTTTTCTCAAGGTTTTTCGTATTGTTAAGGCAAAACGTTCTGAGAGTGCCTTTAGCGGAGAAGGCGCGAAACTGTTTGGGGGACGATGGCATCATCAAGGGTATACTGCTGTTTATACCTCTGGAAGTCTATCTTTAGCAGCACTAGAAATCCTAGTTAATCTCGATGAATTTCCACCCAAAGAAATACAGTATGTTTCCATAGCGGCTGTTTTACCTGAAAAAGTCGCTGTCCAATCTATGGATAGTTTGCCTGAGGGATGGGATGGCGTTCCAGCACCTATTGTTACCCAAGAATATGGTACAGACTGGATACGAAGTGCCAACACTGCAGTGCTGCGTGTGCCCTCAGCCATTATTGATAGTGAATACAACTATTTATTAAACCCGCTACATCCTGATTTTAAAAAAATAATCATAGAGGATCCGCAGCCTTTTTCTTTTGAACGATTCGCTCACTTGTAAAATGTGCGCTAGTAAAAATCCTTAAGATGCTGTTTCCCTTCCAAAAGGCTTTTTATTTCCAACCTCCTATGGTATGGTGCGTCCTGATTGCGAGGGTTTCCTGATTGGTATTAACAGGCAACTGACTAGCATAAAACGGGTTGCATCCTCATTTTTATATGCGCAGCCCTTCATTGAAGAGTTCTCTCGTTGACAGCGAAGTCCTAACACTATAGGATCGCGCCTCCGAGAGGTTTCTTTCGTGTTTGAATGTTTAGAAATAGCAGAGGTATTAGGTCGGTATGGCAACGGTAAACCAATTAGTTCGCAAGGGTCGTCGTCCTGTTAAAGCGAGAAAAAAGGCGCCTGCTTTGCAAGGTTGTCCGCAGCGTCGTGGCGTTTGCTCCAGGGTTTATACGCAGACACCGAAGAAACCTAACTCAGCACTACGAAAAGTCTGTCGTGTACGCCTTACCAATGGTTTCGAGGTAACAGCTTATATCGGTGGTGAAGGCCATAACTTGCAAGAACATTCGGTGGTTTTAATCCGAGGTGGTCGTGTAAAGGATTTGCCCGGTGTGCGTTATAAAGTCATTCGTGGGCATTTGGATACGGCGGGCGTTAAAGGTAGAAAACAAAGCCGTTCCAGATACGGTGCTAAACGGGACAAAAAATAGGTTGTTTTGAAGGAAGGGGTTGGATCCATGTCGAGAAGAAGAGCCGCTGTTAAACGTGTTATCAATCCGGACCCTGTCTATGGGAGTTCCGTGCTTGCAAAATTTATTAATCATTTAATGTTGAAAGGCCAAAAATCAATTGCCGAAAGCATTGTGTATGGTGCGCTAGAGCATATTAAAACACGTTTAAGACGTGATCCTTTGGCTGTTTTTGAAAAGGCCCTAGATCATATACGTCCGCTTGTGGAAGTTAAATCAAGACGTGTAGGTGGAGCAACGTATCAGGTGCCTATCGAAGTCAGTTCTAGCCGCGCTGCCGCCTTATCGATGCGTTGGTTGGTGAAATATTCCCGTGCGCGAGGCGAAAAAGGGATGTGTTTACGTTTGGCCGCCGAGATTATGGATGCTGCGGACGAAGAAAGTGGTGGTACCGGCAAGGGAGGCGCGGTTAAAAAGCGTGAAGATACGCATCGTATGGCAGAGGCAAATAAAGCATTTTCACATTACCGTTGGTAAGAGGATAAAAACGTGTCCCGTGTAACCCCTATTGAGCATTATCGTAATATCGGCATCGTGGCCCATATTGATGCAGGAAAAACAACAACCACTGAGCGTATTCTCTATTATACCGGTGCTTCTTATAAAATAGGCGAAGTCCATGATGGTGAAAGCACCACAGATTGGATGCCACAAGAGAAAGAGCGCGGTATTACGATTACTGCAGCTGCTATTACCTGCCATTGGGCAGGGATGGCGAAGCAATATCCCGATCATCGTATTAATATTATCGATACCCCGGGTCACGTTGATTTTACGATTGAAGTAGAGCGCTCCTTGCGTGTCTTGGATGGTGCTTGTGTGGTTTTCTCAGCGGTTGATGGTGTGGAGCCACAATCTGAAACTGTTTGGCGTCAAGCCAATAAATATGGTGTTCCGCGTATTGCTTTTGTTAATAAAATGGATCGCGTAGGCGCCGATTTATTCCGCGTGGTAGGGCAGATTAAAAGTCGCTTAGGGGCAACCCCTGTGCTCATTCAGATCCCTATTGGTGCAGAAGACTCTTTTGAAGGGGTTGTCGATCTCGTTCGTATGCAGGCTATTTATTGGGATGATGCGAACCAAGGTATGACCTTTGAATTAAGACCGATTGCACCTGAAATGCAAGCGCTCTGTCAGGTATGGCGCGATAAGCTGATTGAAGCTGTCGCTGAAGCCTCTGAAGCGTTAATGGAAAAATATTTAAACGCTGAATCTTTTACAGAAGCAGACGTGCGTAGTGGCTTAAGAGTTCTAACGCTCGGCTCCAAAATCGTGCCCGTTTTATGTGGTACGGCCTTTAAGAATAAAGGTGTGCAGGCCATGTTGGATGCAGTCATCGATTATTTGCCTGCGCCGAATGATGTAACGCCGATTCAGGGTGTTCTGAAGGATAAAGCTGAAACCGTGGAGAGTCGTCCTGCTATCGATACAGAACCTTTTGCGGCTTTGGCGTTTAAGGTTATGACCGATCCTTTTGTAGGCACCTTAACCTTTTTTAGAGTCTATTCGGGTGTGCTCCAATCGGGTGATACCATTTTAAATACCGTGAAAGATAGGCGTGAACGTATTGGTCGTATCTTGTTAATGCATGCTAATAATCGAGAAGAAATTAAAGAAGTGCGGGCGGGTGATATTGCCGCTGCTGTGGGTCTTAAAAATACCACCACAGGCGATACCTTAAGCGATGAAGCGCGTGCCATTGTGCTTGAAAAAATGGATTTTCCAGAGCCTGTGATTGCGCTTGCGGTCGAGCCCAAAACGAAGGCCGATCAGGAAAAAATGAGCCTTGCGCTCGGGAAGTTGGCCCAAGAAGATCCTTCTTTCAGAGTGAAAACAGATGTCGAAACAGGGCAAACCATTATTTCTGGTATGGGTGAATTACATTTAGATATTATTGTCGATCGTATGCGTCGTGAATTTAAGGTTGAAGCTAATATTGGTAAGCCGCAGGTTTCTTATCGAGAGACTATTCGGAAATCAGTTGAGCAAGAAGGTAAATATATTCGTCAAACGGGTGGCCGTGGGCAATATGGGCATGTTTGGTTAAAGATAGGACCTGCAGAAACAGGTGCGGGCATTCAATTTTTTAACGAGGTCGTCGGCGGTACTGTACCTAAAGAATACATTCCTGCGATTGAAAAGGGTGTGCGTGAGCAAGCAGAAAATGGTGTGCTTGCAGGTTATCCTGTAGTGGATGTAACAGTTACCTTGTTTGATGGTTCTTATCACGATGTCGATTCCAATGAAATGGCTTTCAAAATTGCAGGTTCTATGGCGTTTAAAGCCGGTGCCCTGAAGGCCAATGCAGTGCTATTAGAGCCCATTATGAAAGTTGAAGTGATTACCCCGGAAGAATACATGGGTGATGTGGTGGGTGATCTTAATCGACGACGTGGTATTATTCATGGCATGGAAGACACTGTTTCAGGTAAACATATTCGGGCCGAAGTGCCTTTATCTGAGATGTTTGGTTATGCGACCGATATGCGTTCGATGTCTCAGGGGCGTGCAACCTATACGATGGAATTTGTACGTTATGCTGAGACGCCAGCCAATATTGCAGAAGGCATTATTGAAAAGCGTAAAGGGTAGTTTTCGATTCGAAGCATCGTTATTTTAAAGAGGTGTTGTGATGGCGAAGAGTAAATTTGAGCGAGATCTTCCACATATTAATGTAGGAACGATTGGACACGTCGATCATGGTAAGACGACCTTAACAGCCGCTTTAACGAAGGTCTTGGCAAAGAAATATGGTGGAGAGTTTAAGGACTACAACCAGATTGATGCAGCGCCTGAAGAACGCGCCCGTGGTATTACCATTGCGACGGCGCATGTGGAATACCGTTCTGCGGCCCGTCATTATGCGCACGTCGATTGTCCTGGTCATGCCGATTATGTGAAAAACATGATCACCGGTGCAGCTCAAATGGATGGTGCGATTTTAGTGGTGTCCGCGGCCGATGGCCCGATGCCTCAGACCCGTGAACATATTTTGTTGGCCCGTCAGGTGGGCGTGCCTTATATTGTGGTGTTTTTAAATAAAGCCGATATGGTAGACGATCCAGAACTCTTAGAACTGGTCGAGATGGAAGTTCGGGACTTGCTAACTTCTTATAATTTTCCTGGGGATGACACACCGATTGTGGTGGGTTCTGCACTCAAGGCCCTTCAGGGGGATACCTCTGATCTAGGCGAAGGCGCGATTTTCAAATTAGTCGAAGCCATGGATAGCTACTTTCCTATTCCAGAGCGGGCGGTTGATTTACCTTTCCTTATGCCCATTGAAGATGTGTTATCGATTTCAGGCCGCGGTACGGTGGTCACAGGTCGTATCGAGCGTGGTATTGCCAAGGTAGGGGATGAGCTTGAGATTGTAGGCTTAAAGACCACCCAAAAGACCATTTGTACGGGTATCGAGATGTTTAGAAAGCTGCTCGATCAAGGCCAGGCCGGAGACAACGTGGGTGTGCTACTTAGAGGCACGAAGCGTGAAGATGTGGAACGTGGTCAAGTATTGGCCAAACCCGGTAGTATTACCCCGCATACCAAATTTGAGGCTGAGGTTTATATTTTGTCCAAAGATGAAGGGGGTCGACATACACCCTTTTTCAATGGCTACCGTCCTCAGTTTTATTTTAGGACCACTGATGTGACGGGCTCGGTCAATTTACCCGCAGGCGTAGAGATGGTGATGCCTGGGGATAATATTAAGATGGAGATCACCTTGATTGCCCCGGTTGCCTTGGAAGAAGGGGTGCGCTTTGCAATCCGAGAGGGTGGTAAAACAGTGGGAGCCGGTGTGGTTTCCAAGGTTCTGGA
>CAZFXA010000052.1:0-4452 GCA_964522825.1 uncultured Legionella sp.
AGAAACACAATCATGAAAAAAACTTTATTATTAATCCCCTTGGTTTTAATGGCGGCAGTTTTTTCAAGGTCTATTATTGCCGTAGAAAATGATGAAATAACACCCTATAAATTTACCGACAGAGACAATATTCCTTTCTACAATATTCCTGCTGCTTCAAGATTTATTACGAAGCGTCCTGGTGCAAATAAACCTAACATTGTTTACTATCTCACCAAGCCAAAAAAAAATCATTATCCTATTGTCATAGTATGTGGCGGATCCTCTTCTAAAGAGGATATTGGTAGTATTATTCATGTTCATCGATATTTGCTTAAGGAATTTTTAGATTTGGGTGTTGGTGTATTAACAGTGGAGCAATGGGGTGTTGATGGGAATAAGGTAAATAAAAAAATATTCATGGAACATTACACAAGGTCCCAACGTCTGCATGACCATCAAGCGGTCATTGAGCATCTAAAATTACATCCTCCCCAGGGTTGGAATGGGGAACTTATTTTTTTAGGTATGACCTATAAATATCATGCGGATGCTCTGCTGTATTCTGATACGGATTACAAAAAAATACGCACACCATTTCTAGTTGTTAGTGGTGTTAAAGACACTTTCATTCACTCGAGCGACGCCTTTGTTAAAAAAGCCAGAAGTTTCGGTGTAAATATTACCTATATACGTGTTGAAGACATGGATCATTATGTTAGAAAAAGACCAGATATTATTGCAAAATCATTAAAGTGGCTGGGTAAACGAATACATTAAAGTACTGTATTTTTGATTTATCAGTTACTTGCCTGTGATCGTATGCTGTTTTTCATGATCAAGCAGCCATTGTTTGCGCTTGATACCACCCCCATACCCGCCGATATCACCGTTGTTATTGATGATACGGTGGCAGGGAATGACGATAGCGATCTGATTAGCCCCATTGGCATTAGCAACAGCCCTATAGGCGGTTTGTTTGCCAAGGCTTGTTGCCTGTTGCAAGTAACTGCGTGTTTGACCATAGGGAACATCCATCAGTGCCTCCCACGCACGTTTTTGAAAGGCACTGCCTAAAACGTTGCAGGGTGTTTTGAACATCTGCAAGGTTCCTTCAAAATAAGCTTTGAGCTCACTTTCAATGGAAGCAATCGCATCATTCTTGCCAGAGGTAATCGCTGATTTTGTTTGCATTTGGAACCGCTCTCGCTCACGATCCGAACCGCGGTATTCCACAAATGTTAAACAATAGAGTGCCGTTTCATCGGCAATGGCAAGCATTTTACCGAGTGGTGTATTCAGATAAGAGGCTTTGAGAATGGCCCCATGCTTATTCAATTCCGTGTTAATAGTTTCGTTTGGCATTTTTACTCCATCTGATACCTGCACGCCCAGCCAGAATTTACGCTAAGGTGCGACTAAAATACAATCATTTATTTTCTACGAATAGTCGAGCTGCTGGCTATGTTGTTGATTATGGTGCTTTTTTGGGGTTTTGCTAAGCATAGATAATAGCTTAAGTCGGTAAATCGTAGTGTCTTAATAAAGCACCGACATCTGGTTGCTTGCCGCGAAATGCAAGGTACATTTCCATAAAATCTTTAGAGCCACCTTGTTCTAAAAGGTGTTTTAAAAATGTGTGTGCAATTTTAGTATCAAAGAGTAAACCATCTTCTTTGAAGTATTCGTAAGCATCTGAAGAAAGCATTTGGGACCATAAATAACTATAATAGCCAGCAGAATAGCCGCCTGCAAAAATATGGGTAAAGCCATTTTGAAAGTGATTATAATCAGGAATATCTAAAAGAGCCGTTTCTTCGCGCACTTTATTTAGTACTTGTTGAACATCTTCGGGTTTATTTAAATTTTTGGCTGCATGTAAGTTGAAATCAAATAAAGCAAATTCTAATTGTCGGACCAAAAATAATCCGCTGTTAAAATTTTTAGATGCTTTTAATTGAGCGATCATCTCAGATGGCAAGGGTGTTTTATTTTCCCAATGTTCCGAGATAAGAGGAAGCGCGCCTTCTTCCCAAGCCCAATTTTCCATTAATTGGCTGGGTAATTCTACAGCATCCCATTCTACGCTTGTCCCTGAAATACTTGGGTAATCGACCATCGTTAAGATTTGGTGTAAGCAGTGGCCGAATTCATGAAATAAAGTCACGACTTCATCATGGCTGAATAGCGTAGGTTGAACGGTGGTTTCTCCGGCAGCTTTGGTCACATTAGTGATTAAATAAGCCATGGGGTATTGAACTTTATCATTGTTGTGTATCATACGTGAGTTGGCAGGCTGCATCCAGGCGCCACCCCGCTTATTGGGGCGTGTGTATAAATCGATAAAAAACTTCCCTCTTAATGCTTTATTTTCGTCATAGACTTCAAAAAAACGCACATCGGGATCCCAGGTTTCAACACCCTTTACTTCTTGTATGGAAATGCCATAAAGATTTTGGGCTATCTTAAACAATCCGCTTAAAACTTTTTCTTGAGGGAAATAAGGTCTTAGTGTTTCTTGAGAGATATTATATTGCTGCTCTGACAATTTTTCACTTAAATAGGGCAGATCCCAGACTTCAATGGCTTCTAGTCCATATTCTTTTTTTGCAAAGTCCTTTAAAGCATCTAATTCTTGCGCAGCAGGCTTTTTTGCTTTAGCTAATAACTCGGACAAAAACTGCGTAACGTGTGTGGTGCTTTTAACCATCCTATTTTCCAAGGCGTATTGGCAATAATTCTCGAAACCCAATAAATGGGCTAATTGTTTTCGAATGCTGACAATGTCCAGCAAAACCTGGCTATTGTCCCATTGTGATCCGCCTGGAAATAATAGGGAGGCTTTGGTTGTATAGGCCTTATACATCTGTTCTCGGATGCTTCTGTCATCATTGGTTGTCATGACAGCATGGTATGAAGGCTGATCTAAAGTTAATAGCCACCCGGCATTTCCCTTTTCTTTTGATTTTAAGGCACTCGCTGCTAAAGCTTCAGGGGATAAGCCTTTTAATTGATCTTGATCCGTGATTTCTAAAAACCATCCTTTGGTTGATTGTAGAACGTTTTGTTCGAAACGGCTTTCTAGTTCAGATAGCTGGGTAGCGAGATTTTTGAATAAGGCCTGATTTTCAAGGGATAATTCGATACCTGACAATTTGGATGCTTTCAAAGCGTTTTTGATAATTGTCTTTTGTGCATCCGTGTAGTGTGGAAATGCAGCACTTTTTTGGATCGCTTTATAGGCATCATAGAGCGCTTTATTTTGTTTGACTTCGGTGCTATATAAAGTAATTTTGGCTAATGCTTTTTCATAGGCTTCATAGAAGATGGGCGTGTTGTCGACCGTGTTTAAATGTTCAATAATATTCCAAACATCTGCTAATTCTGTATCCATGATTTCCAAGGGTAGCGCACAATTTTCCCAAGTGTATTTTTTAGTATGATTTAACAGAGCATCTATCTGGGCACGATTTTTAGCTAGCAGATAATCAATGGCAGGTTCCACGTGTTCTGCTTTAATTTTCGTAAAGAGGGGCAATTGGTTTAAAGATAAGTTAAGCAAAGGATTATTCATATTAGGGCTTCTTGTTTGGATATCACACTTTTTAGTGTACCATTGTTTAAAGGGTTTTGCCATGATGGCGGCGCTTAGGAAAAAAACTAACAAGGCCCATCCGATAAGAAATGATTTTCGTTTCATGTGGAAGATCCCTTGTTCATGTTAACACGGCCATTGTAGAGGGTGGCTTAAAGGGAATCAAGCCAATCGTTGAGAACTGGCACTTTGAAAGGCATGGCCTTCTGTCATAGAATAAAATTCTCGCTGAGGAATATTGAGTCCAAGAAAGCCTGTCGCAATTAATGCAAAACAAAACAACTATTGTTATTGCACACCGCTTATCAACATTGCTCCACATGGATCGCATCTTGGTATTCGATCAAGGGAAAATCCTAGAAGATGGCACGCATACAGAACTACTGGCTAAAGGTGGTATTTACAAAACGCTATGGGATACCCAGGTGGGCGGGCTTTTGCCTGATAGAAGAGCTGAGGATGAAAGCTTAGGTACACCCTAGGTGCAGTAAATGTCATTTTTTGCAATTTTCTACAGATGAGACATACCCATACAGTTTTCTGACCTTGAACACGTATAAGGGGTATACAAATTGTATCCCTCCTGTCCCGAGATGCTCCAATCCCCCTAGGTGGCAAATATAAGCCGAATACTCGGTTAATTTAAAAAATTACATTATAAGTGCAAAAAATATCTTGTGGTGATATAAATTGCACTTATAATGTAATTAACATCTGAAAGCTGATACTTAAGGGGATATACACTTGAAAAACACTGAACGACAAGCTGGCATTGGCCTGATGGAGCGGCAAGTCTTAGATACCATGGCACAGCTAGGTAATACTGTCCTACGGACTAAGGACTTAGAAGAAGCTTTAGGCTACAGCAGACATCAAGC
>CAZFXA010000053.1:0-4288 GCA_964522825.1 uncultured Legionella sp.
AATTGCAAATGATTTTTAGCGACAAAAGACGCCAGGCTATAGAACACGATGCATTAAAGCCAGTATGCGCAGAAAGCGTAAAAAAGCGGCCACACAAAAGTGCGCGAAGCGCCTCATTTTGATGAAAGGCGAGCTTGTTGGGGTTCCGTTGTGGCAGGAATAGCACTGAATTTATCTGAGCTTCTTAGTTATAGTGCAATCGCCCTGTGATCGGTATATACCCCCAAATTATTTGGCTGTAAAGGATTTGAGCCGAACACCTTAGAACCAACTATTTTAATATGTCGCTTGTTTTAAAGGGTTTTTTGGAAGATTTGGGGCTGGTTAGAACTAGGCTGGATTGTGAGATGATGGTGGGGCGGCGTCACTAGCATTGGAGCATAAAACCACTTAAATTAAAGCGTATTCTGAAAGAATGTTTTAAATGTACCCCCAAATGTACCCCTGTTTTATTGAGACAAGGGTTTTAGGCGGGGATTGACAACTACCCCGGTACTACCCCCCCCAGTGACTTGCCCGGTAGAGAGACCCTACCACATCCATTAATTAGTGAGCATGCAGTATGTAAGGATTTCTTACCAACTATAACAACTATCAAGGAATACCTAACAGTTCAAACCCCAAGGGGTTAGAAAGATGCTTCAAATTAGGTTTATTCCAAAGGTGCTCAAAGTTAACAAAGATGCTCATGCAAATAGGAGAACCTCTTTAAGATATTTTTTATTGTAAGTTGATTGACTTTTATGATTTTTTCTTCTTAAACAGTGTATAATAATAATCGTAATTTCATTAGAGATCTATAAAGTTGGGAGGTTAAAATGTTTAGTAAATATCGTACGGGCCTAGAATCTTCCACGGATGAACAAGCAGTTAGGAATAGGCAAGCCGTAGTAGAAAACGTAGAACAGGCGGTACATACTTTAATTGATACAGTTTTCCCACAAGATAAAAATGTCGACAGAGCAAGCCTTGGACGTCAGATACAAGGTATAATTTTGCAAGAGGCTTTATTATCGGATGCCCGAACACAATCGGACCGCAACAAACAAAGCGATGATCAAGTGCAAAAATTATTTGGTCCAAAATATAAAGAAATTTTAGAAAAAATAGCAAAACTTCAAGAAAAATGGCGTGAGGCGGATGATTCCGAAGAAAAAAGAGATATGTGCAATTTGCTTTTTACAGATTGCTCAATGCTTGGCAAATCAGGGCTCTCAATTCTAGCGGATAATCTTACTATGTATAAGGAACATGGATGGGAGGAAGGTAAATATTGGAAACGGCATTTAGATTTAGCTGCCTTGTCAGGTTCTAGGGAAATTGGAGACTTTATCATAGAAAACAAAAATGCGATCTTCACCAATCAGGATTATGAGTATGTTCTGGGTTACATAGCCTCATCATTTAATGGCGAATGGGCCATTGACTTCGCTAAAAAAATGAAAGAAAAAGGCATATTGATGCCAGATAGCATTTATTCTTTCTGTGACGATTTTGATTTAACACAAAATATTGAAACCGTTTTTTCTGAGAAACAAAGATCAACCCCATTGTGATTATGGTATCAACATTGGCATAATTAGAACTGGAGAGCTTTATGCTTCGTCATTCGCTAGGGATTGCAGAAATTTTTGATAATGCTGATCTAGAGGCACAGGCATATCATCAATATTCAGCGCAGTTCTTACCACCATACGAAACTTTAGCAAATCAACCACCAGAACAAAGAGCAAAAATTTTATGTGAATCTGGCAAAGATCCTTTTTCACCACCACTTAACAGTTTGCAAGCTTTTCAAGCAACTGTTGATCCTGAACGAGTTAAGGCTTGTTTTAAGCGAGGACATTATTTGTATAGACAAATAATAGAAAAACGACTAGACGAACTAGAACCCGCTCGTTTATACAAACTAGGTTGGACTATAGAAGAAACGAAGCCCTTTTTTAAAACGTTTCGTAAAATATGGCCCGTTGTAAAAAAACTAAAAACTGAAGATGACCTTGATCAATATACCCAAGAACTGGCAGCTTCTGATCAAACAATTAATCAGATCATAAGTAATGCATTATTTGCAAATAAAGGATCTATATTGGAGGCGCTCGGTCGCACCCCTCCTTTTGCAAAAGAAAATGCTCTTAAAATAGTATATGAAACGGTTCGAGATAATATTAAAGAAAAAATTGCTTTTGATTTTTTTAAATCGAAAAAAACATATGAAGAATTACAGTCTGGTCATTCTGTATATGATCCAAGCAACGATCAAAATGGAAAGGTTACACATTCCTGGGGAACAAATTTAGCATGGACCTTAGCACACCTTAGACGAGGAAATAGGTTTATTGTCTGTTCTGATCTTTTGTCTAACCAATATAGAGCCCATTATGAAGATACTCCATCAGCATTTGCCAGAGAAATTTGTGTGGCGCTAAAAGCTGGCTATACTCTGCAAAAAACTGAAGATGGAATAACCTTGAAACCTTTAGGACTAAATGATGAACGCTTAAAGAGCTTGGATTCTACTGGAGCTCTTGGCGATGGGGTCAACCCAACCTATGGGGAAATAGCACAGATTTATAAGCTGTTGCAAAATGCAAGGTTAGACGAACAGAAAAATTTTCAATGCTCTTTTGAGTTCCAAAATGGTTCAGTAAAGATGCGAGATTTAAGCCAATTGGAAAGTCAACCTGTTAATCAGCCTATACCATTAGAAGCTGCCCCCACTAGAAATGATTCAACGACTACCAATTTTAGTGCGATACTGGAAGATTTATCAGAAAGTTTCAGAGAGCTTGGACAAACTGGAACAAGTGATTCCTCACCCACACCTATCAATGCTAATACCCCTAGAGATCCTCTTATCTTTTCGCCTGGTGAGACACCCCCTACTTTTGCAGATGCTCCAAATTTAGCTGTACCGCCTTCCTCATCCGAAGACCCTTCTAAAATAGCAACTCAAGAAAATAAGGGATCTCCAATGACTACTAACAGCCCCAAAAAACCATGACCATAAGATTTCTCAAAACATCGATGGTCGGGGACTCATACCAATGGCAACTGTCAAGGAATCCTTGATAATTCAAACGCCAAGGGGTTAGACGCAGGGTTTATCCCATCAAAGATGCTCACGTAAAAGGGATGAACACCTTTCCAAACACTGGTTAAAGAGGCTTATACTACCCTCTTGTGTTCATCACCTATCGGCTATAAAAAAACAATGCCGACCAAATTGATAGCTGATTTTTCGAGTGATAGAGGCCTCCAAATTTAAGGCTTTAAGTAGCTCCCACAAAATTCTATGCTGTTCGCGATAGGCTGCCACAGAGTCACCCATATCCAATAACGCATCTAATGTATCGATCGCTCCCAAGGCTTCCTTTGCGACCTTTTTTTCCAAAATCAGCCAATAACGTTCGCCTATACACCCTTCAGATGCCATCACTGTCTTCGTCTGGATATAGTGGCTAAGTGCCAAGGATACCACCGTGTGTATTTTGAGTGCCCTATACCACCATGCACGATCTTTAAAACGATTGGTTCTAATCATGTCGAAACGCTCCTTGTACACTATAGCTACCCCATTTTACCTTAAAAATAAAGGGTTTTTTATGCTTTTTTTACATAGAAAATGTAGTTATTTATCCGGGTTTTGCATAATAACCTTGCAATGCTTTTTTTAGGCACTGATACAATACTTGAACCTCTGTACATGCCCACTGTTCAGGTACACATTCAAAATAAAGGCTCAGCCTTGGTGCGTGTGTAACCGATAGTTCTTCTGCAATCTCCATTAAGCCGCTACTTTCCAAGGCTGGCGAACCTTTAAACCAAGACATCATCCCAAAGCCCATTTGGGCCATCCTTATAAGAGCCGTACTGGAATAATGTTTTTGGTCTGCTGAAGGGTTATGGGCCTGATGCCAATTCATCACTTCAAAAAGCTTTGGATTATCCGTTTTCAACCCTAAACAAGCATGCTCGGGCAAATCACCTAAACGCTCTGGTAGCATGCGCCCTTTTAAGTACATAGCATTTGCATAGAGTGCCAATTGAAATTCCAAGAGCGGTTTTTGGATTAAACCAGGGCTTGATGTGGTCCCCAGACGAATGGTCGGATCAGTATTGCTCTCAAAGACAGCCAGGTCGGTTGAAGCATGAAGGCCTAAACTAAACCCTGGATGTTCTTTCCTAAATTGTCTTAGGGGTATAAAGAGATAATCACTAAAGACCCAATCCGGCACCGCTAGCTGGAGCGTATAGGGTTTTGTCTTAACCGAAGGCTCTAGGCATT
>CAZFXA010000054.1:0-4266 GCA_964522825.1 uncultured Legionella sp.
AAAAATGGGTTCCGTTTTTAAATGGGGGGCTTTAATGGATAATTGAGCATTCAGCGCTGCTACCTCCATATCAATCACAGCTTCCTCTAAAAAAGGCTGGGAAGCTTTTTCGACAAACATCGTAAAATCATCGAAATCCAAAGCAATGTCCGATGCTAGATCTTCACCCACCGCGCAAAAAGTAATCGATACATCCGCATGGGGGGTTGCAGGCTTGGAAACAAAGATACGTAGATTTAAATTAGGATGTTCTTCTTGGCGCAGCAAACCGCGAAAATGGTTACAGGCCGCTTCGGAGACAGTCATAAAGGATGGGTTTTTCACAGTTTACCTCGTTATTACTAAATTTCTTCAGGCGGAATTTCAATAATTTTTCCGTTCTCTAATATAAATAGGGACCTGCCTTCTTTTTTATCGTTCGTTTGTTTCATTTTTTAATCCTTCATTGACAATTTTCCAGAGTGACTTATCAATCATATCGAGATTAAATGTTTTGGCAGACGTTGTTTTACCGGAACCATTAGGCCCTGCGATCACAGAAATCTGAGGTGCTCTGCTATTCATGCGTTTATTAACTTGATTGTTTAAGGTACTTTTACATACGACCGACAGAATTTTAAAGGCTTTAGCGCCATTAAGCAAAAGTCTAAGATTATTTTATGGTGCCCGGGGCCGGACTTGAACCGGCATGGATGATTAGTCCGAGGGATTTTAAGTCCCTTGCGTCTACCAATTTCGCCACCCGGGCGCTAAAAAAAAAATTGATATCTGGCGCGCGTAGAGTATCGTAGATGAATGGAAGGTGTCCATAGTTTGATTTCAATCCCTCAGTTGACCAGCTACGGTAAAATGTTAGTTGGTTACTCATTTTGAGAATTTTTGAAAAACGATGTTGGGCTCGCTGTTCTTCTTGGGTAATCGCTGGATTTTCAGGCTCGGATAGATCCGTTCATATATCACGACAGCTTTTTTGTAAGATAGAAAACTGCATATGAAGTGCAGCGAGTATCGCCTCTAGATCTTATGTAGCATTCCGACTTAATATCTAAGGCTGATTGACTTTGAGTTTGGAAGCTTGGACAATCGCGCTTAAGAAGTACAACCTTATAAGCCTATGGCTGATACGTGGAGAGGTGGATGATGGCGAGATCGGTCAAGCAAATGCAGGAGTCTTTACGCAGTGCAGAGGAGCAGAATGCGCTGAATGCACGTCTGCTGAAGGCCATTCGTGGACATGATAAACCTCGCTTCCAGCAGGCCCTTCAAGAGGGGGCAAACCCTAATGCCCTTGGTGTTATCCCATCACCCGGAGGCAAACCCACTGTGAACCCTCCGCTTATTTCCGCCATTTTTGTTGGAGAAATTGATTTTGTCACAGCCTTGATTGCCGCCGGCGCTGATGTAACGCTAGAAAGTGAAAGTGGATCACCTATTTTCCTAGCAATTGCTATGGGCTATCACGATATGGTGGCAGCTATACTGCAAAAGGATCCTGGCATTATCACTTCAGCCGGCTTCAATCTTGTGATGCAAGCGATACTGATGAGTTTTTCTCCCATGGCTTTGATAAAGCATTCCGTAGGGAATGAAGCAGCACGCACTGCCTTGTGGCGTTATTACACAGGAGAAACCACAACCCCACCAGACACTAGCAAAATGGATATTACCTATCGTGGCAATATCGATGTGATTAGGGTGCTGCTTGAATACCCCACAGCCCGCCCGGAAATCTTAGGCGAAACGATCGGTAAACATGGTGATGCACCGGGCAGCCCTTGGGACCTGGTTCAAAACCCAAGACCCTATATTGAAGATTTTTTAGACGAGGGCATCAATGTTAGTGGCACCGTGCGTTGCCTTACCCAGCCAGACGATCCTGAACCTGGGGTGCTGGTTTTTGAAATACAATTTAACCCTCTGGGCAAAATGCCCACGAATGCACCCTGGATAAGAATACGGTATGACTTTGGCGATTTGGTGAAGGAATTTAAGCCTTTGGTAGATCAACTATGTCCCAGCGATGCCATAGCCCGTCAGGTAGCGGCTATCCACCAAGAATTGAAAGTGGTTCGAAGAGAAGTCGAGAGCAACCATCCCCATTTTGAAGCTATCCAATCCTTAAGTCCCATGAAAGGACTGCATTATGATGCCTTGAATAAACATTTATTTATTATGTTGCAAGCCTATCAACTGATGAGTTCCGGTCTTATGGCACGGAATCAAAAAACCTGGATGGATAACAGCTCTACCATTATGAGTTTCATTGCGGGACATGCACCCTCTCCTTTTGGCATACCTTTTGGTGTTTTTGCCTTGGGACTTGCTGTTGCCGCAAACAGAACAGAAAAGAAACGCTATGAACGTATTGCTAAGTTATTGCCTAAGAATATGCATCCCCTCGCCCAGGAATTGGCCTATAGAACAACCTGTGCGGTAGAAGCAAAATTACTGAGCGCCTCTAACCCCAGCTCTTTAGATCGTTTAAGCGCCGCACAGGTAGAAGATCTGGCTAAACGTGCTTTTGTGGTAGCCATTCATACCATACATAATCTTAAGGATGCAGATCTTGAGCATGCCAGCAACGCTGCTCAAAAAGCAGAACAGCTTGCTCAGCGTGTATTACAAGCCATAGGCTATTCAGAGTTTCTTGAGGAGCTGGTGCTTAAATATACCCCATGCGCCCTAAATGGCGCTCTTACCTTTAGCATGCCCAATGGCACCCATGGGCATACTCATTCCCCTCATGGCAATGGATATCATCCTCATGGCTATGAAACAGCCATCGATACCATGCCTGGGAATGGTACACACGATGATTCGCATAAAAAATCCAAATGCCTGCTGATGTAGCGGTAGGCAAGGTAAGGGGATAGCCCTCTTCCAGGGCTGACTTTTAGCTATCACCCATTCCCCCAGTGGCCTCGATTGCCCACTCGCATTACAGACCTTTCTTTAGATATTCCATCGGGTATTTGTATAGGCACCCAGCTTGGGAATCTGGCTCGCACATTTTGAGAATTAGGCTAATATTGTTTATAAGGCTCTAAATAGAGGATTACCCTTATGGACCGTGGTGAAGATGACCAAGACCATCCAGAAACCTCTGGTACTACCCATCAAGCAGCCGTCCTAGGCGCGAAAGGTACGCTGCTTGCAGATGCCAAAGCCACTACCACAACAAAAAAAATACAAGGGCGTGCTCCCAAGCGGCGTTTTCTGGCGCTTGAGGGCGATGATGAGGATTTGGACGATGCTGGTAGCAGCATACAAGGTGCTCACCCGGATGTTGGTGTGCCAAGCACCAAACGCTACCTAACAAAAGATTCCAGGCGCAGTTCTAAAGATAGTTTACCGGCAAGCGTGGACTTTGGCCTAAAATTGAGCCAGTTTAGAAATGACTTCGATGAACTTAGCAAAAGTGATACGGGCGAAAGTGTTAACCCAGCGATGCTTCCATCTAGACAAACAACCGTGCCAGAAGAAGACCTGGAACAGGCTCTGGACGATGAAAATGACCTTGCGCTTACAGGGACCACCTTAGTTGCTTCCGATTCGACTGCCAAGACCCCCAAAATAAAAGATGATAAAGCATGGAAAGTGCTGCGCGAAAAAATCATGGCGGAAGCCAGAAAAATGGGTTTTGAACCAGAGCTTAGCACAGACAACCAAACTATCCAGGTGCTTAATGCAGATAAGAAAGAACAGATGCGCGTTGAAAGACAAGCAGATAAAACCTTAAAGCTGTCTTCTGAACCACCCACCACCATCAAGCCTGAACACCTCATACGATTATTCCTTGTAACAGGTAGTAAAACCTGCAACCTTAAGAATGCCGAAAGCGCAGAGGTAGCAGCAGAACTCTACCAAAAACTAACTAAACAGAATATTGAGGTAACCCTCTCTTCAAAAGTGTTAGAACAACTCCAATCAGACTCACGCTATGAAAAAATCGCTGAGGAATATTTACTGAAGAATCCTAGCCAGGCTACAAACGCTAGCCCCGCTAGACCAACCAGTCGCTCTAGAGTAATACCACCGACTCAACCAACAGGTTCTAAGGTTCAGCCAGACAAGGCTGATACAACCGAGCCATCAACAAATGCTGCTGCTGATCCAGTGCCTGATACAGCACATGATACAGATGAGGCTACAAGTGCTGCTGATCCAGTGCCTGATCCAGATGAGGCTGCAAGGTCGACGCATCCTCGCCCTTAAAGTAAGACCAAGGAAAAGGCGTATGTTCAAGATTTTTTGTACATAGATAAC
>CAZFXA010000055.1:0-4264 GCA_964522825.1 uncultured Legionella sp.
CAGGAATAGCACTGAATTTATCTGAGCTTCTTAGTTATAGTGCAATCGCCCTGCCCGTGCAAGAGCCTCTTTTAGCTTTCTTGGGAATAAAGTATGCAACCTGATATTCGAACCAAACAAATCGTTTATTGGATCCTGAGCACCCTTAAATCCTTTAAGATATCCGTATCCATTTTATTTTGGGTGGCTATCTTTTGGGCCGTTGATTTTTCCATGCGTCCCTATTTGGTGAAAATCATTCTGAACCGTGTAGAGGCTAGCCTGCCGCAGACAATTTTTTCTGATTTGGCCTGGCCTGTGGGTCTCTATATGCTGATGTTCTTTTTAATGGCTACTTCTTTTCGTTTGTATAATTATTTTCTTGAGATACAAATGTTCCCAAAATTACGCGCGGTGATCGCCAATAAAGCAGTTGATTGTCTATTAGATCAAAGTCATCATTATTATCAACATCATTTCTCCGGTAGTCTGGCTAATAAAGTGAATGATTTAACCAATAGTATTCCCTCCATTATTCGCATCATCATGGATCGCTTTTTTTCTCATGGGCTAGCACTACTCATCGGCATCATCACTTTATGGCAAGTCAATTATTATTTTGCACTGTTTATCTTGACATGGACCCTGGCCTGTCTAATAGGTGCCCTGTGTTTATCAAAGCACTTCACAGGCTTGGCTCGAGCGTGGTCAGAGTTGGGTTCAACTATTACAGGCAAAGTCGTGGATGTGCTATCTAATATGTTATCGCTGCGCTTGTTTGCGGCTAAAAATCAAGAGAAGCAAGGCTTAGGCCACATTTTTGAGCAGACGGTCCGAGCCGAACAAAAACTGCACAGAGCCTATTTGTGGCTATGGATCTGTGTGGGTCATTCTTTTTTAATTTTTCAAGGCTTTAATTTTTATTTTCTGTGTAAGGGCCGACAAGAAGGCTGGATCAGCGTTGGTGATTTTGCCTTGGTGCTCATGATTAATATTGCGATTATTGATGGTTTATGGGAAGTTCTGAATGATTTCTCAGAATTCTCAACCCTTTGGGGTCGTATTAGCCAAGCATTAAAAACCCTCTTACACAAACCGGATATTCAAGATGTGGCCCATGCCAAGGCACTAACAGTCCATCAGGGATCCATTTGTTTTGAGAAGGTAAAATTTCATTACAAAGGAACTGAAGCCCTTTTTGATAATAAATCCATTCGAATAGATCCTGGTCAAAAAGTGGGGCTGGTCGGTTATTCCGGTAGTGGAAAATCCACCTTTGTGCATTTAATTTTAAGGCTCTATGAGATTAGCGAAGGACGTATTTTGATTGACGATCAAGAGATCCGCAGTGTCACCCAAGATTCACTGCGCTTTAATATCGCGATGATCCCCCAAGATCCTTCTTTGTTCCATCGTACCCTGATGGAAAATATACGCTATGGTCGTGTGGATGCCACCGATCAAGAAGTGATAGAGGCTGCTAAAAAAGCCCATGCACATGCCTTTATCATCCAATTGCCCGAAGGTTATGCCTCACTCGTGGGTGAACGGGGTGTTAAATTATCAGGTGGACAGCGTCAACGCATTGCTATTGCCAGAGCCATTCTAAAAAATGCACCTATTCTTATTTTAGATGAAGCGACCTCCCAGCTAGACTCCGTCACAGAGGGTGAGATCCAAGAAAGCCTCTGGGTCTTAATGCAAGATAAAACCACCCTTGTAATTGCACATCGTTTATCAACGCTGTTGCATATGGATCGTATCTTGGTCTTTGATCAAGGGAAAATCGTAGAGGATGGTACCCATGCTGAGTTGCTAGCTTCAGCAGGCTTGTATAAAACCTTGTGGACTGCTCAGGTCGGTGGCTTTTTGCCAGATCAAAAAAATGAGGATCAACCCGATAAAAGCAGGGTACTTTCATCCTATGAAACCATAGCCAATTGGTACGATGAACATCGTAGTCGTGATCTATTCGAGCACGCATGGCTAGACAAAGCCACCACTTCTTTAAGAGCTGGTGCAACGGTGTTGGATTTAGGCTGTGGCATGGGTGAGCCTATTGCACACTATTTGTTAGAGAAAAACTTTGATCTCACCGGGATCGATGGCAGTTGGAATATGATTAAAATAGCACAAGAAAGGCTTCCTAAAGGTCACTTTATTCGATGTGATATGCGAGGGCTGCATTTAGGACAAACCTTTGATTTACTCATTGCCTGGCATAGCTTGTTTCATTTGTCGCCGGATGATCAACGCAAAATGTTCAAGACTTTTTCAATCCATTTAAAAAATGGTGGATATTTGCTTTTTACAACGGGACCCGAAGCAGGCGAAGTATGGAGCGATAATGGGGGTGAAAACCTTTATCATGCATCATTGGCACCAGAAGAGTACAAAGCGTTATTACAATCAAATGGATTTGAGCTTATAGAACATACGCTAGAGGATAAACAGTGTGGCGATGCAAGCGTGTGGTTGGCACGGTACCACACTGTATGACGAAGTTTACACATAACATTCTTGCTCAATGCTCGCATTAAGTCAGGATAATAACACCGTCTAATCATATCTACAGGTCTGTTCTATTAAGTATTTATCTAGGGGGCTATAAACATGACCAAACCTAAACGTATTTTCATCGTTGGACATATGGGTGCAGGTAAAGCATTATTGAGTGAGGCTTTGGCTAAAAAACTGGGTTGGCAGTTTATCGATGCAAATCCTAGTTTAGAGCGCTACATTGGACGAAGTTTAAATGAAATTTTTGGAACACAGGGTGAAGAAGCCTTTCATCAATGTGAAGCTGAAATCATTGCTCATTATATGGCTAAGGAGCATGTAGTGGTCTTACTGGAAGAATCCGTGATCGCGACAAAAAACAATAGAAAATTGCTATCTTCAGAATGCGTTGTCTATTTACAAGTTTCAACGCCGGTACAAATTGAGCGTATGAAAGGTGGCCGAGTACCACTACTCCCCATCTCTGATTTAAAAGCATTTCTGGATAAACAACACTTTGAACGTGACAGCTTATTTGAAGAAGTCGCCACACTAGCCATACCATCTATTTCTGTAGAACAAGATGTGAATAAAATAATACAAGCCCTTGGGCTGGGCACCCCTTGATCGGAAAAAAGCTAATTTGAAGGCCAATTTTAGCATCCATTTTAGATATTTGACTTAAGGTAAGGGCTTTCGTGTTTCATGCTTAGCATGGGAGAGACAGGCTATGGGTTAAGCAGGGTTGGAATTCTTCCATGGCGCGCGGTAACTTAAATATCCCCGCGCACACGCTTGATCAGCAGAGATTTGATATTTCTATGTCTTCTTTTTCAATAGCTCTTCCAGAACCTTACTAGCCTTGTCATGTGCCTGATCATTCAACTTAAGCCCTTCCTCAAAGGTATTAACCAAGTGTAGTTGTATCATGTAATAGGCCGTAATGTTGTATCGCAGCAATTGCTTGTGCAGCTTCCTATCTTCTTTGGCATCCGGTTGTTCTAAGGCGTTCTGAAGCAAGACCCGTACGGCATCGCTTACGCTAAAACCACTCCCCATTTCTCTGGCCTTGCGTGCCAAACTTTTTTGCAGTTCTTCCGAGATTTTTACCGATAATAAGGGCATGTGGACCTCCTACGAAAACAACATGAACATAAGAACCGATCCCATTGTACAACGATCAAGAAACCAAAAAAATGATTTTAGGACAAAAGTATGACAAAGTATTAAAAAATATGTGTTTGTCATACATCATGGAGCGCTATTAACCTATTGATTTACAAGGACATTCTACAATCTTGTATGAAAATCGCATACAAGGTATGACATTTTCATATCCACTCTTTTTAGCGCACATTTTTTCGGTCGTTAAAAAAACACAACGCATGATGAAAAAATACTGTAAAAATAGGCAAAAAATGAAAATTAGCAGTAGTGCGTCCGGTGTGCTGTCTCTAAATCCTTCTAATTTTATTAACTTGCTGCTAATTTTTTAATCTGATCGTCGATCAAGAAACAATCGGTTAGCCTGGTATGGAAAGCCTGAAAACCTCTGGGTTTTCAGAACATCCAAGGTTATCTTAAGAAATTTATGTGCATCCAATACTGTATCGATCACACAAAAACCCATGCTGTTTTATTTTTCAAAAAACAAAAAATTTATCTATTTTTAGCTTGTTTTTTAGCGAAAAAAGATTTACATATACAGTAAAAAACGCTATAGTACAAAGCTTAATAGCGCGGTGTATGGGATCGACTAAATCCCACACACCACTTCCAAAAACCT
>CAZFXA010000056.1:0-4097 GCA_964522825.1 uncultured Legionella sp.
GGCTTTTGGTTTTAGCCCTCATGAGTGAATTAGGGCGACATTTTTTAGGGGTCGATTTGCGAGAACCCGCACAGATGCTATCAGCCTTTAAGCATCAGGCAGGACGACTGGCGATAGAAAATAATACCCAGGCATTGATTTTAAGGCATGGCGATCTTGCTGCGCCTAAAGAAGTTTTTCTCTATTATCGAGAGCAAGTTTGTTATGATAGTGGTCAGGGTGTTGTTGAAACGGTTTTAGTACCCGAGCTGTATTTGCCGGAGCGTTTGAATAATCCGCGCCTGCGATCGGGAGCAGGTTGTGTGTATGCACTGGGTGATATAACTTTTAAGGGCGTACAGGGTGGTGTTTTAAACATTAGTGGTAATATCAGCACAGAAGGTGTGGTAACCTTTAGTCATCTTGCACAGGTACGACAGATTCGAAGAACCGTCACAGAGCTTCAAGCGATTACCCAGGAGACTAGAACGAGTCGATTTGCTGGTTCAGATAAAGTGTATACCCATACAGTATTAGTGCCGGTGACGCATTTAGAGCCTGGTAATGAGATTGAAGCACGTGGTGTGCATTATGAGCAAGTGGATACGGTATTGATGTCTGGTCTACGCACAGATGTGGGTGAACAGGGCTACATTATCAGAGGTGCGAAACAAGTCGTGGATGCGGCCATTGTACGCAATGTGATTGGTTCCACACAGACGGATAGACAGCGGGGGCTATTGGGGATGGGGGGTAGTATGACTACCTATCAGCCGGTGACGCAACAAGCCATTGGCAGTCAGATCCATTCTATCGGTCCCGTCTACATAGAAACCGAGCTAGGGATATTTGAGGCGACGAACTTTGGGAAGTCTCAGGCAACGCTGCAGGTTAGAGAATTGCATTACCATGAGTTGTTAAGAGCCATGGAGGCACGTGATCGTGATGTAGCTGAGAAAATTCGTCAAGCCAAACGCACCGCCAAACGCAAGCAACGCCAGGGAACAATGTGGCTGCTTATTTCCTTGCCGGTATCTGCTTATGTGGGTGGTTTAGTGAGTGGTTGGTTATCAAGCGCTATGGGTGTTACGATAAAAGCGACGGTTGTGAATGGAGTAACGACGGCAGCCACCGCAAGCCTTGCAGAGACTGCATTTATTGTGGGTACAGCAGGGGCTGCGAGTGGGGGTGTTGCGGCTGCGATTCAGAAGCAGCCCATTTTTAAGGGTGCACTCAATGCGGCACCCTTTGCAATCGCGGGTAATCTGGTTGCTAATAGTCCGGCCCTTGCTAATAGTGGTTTTATGGTTCAAACCCTTGCTCAAACAGCGGCTGCTAGCAGTCTTCACGCGTTCCTACACGGTCGACTATCTTTAGAAAATCTGGTGGTGGCGTTTGGGGCTGCAGTGGTAGCAGAGAGTGTAGTTCCAAGTAGTGACAATGATAGCATTGGGCGAGATGTATTTCGTGCGGCTACTTCGACAACGGTGATGGCACTATTGAGCAATGGCACGATTCAAAGTCTGGCCACGAGTCTGATGGCGGCAGGTGTCGGTGCTAGTGCGGGACGGATGGCAGCCCAACAAGGGGAACAACACGGTACGGTATTGCATCAAGGTCGTGTCTTTAAGAAAGAACTGACACGAGTGAGTGAGCATGCCTCGCAAGCCTTAGTGGCAGAGGGTATTCATGTGCCTGCCAAGCAAATCAAAAAGCAGCTGCAACGACACCCCGCCTTACAAGGCAGCCCTGAAGAGGTGCAAGCACGATTAATACAGCGCGGCGCTATAGAAGAAGGCGATTCTGTCCAGACGGGCGCGGCTGCATCACTGGCTCGCGGGGTAGCGAAGGTGTTGGGCGCTACGCTGGATTTGCTGATTCCTTCGGCCCATACCTCGGAATTTACGCAAGAGGAATACAACCAATTACATGGGTATACAGATAGACAGCACGAGGTGAGGCATCTTCCACGCCCTGGTGCTATTGAGCATGAGGCTGAGTTTTCATGGGCAGATTGGTCTAAGGAATTTGGTACAGGGGCCGTTGGAGGTGTCGGGGCTGGCACAGCTCTTTCCTTAATGGCCCGGAGTTCAAAGCTTTTACCTTTCGTTCAAGGTCTGGGAGGGGTTGGTCTAGTTGCAGCTGCTGTTGAGGGTATGCAACTGGAAGCACAATTTGGACGTGATCATTTTGATCTGACTGACGATTTTGAAAACATGATGCGAAACCCCATGATTTCTGAAGCTAGACAACAAGAGATGTGGTCTAATAGTAGGCAAAACTTGGCGAGACTGGAAGGACAAAAAGCCAAATCTTTATCACAAGTTATCAAAGATAACCCTAGACCACTGGGTCTTGTTTTTGGTGGCATGTTGGGCTTAAAGCTGAAGTTTCCTACCATAAGCACACCAGAACCATTCTCTGAAGTGGCTCTAGTGGGAAATGCTCGGTCCTTAACCCCGAGCTATCAAGCGCATAGAGCTAGACATTCTGTTCCAGCACCCATGTCTAGCATGGAAAGGGATTTTTATTCAAAATCCGAGCTGGTTGGTGTTTTCAATTATGAGCACCGTGGAAGATTACGAGACAATACAGCTGCGACTTTTATGGGTGATCATTATAGAACTTATAAATTGAGAGAAGATCATTTTTTTTATCGTAGTGGATCTACGGAGAGGGAACTTGGGCAGTTTTTTTCTTTTGAAAAGCCTACAAGTGTAATTCAAACCAGGATAGACAATGCACTACCCCTGTTTTGGTCAGATGGTAAACCTTGTGTAATCAATACTGCTTATACAATAAAAGTTCCAAAAGATACCATCGTTCATGTTGGTGAAAGCACGCAGCAAGGAGGTGTTTTTTTAGGAGGGACTCCTCAAATTGTTATCGAAAACCCTCGGCTCATTGATGGTCTAAAAGTTGTTGAAAAATTTTCATTAGAGGAATACCAGAAATATGGAAAAAAATAATCGCATTGAAAAAGTAATCAATAAACTTATTTTTTTACTAAAATCAAACTATGAAGACTATTGGTGCTCTGTTTTAGAATATTTATTGAATGAGCTCCATAATGCAGACTCAAAAGAAGAGGTTGTAAAAAAAATATTGAGTATTTACAAAGGCGGTATGGGTTATTTTACAGATCTCTGTTTATCAAGAAATCACGTAATACCAATTGGTGCCTCTTTGAAAGAAACAGTTGGTGAAGAAGAATATTTGATACTTAAAAATGAAAGCAAAAAACTTAATGACTTACGGGAGGAGCTGTATCAAGCTTGTATTGAATATGAAAGGGGCTCTTCCAAGAAGGAGGTTGTGGATAATGTGTATCCATTGCATCGCAAAGGATAGCTTGTTACAAAATATCATTGCGGTACAAATGCAGTACACACCCGCATTGAAAATGGCCCTGAAAAGCAAAAAAAAACGCTGCAATGACCGAATAAAAAGAAAGTTTTACCCAGCGTGCGTCAAGTGTGACGGTGCGACCGGCAAGCTACTTTAGTGGCTGTTATAGATAGGAGGAGCGACAATAAAGGGGGTATGTGCCCTCCTGTAAAAACAGGCGAGAAAAGTTTAAAAACCTTCGGGTGTTCAAGCGCGCTCGCATAAACTGTTGTTCCAGGAAACTCTATCATATAGCCTGATGGTCTGCCATCGGTATGCTACTCAGATATGCGAGGTTGGTAACGGCCTGGTGTGAAGCTCTGAGAAGAATGGAACCTTTGATCCTAAGGATCAGATTCCAATCGGAGGTAATCTGGACGCATTCCTACACGGTCGACTATCTTTAGAAAATCTGGTGATGGCGTTTGGGGCTGCAGTGGTAGCAGAGAGTGTAGTTCCAAGTATACCCATTGCAATCTGATTTTAGGTGTAGATTCGCACAAAAATTTATTGTAAAATCTACTGCATGAGGAATTTTGATTTAACATCCGAAGAAATCCAAGAATTGCGTACTGCCCATAAATCAGCCAAAAACAAATCTGATGCTTATCGCATCAATGCTGTTATTTTGCTTGGTTCTGGTTGGTCTTTAGAAGAAGTGGTTGATGCACTTTTGCTGGATGATGAAACACTTAGAAATTATATTTCACGTTATAAAGAAGGCGGTCTCG
>CAZFXA010000057.1:0-3905 GCA_964522825.1 uncultured Legionella sp.
TCTGGAGTTTTTAATATGAGGATCAAAGAGAAGGTTGCCATCAACTTATGACGCTATACCAACGATTTATCATCCTGATAATAGGGCTGCTTAGCATGGCCTTATCGGGCATGGTGAGCGCGGCACAACATCATTTTTATGCCGTCCATAGGCTGTCAGAGATGAAGCCCTATTTTGAGCTTGCCGATCACCATACGCTTATTTTATTGGATGTGGATTCTACCCTCACCATACCCTCCGATCCTGATTTAAGGCGACAAGCTATTCAACAACACAAAGCTATTTATGATGCCTTGCTGCAACCCTTTAAAGCGAATCAACAGCGTATTTTTAATCACCTGCTGGTGGCGACGAGTCCTTCACAATTGTTAGATCGACAATGGCCCAAGGTTATTCACGATTTGCAGAAAAAACACTCTAAAGTATTGGCGATGACAGCGGCTAAAATGGGACCCGTTGGATCCGTTATACCCAGTTTTCCGGCTTGGCGATATCAGGAGCTCAAAAGAATGGCGATTGATTTTTCCAGTGCTTTTCCAGGCTCGGTGGTGTTTGAAAACTTAAAGGATTTGGGTGGTGATCATCCTGGCATGGAAAGAGGCATTGTTTATTGTGGGTATCGCGCTTCCAAAGGCGATCTTATCCAAGATGTTTTAAAAACCCTGCAATGGCAGCCAGAGCGCATTATTTTTGTAGATGATAAGCAGGATAATATTGTGTCTTTATCTCAAGCATTAAAAATTTATTTTCCAAACATAGTTTTTACGGGTATTCACTATAAGGCCATGGAGGTTTTAGCAGGGGTTCCCTCCAATGCCCTGCGTTTTAAGGAAAAGTTTAGTCGTCTTGTTCAAAAAACCCAAGCTATGTGCGATGATTAGCCCCTTGTAAAGCTTAGGTTGCTTTAGAACGTTGCGGTAGATAGCGGTTCAGCTTACCCCTAAGCTTTAGGATGGCCGAGAAAAGTCCCGGATCTTTTAGATGCTCTAATTGTGCAAAATAACCAATAGACCCATCAAAGCCTAAACAGATAAACAACATTATCCACCACACTCCCCAGTGACTCAGAGCCCCTGTGAGGTAGACCATACCAAAGGAAGTGAGCACATAAATCGCCATTCTTGAAAAAGCATAGATTAAACCAGCGCTCATAAAGCGTTTTAAAACAGCAAAATAGTTAATCATCAGCCCCGCAGCAGGAACATCCATCACACCCAAAACAAGAATCAGTATTTGAAAGATCAGAACCTGAGCGGGAGTCTCTAGAAGACCGAGCCAGTAGGGATATAAAAGCATCAAGGGTAAAAAGGCAAACCATCGATATCGTAAAATTTTAAGTGGGTTGATGCGATAGCTCAGTATGGCATAGAACAAAAAGCTTAAACATTGCACCAGGGACAAGATAAAATTATGTTGGATCAGGTCTTGGCTCGTATAACCATAGTTATTTTTCAGGTGGGTACCCAAGTGCATATAAGCCAAATAAAAACACATTGGATAGCCGCAAGAAATCAGAAAATAAGCCACCATACTCCAGCGATGGATATTTGCTTGGGGGTCTTTGGGTGCTACTTTGGTTTTGAACAGCTTATTGCTTTGTTGTTTCTGCCTTCGCATTCTTAAAAATTCAGGGGTTTCTCGTAAATGAGTCCTGGCTAAAAATCCGATGGATGAAATACCAGCCCCTACCCAAAAAGCCAAGCGCCAATCTATCTTTAGCAATAATAAAAGTATCGATAAACCCAAAGCCATCATGCCGCCAAGGGATGCAAAAAACGAACATAAAGCTACCACCGGGTAACGTAAAGGTGGTTTGGTGATTTCAATCAAATAAATTTCTGCACCAATAATTTCTCCTTGGCATGCCAGCCCTTGAAGAATCCGACATAAGGTCACTCCATAAGCCGCTGTAATGCCGATTTGATCATAGCTAGGAAGATTGGCCATGAGTATGCAGGAGAGCCCCATCATCATACTGCTGATAATCACGGTCATTTTGCGCCCTATATGATCCCCTATAAAGCCAAAAAACAAGCCGCCCACGGGTCTCAAAACATAGGTGGAGCAAAAAGCAAAGGCTGTGAGTAGTGCGCTGGTATGGGGATCTGTTTTAGGAAAGAAAAAATCATTGAGCAGAAAGGACATATGGACGTAAAGCATCAAATCAAAATATTCCAATAAGGTGCCGATTTGTAGCAGTCCTATGGCTTCTTTGTGTCTACGTTTTAGGGCTGAAAAAAACATACTGATAGCCTCATGCTGATGTTTTTGTAATTCAGAGCCTGATCCTACCATAAAACAGATTGTTATTTTAAGGAAGAAAGGTGACAAAGTTCATAACTTAAGCTCAATATAATAACGGTATAGCCCCGTTAAAATAGTCCACGAGGGTTCTTTATTATTTAAACTTTGGACGATTGGATCTGTTCTGTGGTTTTTCGGCGTTGCTTGATGCTGCTAGCTGTGGTGGGGGAGCGTCATGCTTAATCAGGCTTTGTAGGCATTATTTTAGACAGGAAGCTTTGTAGCAGTGCTCGGAGTCCTTTGGCTTCTACCGTATTTGTGTGGACAAGCGTTTGGGTGGGCGGTGTTTTTGGATCGGTGCTGCGTCTATTTCTTGGAGGTTGTGCTAGAACGCCATCATGCAGTGCCATGCCTCCAACACGTCTATCAAGTGAGGCTAATGGATCGCCAACACAAAAAGCTGTGGGATCTGCTGAGAGTATAGAGGGAGAGGATTGCTGCTTAGGCGCTTGTATCATATGTTGACGTTCTTGAATAAATTTTGCGAGTGCGAAAGCATAGTCTGCATATTGCTTGTCGGTTATGAATGAAAAAATCTGTGCGTCAATCTCCAAAGCGGTTAATATTTTTACAACCCATGCTTTGTGTTCTGTAGCTGTTCTCTCTTGGAGAGGAAGACTAAAAAAGTCGTGTAATAGTCCTGCAATCTCGGTCTTGTTTTTATCAAGACCTGGGCCTGTTGCAAAGCTCATCAGTTTGGCTGTTATAGAACCTTTCAATGATGGGTCTAAGGTTGAGAACCCTGCTTCGGCAGTGTGGGTGGCTGCTATTACCTCGGCGCTAGAGTTGAAACCATCATCATAGTTGCGACTACTATCTGAAGAGAATTTGCTATCATCTATCACGTTCGTCGTGCTCTTTTGCTAGTCTTGGGTTTTTGTTTTTCATAAGCCGCCAAAATAGCTTTATGCTCTGGCTTGCTAATCTCCTCTAATACCTCGTCGGAGAGTCTTAGGATAATGGGCCCATTGGGTGGCCGTATCGCAGCGCCCTCGCGCAATAAGTCATTTGTTACAGCAGCACTTGCAGAAGATTTGACGAATATAGGGTTTTGACCTGCGGTCACACAGACTGCAATCATTAGTTTCGCGTCAGGTTTTGCTTGACTAGAATGGACGCTGAAGTTGTGAGTATTTTCGTCTCTCACGACCCTCAAATGTTCAACTGTAAAATTACCAGAGGCATCCTTCTCGTTAAAAGAAACATGGTTAGTGCTCAATTGAGCCTCATATTGACCGTTGGTATGCATACTTGCAAGCTTGACTTTGATCGCTTCCCATTCAGGATCACTAATAGGCCGTGTTCCTGCTACCCCGTTAGCAGGCTTAGGCGTGGAATGCTGGGATGCAGACTCTTCTTGGGCTGTTTTTTGTGGTATAAAAGGCAGCACAGTAGTGTCACCAGAGGGGTCCTGTGTAGGTGTTTTTGCTCCACTGAATTCGAGGCTCTTTAAATGGCCATCAGCCTTTTTTAACCTATCTGTCATATCATCGTCGGACATTGAATCATCAGATATCTTGAAAGCATCGGAGTTTTCAGTAAATACCTTATCTGCTCGAAATCTTAAACCCTCGGAAGTACTGTCGGTATCTGAATTTGAA
>CAZFXA010000058.1:0-3775 GCA_964522825.1 uncultured Legionella sp.
GCAGGAATAGCACTGAATTTATCTGAGCTTCTTAGTTATAGTGCAATCGCCCTGGGTTGTCCTGGAGTTCATGCTAAGTCTACACCACAAGGTGGATAGCTTGTTAGAGACAGCCTTGAATGGCGATTTCCTGCAAAGCCCAACTTCGGTCATTCATGATTGTTTATGGTTGAACAGTGATGTGACCAAGCAGGCTACGGTGCTTAATGAAGACCTATTGGGGGCGATTTTAAAGTTCCTTAAGGTTTTGCCTGAATCGCCCACGGAACCAAGTAACGATCCCTCTGTGAGTGGTGGGGGGCATCCTACACTAAGCTTTATAACTTAAGACCTTGAAGTAACGCCCGGGTGATTGAGGGATATACACCTTGTCTATATTGTCAACCATGATGTAAACTGAAAACAGGAGCAGTTGGCCAACAGTTTACAACTTTAGATCTAGGGATGCATGGAAAATGACTAAGAAAAAGTCTGGTATTCACATCTACTATGCCTTAACACAGGCGCAATTTAACCCCATTATGGCTTTGATGGAAGACAAGCATGAGTATATTGGCAATATACAAGATCAATTGCGTCAAAAGGGCTATACGCTGTTTGAACAGCCATCAGAGAAGCAATTTCAGTTTTCTGATCCCAGTCAAGCACCCCAAGTAAAAGATGCAAAGATTAGCCTTTTTATCAAAGCCGATCGCAGTGCTGGATTTATTTTAAGAGAGTCTTCTCTGACTTATCACACCACGCACTATCAGGCTAGAGATGCGTTCTTGTCTGAGCTTTTATGCGGATTGAAAATTGTGCATCAAGTGGTTAAATTGGATCACCTAAGCCGACTGGGCTTACGTTATCTAGCCGCTATATTGCCAGGAAGCCATGAAACAGTTGATGACTATCTAGTGAACAAAGGACCTATTACGTCTTTTGATCCAACGCCACAGCGTGCATTGAGTGAGTGGTCTTTTGAAACAGATACGCAGCCCTTAGTTTCTAAGGGTGGTTTATTGTTGCGCCTTACACAGCTTAGAGCGCCTTTGGGCTATCCATTGGGTTTGATGCCCATGGGCTTAAGTCTGGATACCGAAACTATGGCACATGGATTGATAGATAGTGATCACTTTGTAGCAGGTCAAATGCCATTGGACTTTAAAAAAATAGAAGCACAATTAATTTCCTTAAACGATGGAAACAGGCAAGCATTGCGTGGGATTATAGGAAAACATTCTGAAGATCTGATCTGAAAAGAGGATAAGAAGCTTATGTACAGTAATACTCATTCAGCCAACACCACAAACACACCTCCCATAGGGGCATGGTTTGGTACGGGTGATATTTATCCTAGAGAAGTACAGTTTGGGACGGGGCAAGCTAATCCTATAAAATCTCTGGATGTAATGCCGCAAGTGCTTGAATATATGCGTATTACGTCTCGTAGGGAAAATCCTGTAGTACAACACACGCCAGATGTTCGTGCGCCGCTTGAACATCTAAATAATATTCGCACTGTATTACATTTGTCTATTGCCGAGATAGCGCATGTTTGCGATGTTTCTAGGCAAGCTGTTTATAAATGGCTATCGCAAGATGCAAAACCAGAGCCTGATAATATTAAGTATATTTGTACTTTGAGCTATGTTGCGGATGAATTTAAGAAGGCGGGTGTTATTCGTTCGGGTAGCCTATTAACTGTGAAAGCTTTTAAGGATCTTTCTCTCATAGATCTTATAAAAGCAGGTAAGCCCCATGATGAATGTCTCAAAGCCCTCATCAAAGAAGCGCGTTCAATGGAGGATGCTTATAACAATTCGGGCCTTGCTTCCTCGCAAAGAAAGCCCACCAAGGATTGGAGATCTGCTTTTGCGGGACCTGCCTATCGTGAAGATTATGAAGATTAAAGGATAGGGTAGTGTTTGGACGTGATACAAAATGGCAACAAGGTAGCATTTTAACCGAAGAAGATGCTAAAACACTTGGGTTAGTTCTTCCAAATAATCCCAATACACGGGCTATTGTTATATCTCACGATTGTGATTTGCCAAATGACAAAGATCCAGAGGTTGAGGTTATTATTGGGTTGGTGGTTCCTAAAGTTGATCAGAACTACGTTCGTGCTCATAATGTTCGTTGTTTACATCTAACTTACAATAGTCCAACGACCGCAGAGAAGCACTTTTTTATAGAACTGCATCATCCACAACGCAGGGTAGTAGAAAAGGATCGATTCTCGCAAGCAAAAGCGCCGGACTCAATACTTTGTTTGCCCGAAAATGAAAAACAAGCGCTTAAACAATGGTTGGCTGCGCACTATTGGAGACCTGCTTTCCCTAATGCTTTTGAAAATAGACTGAGAAAAAAGGCTCATAAGGATACAGTTGAAAAAAGGATGGCTAAAATTTTGACGAAAGCCAATCAATATCTGGTGGCGGTCTTTTTTGATTTAGGGGGCAGTCGATATTCTGAACTGTCGGACAATGAACCCTATTACCTTAGCATAGTCCTTGTATACGACCATAAGCAGGTTGAACTCTTAGATCAAGAAAAAAACGCAAAAATGATCGCTGAAGACGCTGCAACCAAGATTACAGATCTTTTTTATAATGTTTTTGGTAAGCCATCCGTTGCAACAGAATTGGTTTTGGAAGAATGTTTAGCTATTGCGGACAATCGATTTTCTTTTGCTGATGTCCAAAGCATGGATCAATGGCGCGTTGAATATATGAGCCTTCGTGAAAGCACGCCAGATAATCTTTTGTTGGCGGGTAGATCCCCATAGGTTCAATATGGCTTTTTAAGCTTGGAAAGAGACCGTTTTTTCGATCGATAGAACAAGCTATTCGAAGCTAGCCTAAAGTTTGTCTAGGCTGGCATCAGGGCGATTGCACTATAACTAAAAAGCTCAGATAAATTCAGTGCTATTTCTGCCACAACGGAACCCCAACAAGCTCGCCTTTCATCAAAATGAAGCGCTTCGCGCACTTTTCAATGGCTGTTTTTAGTACCTGCTTGGTTGTCTTTTTAAAAAGGCTGGGATCAACACCATTGGCTATTTGTTTTTTGGCTTGATCTCTTTTCTCGCGTGCTTCAGCTAGAGAAATAACCGGGTAAACACCTATGGCGAATAATTTTTCCTTTTATATACCCCCCCCAATCGTTTGGATGTAAAGAGTCTAAGTTGACCTTCTTAAGATAAGAGAAAATTGAAAAAACAAAGTTGTGGAAAGCCGAACTTCAAAATTTAGCGGATGAAATTGCACTCGAAATTCATGTTTCTCATTTTCCACCCGGAACAAGCAAGTGGAATAAAATAGAACACAAAATGTTTAATTTCATATCGATTAATTGGAGAGGCAGACCATTAAGCACGCTAAATATTATTGTAAATCTTATAGGCAACACTAAAACAAAAGAGGGCTTAGAAATCAGAGCTGAATTAGATAAAGGCCTTTATCAAAAAGGCATAAAAATATCAGATGAAGAAATGAGTGCTATAAAGCTTATAAAAGAGCCATTTCATGGGGAATGGAATTATATTATTAAGCCGCGCAAACAACAGAAATTGTAAAAGTTATTTTTTCTAGGCTCCTTAGACAATATGAATATTAAAGGTTGCACGATTACCATCGATGCCATGGGATGTCAGCGCGCTATTGTTACGAAAATTAAAGAACGCAAAGGCGAATATTGTATTGCTGTCAAAGGTAATCAAAAAAATCTACATGAAGCATTGCAAATGATTTTTAGCGACAAAAGACGCCAGGCTATAGAACACGATGCATTG
>CAZFXA010000059.1:0-3132 GCA_964522825.1 uncultured Legionella sp.
AACGGACCATAGGAGAACTTGATACCCGTGTTAGGACTGGGAGATTTTGGATTTTTCTGGAAAAGCTAAAAATATAACTACAGTCCTATGTGCTAAAGGCCTCTATCCGTTGACACCATGGGCTTATAGGCGACCACGCCAACACTTTCTCGTCCATCCCATCTTCGAGTGGGTGGAAAATCCGAGCGATCAATATAACCTATCTTTTCAATGATAAAGCCGTGTTCAAGGAGTACACGCTTTAAAATAGGCACATCCATGGAATGAATCATTTCCGGTAAATTAGGATCTTGAATATAATCTTTTACACGTGCAACATAACCAGGCCATTTTAGATTAAGCTTTACATTTTTTTCATATTCGGGGATGAAGTCTTTTAAAAACCCTAAGTAAGGTGTTTCTGCAATGATAAATAGCTTGCTGCCCGGTCTTAGCCATTGATAAGCTTTTACTAGAAAAGATTCAATTTCAGAACCCGTAAAAAAATGTATGACACGACACATTAAAATACCACCTAAAGAATCATTAGATAAGGAGTGGTCCTCACGAATATCACCGAGCATCAAAAACAACTTTGAAGTGTCTAGCTTTTTATCGATGGCGCTTTGTTGTAGGCATAACAGATGTTCTTGGCTTAAATCGTTAGCAATAATGGAGGCACCTTTTTCTAGAGCTTTCAAAGTAGCCACCCCATAGGCTGCGCCAATTTCCAGCACTGTATCAGGAATCGTAGCAGCATAGTCTATAAAAGCCTCTGAATAAATATCTAAATGGGTAGTCATATAACCCGTCTGGTTAAGCGTTGGCACGAAAAAGCCTGAGGAATCTGGCATTGGGAGTGTGGGCGTTTTAGTATTAGGGCATGCTTTACTATTACATTCTCTGGCACTATCAGAGATTACCGAGAAAGTGTTTTTTTTCAAGGATGCCATTTCAGCATTAAGAGAAAATTTTGAAAACATTTAAAACCCAACTTTTTTATATTAAGATTAAACTACAGCACAGGAAAATTCTTTTTCAACAGCTTTGTAGTAGTCCTTAAACATGGGGATCATTTCTGGCATGTAATTCAGCATAATAAGAACATCGGGTGCTAAACCAAAGGGTATTTCTAAAGTCTCGTAAATAGATTGAATATGCCTGATAATGATACTTCTTACATTTAACCCAGAATACAACTGGGGTATTTTCATGTCATGTTCATAGCCAACATTAATAAATTGATCAGCTAGTTCTTCAATCATCCGTGCTTGAGACATTGTTTCTAATGGAGCCCTTTCGGGTTGAAACTCATGTGTAAAGAGCGACTCGGCGTATAAGATTTCTTTTGTTAGATAGGTACTAAACAAAGGAGAATTTAATATTCCATCACGATAGGTGCCTGTTAATATCCAAAGGTTCGCAATTGTTGAAGTTTTTCCAATGAGTGGAAAGCCATCAAATGTCATAGGACGATTGCCAACTTCATATTTAACGACTTTGGAGTCTCCTAAATTTTGATTGAATTGTTCTATGCCATGTTCTAGTAAATAATAAACATCCCTGGCCTTTGCTAAAGTATGAGGATGGATCCTTACAGAATTAGATGCTCCTAAATAAAGCATGTTTTTACTATTTTGGGGTACAATGTGCGCACCACAAGAGCCCGCACGCAGTGGTGTTCTCACCACGTGTTCAAATTGATTATTGTCAAATTCTAAATGAATCGCACAGCCTGTTCCCGCCATTATTTTAGGAATCCTATGCACTAATTCAGGAATTTGATCGATCAACTTTTGGGTATAAGCACCAGCCGCTAATATTACTTGTGCAGCGTGAATGGTATTACCTGATTGTGTGTTAGTCCCTATCACTTGATATCCATCTAACAATAATTGGTTTGCTGTGTCATCAATAAAAGTGACATGACCAGTCTTATTCAGGATTTTTTCTAAGGCTAGCAATAATTGCGTAGGGTTTACAAACCCTTCATTCGGTAAATAAAGGGATTTTAAAGGTCTTGCATCATCTACTGGATTTAAGCCGGGAATTTCAGAAGGCTCAACATCTTCAAACAATTCTTGCTCATCAAGCAAGGTCTTACGAATAGCTAAATAATTTTCGGTTTCACGTCGACCTGATTTTGTATTCAGCAATATAAAAGTACCAGGTCTTATTTTAATTCTATCAATAGGGTCTAAATGGGCATTAATTTGTTCTATCCAAGAAGGCCAAAGTTTCAGTGCTTTCTGAGCCAATTTAAATTTATTAATGCTATGTTTAGATTTAAAAGTTAACTTACCAATTTCTGAGAAGCAATTGAGCATAGCCCCCGCTGCCAGAGTTGCTCCCCCCTTTCGGTGGAAGGGACCTAGTACGGCAATTTTCAAATTTGGGTTTTCCAAGGTTAAGGCATAAGCCGTAGATAGTCCCAATATGCCATTGCCAACAACCAGGACATCAAATTTATACATTTAGGGCTCCATCACTTATTTTATAAAAGCTCGACTTATGCTAGCATGAAAAACGTTGAGAAAGTACTCCTACAACGTAAATTAACCGGGCTTACAACAGCAGGGAAGCTATTATTAACTGTTACAACCTAGCCAAAAGATTTAAAGTTGAACTGCAAAACAGTATGTTGGATGCAGAAAACATCATGATCCCTTTCAGTATATTTGGTTTTATCTCTATTCCTGCTTATTATTTTATTAACCGTCATTTACCCGGGGAAATCCCAGCTAATGCTATTGAAATTTGTATTCGATTCTTCGGAACACTACTTTGTTTCAGTCTGATTATTCAGAAATATTGGCCAACCAAACTACTACCCTACGTACCAATAATTTCTTATACCAGCATTCTTGTTTTTATGCCACTTCTAAGTGTTTTTATGCTGTGCAAAAGCCATTTTTCTGCTGCTTGGGCCTTGAATTTTACATCTGTTCTTGTGTTGTTGATGTTGTTAGTGAAGGATGTTGTTTATGCCATCACACTCATTCTTGGAACCCTATTAGGCGTGCTCGCCTATTATTCCAGCGTACCGAATCTCTTACCCTTTTCGCTCAATTCCACCCCCTTGACTCTTTTAGATATTGCCAATACTACAGCTATTAGCCTGGTGATGGGCATGATTTTCTCCAGGAAAAAAGG
>CAZFXA010000060.1:0-2843 GCA_964522825.1 uncultured Legionella sp.
CTTATCTGCTCGAAATCTTAAACCCTCGGAAGTACTGTCGGTATCTGAATTTGAACTAACCCTAGAGCCTTTTTTGGCAGCCTTAGGGATTGTGGAGGCAGAGGGTTTGTCTTGTTTTCCAAATAACCGTTTCATCAAACCCTGTTTAAGCCTGGTAGGCTTAGGCGCATCAGAAACAGCAGAGGAGTCAGGAACAGACACACGGGTTCTAGCAGATCTAACGACTATAGGCGGCACGGCAGGCGTGGTTGCTTCAGTAGTTGATGGTGCTGGACTCGATCTTGTACTAGATTTTAGGGCTGCTCTATCAGCCATCATTAGATCGCCTAATTTTTTACGAAGAGTGTGATATAAAGCTTTGGAAAGCTCGAGTTTTTCAGGTTCATTCTTACATTGGCTATAAGCATTTAAAACCCCAGCAATGATGGGTTCAGGCGATGCTGTGTCTGTTAAGCCTTTTACGAGCAGTTCCTTAAATGCTTCGGGATTAGCTGTAGTGCCAAGCACTAGTTCTGCGGCCGGTGTAAACCATTGTGCATACTCTTCTGTAGATTTAAAATGAAGGCCCGGTGTGGATAAAAATGCTTTAACCGCCTCTAAAGAGGCGACAGCTGTTGGTTCAGGAGCTGACGGCACAGTTAATGTCGGTGTTATAGGTATTAGGGGTTCAGAAGAGGCAGCAGCATGCCCGCCTCCTGCTTTAGAACCATTATCGGCATATGTATCAGAATCCTCCTCATCGCTCGTGGAATAATCCCTAGAACTCTCGGAGACGACACGCTCGCCTGCTCCTTCTGTTGCCTTAGGGGTTTTGGGAACTGCTTCAGCTACACCAGGCGCAAGGGGGGGCACAGGTGGTGTAAGCCCTGGAGTAGCCGCGGAAGTAGCTTGCGCTTGGTTTGGACCCTTGTTCTCATCTCCAGGCTGTAGTGCCATAAAACTATCCTTTCGCATTTTTAAGATATTTACTTAATAGTTTAGACAGATTTTTTTAAAATGCGAGTCGACTATCTAAGATGGGTGTGTATGCAAATGATAGGTTGGATGTCTAAAAATAGGGTGCTCATTAAGCAGAGTCAAGGCTGTAAAGAAGGTAGTGATGGACTTCAGCCCCTGAAAAGGGAGGCTACTTTTACATCAGCACACATTTTTGTTGAGGACTTTTACGGTGAAGGTCTTCTTTGCCATTCGGCATAATATGAACTAATTCAGTCTGTCCATGATCGTTATGGTGTCCATGGCCATTCACAGCCAGACCGAAAATAAGTGCATCTTTGGCAGGGGATTGGGTTTGAATAATCAAATGATTTAAAAAGCCTTTATGATCCACATCGACAGCATGCAATACGAGGGTTATGAGTTCATCAGCCTTTTTAGATGCACTGGCATTTTTGTCAATATCTGTATCTTTGAGACCATGTATTACATGAATGGCCAGCACAAAAGCGCGTTTGGCAAGGGCATCCACTTGAGGGGGTGTCAAGCTATTCAAGCTGCTCGCTTTGGGTAGACTGGCTAATTTGGCTTCTATCATACAAGTGATTTTATAAGCCAACTCTTGAGCGACAGGGTGGCTTTCAGCAGGCAGTGCCTCAGTAATACGTGCATAACGCTGCTTTTCTCGTTTATCCGCAGCAATTGAAAGTCCTGCACTCACAATGCCAAAAGGTACTCCCCAAGGAGCAGGGGCTTGTCCCGCGATAAAGCTTATAATGTTCGAAGCCTGGTCCATCTTGGTATTTCTATTGCGTTTTGCAAGACCCGTACTCATGGTCTGATAGCCCCGCAACATAATGCTCAGATGCTTGGCAAGGGCATCGTAGAGTCGTCCTTGAAAGGGGTTAAGATTTTCGATTTCTTGAAAATAAGGATGATTACGTGCAACTTCCCGATGAACCAATTGCACATTTCGATGCAATACCTCAACCCTATCGGCCAATTCACGGCTGGGTGCTATTTGCTTTATGATAGGCCGCCATTCTTCGCGCAAATCGCTAAAGTTATACTTTACGCGTACCCAGGGAGGGGGTGGATTCGTGGGCCTTTTGCCCTGAGGTCTAAATTCTACTTCAAAAACCAGTACATTAGCTTCGGGATCGTTTGGCTGGGTCAGGCAACGCACGGTGCCACGAGGGTTCATGCCAGGGCTTAAAAAGCGATTGATATGGGGCCTAGGATTTTGAACAAGATCCCAAGGGGTGGTTACTGTATCGTCAACAAGAGTGGTGGTTTTCGTAAGGAGCCATCGGAGGGCTGCGGGATATTCAAGAAGACTTCTAAGTACAGCTTTTTGGCCACTGTAATGCAATTCTAGGGTTTCAATACCAGGCACCGTGGGGGCTGTGCCATGATAATAAGCAAGCAGTGCATTGCGTTGGACTTCTGTAAGCAAAGAACTCTGGATCAAAGCCATGGATGAAAAACTCAGGAGCGCTTCCATAATAAGATTGTTACCGTTGGAATCGATAACACCTGGATTGGCACTCAGTACAGCTTCGACCATATCATGACGGCCTAGACCAATGGCCAGGCTAATAGCCGACATGTTATCTTCGGCTGGCACAGTTACATCAGCACCTTTGGCAATTAAGGCTGTTACAAAGTCAATTTCCCCATAAAAAATGGCAGTAATAAGGGGAGGATTGACGGTAGGTTTGCCTTTGGAAGATAGTAGAATGCCGATGGCATTGGGATCAGCACCTTCTGCGAGAACCTGGTAAAAAGCAGGTTTATCATGCTTGGATATAGCTTTGATGAGGCGTGCATTCAGGGCATTTTGCTCCTCTGTGCTACGTATCTCCGAATTACGCAGAACATTTTGCATTTGCTGTTTTGATGTAGCC
>CAZFXA010000061.1:0-2688 GCA_964522825.1 uncultured Legionella sp.
CTCTCTTAACAAGAGGTTTTTATTTTACTATTTTTTTCCCACTCTTCTTTGCTCGACCAGACGATTCTTGGGATTGCACGACTGCCACAGTAGTTGCAGGCACCTGTGAAGACCCTGGCGACGCAGCGACTGCCGCAACAGCCAATTGTGATGCCGCTGAAAGCAGCAAAGGAGGTGGTTGCAGCCTACCCTCTAGTTTTCTCAAACTACGCTCCACGACTTGATACGATACCAGTTTTTTTATTTCTTCTGAAAGATGTGGAAATGATCCTGTAAAACCAGACAACAAGCGAGAAAAAGACAGCTTTTTTAATTCGTCTGTTTCTTTATTTCTACTACGAAATGCTGAGAAAATAAATAAATCAATATCTTCCATAGATAGCGGCTCAAAAAACGTACGCTCAGCTATGAGAAACATAATAGCATAAAATATGCTTATCTCTAATGCTTCAAAATTTTCATGATGTCGTAAAGATCGCAAATGGGTGATTGCCTTATCTATTGCTTTCAGGTTCTGCGCTCTTTCCTTGAAAACATTAAGAAACCTAGAAGCCAAAGGAAAAAAATTTTCAGACAAAACAAAATAAATTCTTATTCGGTCATTATATATTGGACCACTTGAAAATATCTCCTCTCTATCACGGGAACTATTAAATGCCTCGGATGACAGATAACAACCAACCCCAGGAACCTTAACCTTCCCCATCAAACGATTTACGTTACAATATTTTAAAGTGGCAAATTGGCCTAGTCCTAGCGCTAATGCTGACAAATTAGCACCCTCTATAAAAATCTGTGGAATGTTGTTGATACCCACATAAGAAACCAACCAAAGATCGGATGGTGCACTTAATTCGGTTATCGTTTTTTTTATTCTTTGTTCATCTTCGACTGTTCTTTGAACGTATACATCTTGATATTTTAAAATGATTGAATATTTAAGCACGTCTTCAGGTAGCCTGAAATCCAAAAAAGCCCCGTGCTGCATTAGCAAATTAACATACTCTTCGCATGGAAGAGTGCTGCTATGGTGAAAAAGAATACTTTCGAGCAAAGGATAAAATGATTTTCCAAGAGTGTCTTTTTTTAATCCAGGCCCATTAGCATTCATGCCATGCTCCAACAGTTTTTTAAAAAAGTTTAAATCTTGTACCGCAAAAATTTTTAATAAAAACGATGGAAGCAATGTCAACCCAGGCGTATCAAGAAAAGTAACCTCTAACATTTTTAAATAAGATTGATAAAAATTATATCTATTGCTAAAATACCAATCAAGAACGTTTATTTGATTTTGACCTATTTTATCCAGACACTCAGAAGCACAATAGTGAAAGATTGACCACATAACCGATGCATGTTCTTTTTCAGACAAGCATTCCAGCGCCGATTGAACGGATTCAAAATGAGCATCTTTAAACAGATCGCTTACTTTCATGGCTCTTTGTGACTGAGCTTCGGTTAATATTTTTTCTAATTTTTTAAGGATTTTACTGAGGTTTTTTGGTTTTTTCCATGCTGCATCAAAAAATGTTAATTCGGCAATCACCAAACGCAACTCATCCACAACCGAAAATTCTTTAAAAAAATCCTGCGTCGATGCTTTCAACAAAGCTTCAACTTTTTTTGATAAAGCCTGCATATTGGCATACAGCTTTTGCCCTTGTTCGGCTGCTAATAGTTGAGATGTTGGCGGAACCAATACTGGGATAGATTGCGACTCAGCCTCAAGACCTGCGTCTAGAATCGACGTTAATACCTGGGGCCTCTGAACAGGGTGTACAGCACTTGGAATGGGCACAAGTCGATCGGCCTGATCGCATAGAGCAAGCATACGCTCAACAAAAAACGAGCGAGCCTTTGATACCCTGGAATCATCATGCTCACCTAATGCCACAAGAGATTCTAAGAATACTGCTGCTTTCGAACGATAAACATCTCTTTCATTTTTTGTTTTTAGATGAACACTCAGCCCGGAAAGTTCTTGCTCAATACTTTCGGATTTATTAAGTGTATCTGCATAACGTTTTGCATATTCAGATAATAAATCCTGTAATAATAAAGAAGCGCCCTCGGAAAACCCGATCATTTTCTTTATTTGATAGGCATCGAGCACTAGGTTCTCATCATGAGAACTTTCGCCATCAGCCAACTGTTTTTTTGCTCTCACAGACCAAAGCGCTATTTTTTTATCAAAATAAACATGTACAATGATGGCCGTTTCATCTTGATCATTTTTATACTGTAGTGTTCTGTGTGCTAAACTTAACCAATCAAACTTATTGGAATGGAGCCTATCAATACTTAAATGATCTTCTCTAAGTGTATAACCTTCCCTTGCAAAAAAACGTGTTACTTCTGTATCCACTTTAATATCAAAACTTAAGAGATAGGCTTCTCGGTTTTCGTTTTTTAAGTGTTTGAAGGCATAGGGTTTGAGCAGAGGATGATCTTCTTCTTTTAAATGACCTACTAAGGCAAATAGGAAACTAGGAATAGTTGCCAAAGGTCGTTCAGCGTTTGCGTGTACTTGCAATGACGATAACATTGATAAATCCCCGTACATTTCGATCTTATTATTCGACTCTTGTACCATGGAGATTTTACAAAAACAAGCTATTTATTCAGGCGGGGATAACAGGGCGATTGCACTATAACTAAGAAGCTCAGATAAATTCAGTGCTATTCCTG
>CAZFXA010000062.1:0-2642 GCA_964522825.1 uncultured Legionella sp.
TAAACTTTCGAGCACTAGGCATACAAGGAGACGCTGTAGTAACATGCGCGGTGATACGTCAAAAGAGCAGAGGATTATGAGCACACAAGAAAAGATAGCGACAGAAGACACCGATAGTGTTTTTAAGTTTGAGCAAGCCTTACAAGCGCTGGAATCCCTGGTCGAGAAGCTTGGCAGAGGCCAGCTGAGCCTGGAAGAGGCCTTAACCTCTTTTGAACAAGGCATTACACTGGCGCGCCAATGCCAAGAAGTCCTGAAAGAAGCCGAACAAAAAGTTAGAATGCTTGTTGATTATCAAAACCCAGACAAAACCATACCCTTTGGAGGGGATGCTTAGGTGCTAGACTTTGAGCACTATGCCAAAACGCGCTGCGATCGTTTAGAAGATTTTTTAGAACAATGCTTACCGCAGCCAGCAGCCCACCCCCGATCAGCCCGACTCTATGAAGCACTGCGCTATACCGTACTCGGAGGGGGTAAACGATTACGTCCTTTACTAGTCTATGCGGCAGGCGAGTCCATGGGCGTTTCGCTGGATAAACTGGATGCTCCTGCAGCGGCTATCGAGCTTATTCATTGTTATTCTTTAATCCACGATGATCTACCGGCCATGGATGACGATGCCCTACGCCGTGGTAAAGCGAGTTGTCATAAAGCTTTTGATGAAGCAACGGCCATTCTTGCCGGAGATGCCTTACAAAGCTTGGCCTTTGAAATACTCTCTGATCCACAACGCAATCCTGTAACACCCACACAACAAATCGCAATGGTTCAGATCCTCGCTAAAAACAGCGGGATGCACGGCATGGTAGAAGGACAAATCTTAGATATGGGCTATCAAGCGCATCATCAAAATCTTGCTTATGCCGATCTGTGTGAGATTCATTTAAAAAAAACCGGCTGTCTTATCGAAGCTTCTATCCTGTGTGGCATGTTAAATACCCAAAGAATACTCAATGAAGATGAGCTTTTACAATTAAAAAACTATGCGCGCTGCCTAGGGATCTGTTTTCAAATCCAAGATGATATTTTAGATGCCATCGGGGATGAAAAAACATTGCGCAAAAAAGCCGGCCGGGATCAAGAAAAAAACAAAGCCACTTTTCCAGCCACTCTTGGTTTAGAAGAAGCCAACAAACAATTGGCTGAACTCTACACACAAGCGATCGATCACCTTGCTTGGATGGGGTTCGAAGCAGACCTATTAAAGCAGCTCTCAAAAGCTTTCATTCGTCCTTTTGATACTTCATTAATCGCCACCACGCTTCAATCATAAAATTTTTATTAATGTGTATAAGCACTTTTTTAATGACTATTAATCGTGTAAATACGCTATAAATAAATTTTTTATTTTTAGGTATTGATGATACGATTTAAAAAAATAAATAAGTCTATTAATAAATAATAACCATAAACGATAGAGGTGCTAAAAATGAGAAAATTGGCTGACAGAAACGCAAGATACTTAAAACGAAAAAAGGCAGAACGTTTAGAAAAAGCGCAGATAAGCGCAGCCTGTCAGGCACTTGCAGACTTTAGAATATCTTATGAAAATAGATTCTTTCACATTAATCGTGATAACACCTTCGCGACCGAAGGTACTTTGATTGCATTATCTAAAGTTATTAGCGCTTTCGATTCTAAAAAGCTTGAAAAAATAAAAATAAATGCGGAACTTAAAGAAATGTTTCGTCAATCTTTTAAAGCGCTTGTAGATATGCTTGGCGAGTTAGAAAATATGAATGTGCGAAAAACATTTCCGGAACTTTATAGCCAAAACCCAGACATGATGAACTGTGGTTATATTCAAAAAAATATGAGCGACTTCGAAGAATATGTGCATAAAAATGAAGAATCAATTCTTACAAAGTTTAGGTTTTTGCTGCCTATGGTCGATGGCAGCGATGCATTTCCAGATGGTATTTTGCCGAGTGCATTGTCTCAGCAAGCTGTAAGGCCCTTGTTGGATCAGATCGGGAAAATGTTGACCGTCGCTTTTCCTACCGCAGCACAGCAAGTGTTGGAACGAAGGCGAAGGAGGTATGTACTGAGTCAAAAGATACCTTCAAAAAAATCACTGCCCTGTGATTCGTCTGAAGATTCCTTATGGGAGAATACACTGCCTAAACCGCCTCGTTTTCATGCACCAGCACTTCGGTTTTTGAACTCACCACCACGCCAAAGAAACACAGGTTTAGCGCCTTTTCATTTTCAAGACCTAGAAAATCTCCCCGCACTAGGCGATGATACGCTTCTGGAGGCTAGACGGCCACAGCCTTGATTAGAGTTAGATATTACTGTATAAGCACCTATCATTCAATCATAATAGGTGCTTATACATGTCTAAAAATAATAGTGCCCAACTAGCTCCGAGCTTTGCTTCCCAACTACCTGTCCCAATCCAAGCGATGCTACACGCTATTCGTGCAAACCGAAGCAGCTATCTCGCCTGGTTAGCCACAGGTCTATCAGACCAACACCTAGGGATCCTTGGACCTGCTATTGAAGCACAAGGCCCAGATAGCCAGCTTCAAACCTTAGATTTATCTAGTAACCCCGGTATTACCGATGCATCCCTGCCTCGGATCATAGGGCTTATTCAGAATAGTGCCCTTCAATCGCTGGATTTATCCAGTACTAGC
>CAZFXA010000063.1:0-2086 GCA_964522825.1 uncultured Legionella sp.
GTCGTACTCTCAACCTACAAAGTTCCAAAATGCCTAAAAAAATATTATTAGCTGCCTTTCTAACTTGGATCGGCCTCGGGGCTGATAGTCTCTCTTCAGCTTGCTATGGACCGGAAAGCGCCTTCTTAGCCCTTGGCTCCCATACGGCTTTGGCGCTCTATATTGCCCTGGCGATTGCTGTGACCGTCTTTGTGATTGCGGGAAGTTATAATCAAATTATTCGTCTCTTCCCTACAGGCGGCGGGGGTTATCGCGCGACAACAACGCTGATGGGTGCTAAAGCTGGGTTGGTTTCTGGCTCAGCCCTGATTGTGGATTATGTACTGACCATTACTATTTCGATTGCCAGCGGGGTTGATGCCCTTTTCAGTTTGTTCGCCCTTGAGGCACAAACCTACAAATTAATCGTCGAACTTGGGATCCTGCTTGTCCTTGGTGTGCTTAATCTACGCGGCACCAAAGAATCGATACGGGTGCTGATGCCTATTGTCCTTTTATTTTTTATTTCACATGCCGTTTTCATTGTCTATGGACTGACACAAAAAAGCCATCTGCTTCATACACTGATCCCTGAAACCTTAGCCGAAACGGGCTATCTGCGCGATCATTTTGGCTGGCTTTTTGTGATCGCTCTGCTTTTGCGTGCCTATTCTTTTGGCGGTGGAACCTATACCGGCATTGAAGCTATTTCTAATAATGTACAACGTCTAGAACATCCTCGGATCCACACGGGCCACCGTGCCATGCGCTACATTGCCTACTCCCTCGCTTTTACCGCAGGCGGTATTATTTTACTCTACTTACTCTGGGACGTTATGCCCATACCAGGCAAAACATTAAATGCAGTGGTTTTTCAATCGATGGTGCAAGATTGGCAATGGCACGGTTATTCCATAGGCGCGTTTTGCCTCTTGATACTGATGGGATCAGAGGCAGGCCTGCTCATTGCCTCGGCGAACACAGGCTATATCGGAGGGCCCAATATCTTAGCAACCATGGCACTTGACGATTGGATCCCAAGACCCTTTCGTTATCTGTCCGCACGTCTAGTCACACAAAATGGTATTCTTCTGATGGGTATTTTGGCTGGCCTCTTTTTATGGTGGACACAAGGTTCCGTTAAAATACTCATTATTTTATACAGTATTAATGTGTTTATAACCTTCAGTTTATCCTTGTTTGGATTATGTCTTTATTGGCTACGCAACAAAAGTCCCTTTAGACAGCGCGCGCTTTCGTTTTTGGTTGCCCTCCTGGGTTTTACCCTCAGCCTTGGCATCTTGGTTGTGACACTCTATGAGAAATTCACAGAAGGCGGATGGATTACGCTTTCCATAACACTCTTTATTTGTATGCTGTGTTTTCATACCAAAAAACTCTATGAAAAATTTAATCGATCGATGGATCACATAAGCCATCAAGAAATGATAGCCATAAAAAACACAAAAGCCTTAGCCCCCATACCTCCTTTAGATCCCAGCCAATCGACAGCTATTTTTATTGTCGGAGAATATTTGGGTCTCGATTTACATACGTTGAAAAAAGTACTGAGCTTGTTTCCCAATCACTATAGGAATTTCATTTTTATAGGCATTGGCGAGGTGAACTATGAAAACTACAACCCCCATTGCGAAACAGACCATCAAAATCAAGACCTTTGTAAAATTGGCAATGAGCTTCAGTGTCGACTAGACAAGCTTGTACAGTATTGTCACCACAAAGGAATTGCAGCATCTTCCTATCAATTCAATCATACAGACGTCTTAGAAGGTCTAGAGACGCTTGCAAAAAAAGTGCATACTCTCTATAAAAACAGTGTGTTTTTTTCAGGAAAAATCGTTTTTAAAAAAAACAAGCGATTAAACTACTGGTTACACAATCATACTGCAACCCTGATTGAACAGCACTTACAAAGTAAAGGACTTTATGTGATGTTATTGCCGATTATTTTTTAGGATAAGACCTTGTTATAACTTGGATTGGCACGGCGGCTAAGACGCCTCGCAATGACGAAGAGACTGCTTGTGCTACAGAACGCCTTTCGAGTCCAGATCTGATCATGCTTTCAAATCGATCTTTTTAGCAT
>CAZFXA010000064.1:0-1971 GCA_964522825.1 uncultured Legionella sp.
TTCAAGAATTACAGATAATTTTCACATTCTAAATTCGCCGTTGTTCGCATCTTGAAGTGGAACGGGTATATACAATACCTAGAGATGCGCTTGGTATCCCTCCCATAGAACACTGGCAAATTTGTGAGGATCTTGGTGCTACTATCGTTAGAAAATAAAAAATTGCATCTTTGACCTTTACCTATACGAGTGGAGACATTGCTGATCAGATCTATGAAAAATTAATCACAAAAGATTATTTTAAAGATTTAGCTCTTGCCGGAATTTCTTATTTACATATTAATGTACCCTTAGAAAAATTGGATGAGCTCCTTCACGCTGTAGAAGCAATGGATAGACGAGATTTTAAAGAGGGTAAACGGTATTAGCGACTGTAGCAATCTGTCTATAAATGCAAAATTAGAAGCCGAAATCAGAGGCGGAGCTTTAACCAAATGATAATTATTTTAGCTCGTGAACAGAGTTTCTATCCTACCCTGCTTTTGCAAACAGCAGTTCAAAATTTAGCCGTAAAAACAAATGATTATTTCTATTCTTGAAAAATAGTCTGAATGAGTGTGCCACCTATGCGGCAATTAGGGGTTGTATAACTTAGAGTTCGGTAGGATAATGAAGGCAGCGAACACAATATTAGTGGGGTTTGGTGTTGATGGTTATGCGTAATTTTAAGAATAATGGACTTAAGTTTCCGTTTAAATTTTTGCACCATGTGAAGGTATCAGTTCTTATTGATGCTAGGATCATTCAGAAATCGAGGGGGCAATCATGTTGAGACATGTATCTACTAAGGCCACTAGTTTGTTAGTTTCACCTCGCATGGAAAATAGGGTTGTAGTAAATTTTTGGAGCCCGGGTTATAAGTTTAAAGAAATTTTTAAAAATGAACACGGAAAAGACAGGCAGCGTCGACGATTCTATCCGACGTCAACGACTGAAGCTGCTTTAAGTTTTTTGCTAAAAAAACGAGGTTCTGATGCGTACTTGGATTATAAAGATGATATTCATCCAGGACATTGTTCTATTGCGACTAAAAAGCATTATTTGAGCATTGGAACGAGAAATGAACTAGAAACGATTGGAATGACTACCCAGCACCGACTCGTTTACGCCAAAGATTTCACGAGAGAAGTTTTAGCGTTTGAGCGTTTTCCAGAAAGAAGAATCGACTTTTATTCTTTAGACACTGAGGCTATTGATAAATTAATTGTGGCTTTGAAGGACAAAAATAATATTTACAGCCTGTTCGGAGACCGGTTTTTTGGTCTTGTTGATGGAGAGAGTTGTGCAACTATCAGTCATCGATGCTTAAAAGCAGGCGGATTAGATGAGCTATTAAATTTTTACAGAAGCACGATCAGTTACCAGGAAATTTTAACGCCAGCTAGATTGATAGCGCATGCAGAGATAGCACAGGAACAAGAAATTTTGACCAATTCAAAAATAGTCTCAGCTTTTAATCTCGAATTTCAGGAAAATTCGAAAAAATTGAAGCATAAATTAGAAGAAGAGATCCAAACATTAGAAGTACAAAAAACGCTTGCAAGCGCAGCGGAAACAGAACAAGAAAGAGGTCCTAGACCTTAACGACGGGGAGGTATTGATGTTAACTAGTTTTTTATCTAAAAAGGCGATGATGCGCGGCGTAAAAGTGGGCCAAGATTTTGGTATGAGAAGCATTTCTCAAATAGCCCAGCAAAATCCAAAAAAGATAAGCGAAGGGCAAGAAGCTTTAAATCACGTAGAACTACTCTGTAAAAATGGACAATATACAGAAGCGTTAAAAGAAATTGATTGGATTGAGAAAACATATCCGAGTTGCACAAAAGGTTCGAAGTATTATAGAGGTGAAGCAGCTTATGCATTATTGGAAAAAATGGGACATTTAAAGAATTTGCCCCCTTCTGTTTGATGAATTGTCGGTAGCTGTCAGGCAAGTTGTCGCGTGATGTAGAGTAAAATAACCCCACAAGC
>CAZFXA010000065.1:0-1799 GCA_964522825.1 uncultured Legionella sp.
AAAGAGACGTGATGATAATGCCAATCTCCTCGGATGTCAAATGTTTTATCTCTTTAATTTTGTGGAAGCCTTTTGAATTAAGAATTTTGAAAGCCATTTAACCAATATCTTAAAAATAGCTCTTATACTAAAGTCATACTAAGCACCGCTATTTTTATGGAGCGCTGATATGCCCGTGGAATCTATAGACAACATTGCCCAGCCTTTATACGAGCTGAAAGAAAAAATTAAGAATGATCCGGAAAAAGTGAAGGTAGTCGAAGATTTTCTAAAGAACCCAGGCACTGTTGACAGGCGCACTACTGAACATAAAAAAATACTGCGATTAGCACACCCAGATCATGGTGGAAACGATGCTCACGTGGTCGCTGTCACTGCTTATGCAAACCTAGGCAACGGCGTAGAACTAAACGAAGAGCAACAGGCAGTAAAAAAACGTATAGCCACCCTGGAAGCCGAAGCACTAGAAGCTGCTACTCCTAAACTGAAAACTGAACAACCATCTAAAACACTTCCAGCAGCCGCAACGACTACTCCGCGAACTCAAGCTTCGCCAGCTCAAACAACTTCCTCAAATCTTGAAGAAGGTCTTAGGAGGGCCACTGCTGCAGCGGCCAAAGCAGCACAGACATTCACTAATTCCTCAGACGCCTATTACCACCCCACACCACAGTTTGAACAGGCACAGAAGACAGCGCCTGCCACAACTATAAACCACTCTCCCACTAATACTAATAATACTAATAAGTTGCAGCCTCTCGTACTCTCGCCCAACTCCAACATTGACGAACTTTTCCTTTTGGGCCTAGTTGAGATATGTAAAAAGAACGGCTGTCGTAGCATAACGATAGAGATGCCCCTTCCCGAGAATGATACAGACTTCACAAACGTTGCGAAAACAATTACGAAAGCACTCGAGCTCCTTCAAGGAAAAGGGCTGCAAATAACTATTTCTGAACCACTGCTTACAGCGCTTCGTGAAACAGATAACCACGCGTGTAAAGCGCTTATAAAACAATACGACAATGAGCAACAACCACGCACACCATCACACCGCCACTAAAGCTATGGCACGCAGCACCTATTATTCAGATGGCTGATTAAAAACATAGTTTTTAAATACCAAAAAAATAAGCTATATTTAACCATGTGTAAAAGACTATGGTGATCGGGTATGACTATAAACCAACAAATGATTCCGGCAGGACAATTTAAAGCTCAGTGTCTTGGCATCATGGAGCACATACAAGAGACACAACAACCTATTGTTGTTACAAAAAGAGGCGTTCCTATGGTAACCATCATCCCTTATAAAAACCAAGTAATGCCTACGCATAGCATATTTGGCGCTTTAAAAGGAACCATCTCTATTCAAGGGGATATTGTTGCGCCGATTGACGAACATTGGGATGCAGACGATTAGTCATGACAAAACCCTTACTTTTAGATACTCATGTTTGGATCTGGCTGCTGGCTGGCGATCAATGCCTCTCACCAAAAGCAACGGCCCATATCGAAGAAGCTCAAAAAAACAATGGTTTATATCTCTCCGATATAACCCTGTGGGAAGTGAGTATGTTGGTATCGAAAGGAAGAATCACTTTCGATCAACCTACCTTACAGTGGCTAAAGCAAGCTTTAAAAATATCAAACATTCAATTAATTCGATTGCTACCCGAAATTGTGGTAGAAAGCACCGAACTCCCTGGAATCTTTCATGACGATCCAGCTGATCGTATCCTGGTAGCAACAGCACGCATTTTAGAATTGACCTTGGCAACCCATGATGAAAAAATTTT
>CAZFXA010000066.1:0-1598 GCA_964522825.1 uncultured Legionella sp.
AGGTATCCTGTAACTTTTTTAAGTCCTCGGCCTTAAAGCGTGTAGAGGGATTTTTTTCCTGGACTGCAAGTTTTTCTAAAAGTTCTGCATACCAACCTATAAAGCGATCCGACCAGTCCTCTTGACGAATGATGGTCCAACCCGCGGCTTTTAAATCCTGTTGAATCGTGCTCTCTTGGATAGGATACATCGGCTTACCGGCCAAATCTTCGATCACAACTGCTTCTGCCAAAGGGGGCAGACTGTAATCAAATAAGACCAATAGTGCACCTGGCTTGGCAACTCTGTGTAGTTTCGATAAGAGGGTCGCTTTATCGGGAATGGCATAGATGACATTGAAAAGTGTTAGCAGAGAAAAAGTGGGCGTCGAAAACAGGGTGTCTACCTTTAAAGCATCTAGGGTATGAAAAGGGATCTTGGGATAGCGCTGTTTAGCATAGGCTACCGCACTGGCATCCATATCAATGCCTTGGACCTTTTTGAAGTCCTTTTGTATTAAATAATGCAGCGTGCCCCCAAAGCCACTCCCCACATCCAAGGTGGGCCCTGATTTAATCTTCGGATTAAGGGTTAATAATTTCTGTATGACGAGATCGATGGCTTCCTCATCGCCCGCATGGGCATAATCGCCATGACGAAGCTCTGCCAGTAACAAGCGGGCACTATTGGGCGCAGGGATGGTTTGTATGGGGTTTGCCATAGCAGTCATACTGGATCCTAAGCATAAGAGCAGAACTAAAAAACTTACCTTATCACCCCCCTCCCCGATCATCTTTGGTGCTTTCATAATACCATCCCTTTTACAGGCTGTGCAAAGCATAAGAGTGGCTCAACAGGCGTGCTCACTGAGGAATTTTTTATTTTATGAGAAATTGTCATGGCAGTGTTTTGTGTTATACACAAAAATGACATATTTTTAAGTTGTCTAACACGGATTTTAATTTTTCAAAAAGTCACGCATACTCCAAGCAAATCCCAAATTATCGAGCAGTGTCTTTCTGCTATCTTCCAAAAGACCTTGCTTATAAACTGCTCTTTGATTTTTTACCCAGTGGTGTAATGAAGACGAAACATTATAAGGAACATTACAATGCCCATGCTTTTTTTGATACTTCCTTAATTGTTCAAGATAGTTTTCCCATTTGTTTTTTAGGGGGCTCCAATCAAACCCTAAGACATTAAGCTTTTCTATCTTCCAAGATTCAAGCTTGCCTTTTTTATAAACTGCTCTTTGTGTTTTTATCCACAGGTGTAATGAAGAAGAAATATTGGAGGGAAGATTGCAATGCCCATGCTTTTTTTGATACTCCCTTAATTGTTCAAAATAATTTCCCCATTGGTTTTCTAGAGGGCTCCAATCAAACCCTAAGACATTAAGCTTTTCTATCTTCCAAGATTCAAGTTTGCCTTTTTTATAAAATGTTCTTTGATTTTTTATCCAAGCACGTATTGGATGATTCTCAGACATACAAAGATTTCCATGCTTTGAGTTATAATTCTCAAGCTCTATGAATTTCATTTGCCATTGATTGATCAGAGGATCCCAATCAAACCCTAAGACATTAAGCTTTTCTATCTTCCAAGATTCAAGCTTGCCC
>CAZFXA010000067.1:0-1517 GCA_964522825.1 uncultured Legionella sp.
CCAATACTACAGCTATTAGCCTGGTGATGGGCATGATTTTCTCCAGGAAAAAAGGCATGATAGAACGTGCTAAATTAGAAGCGATGCGTGCCTTAGGCTCTAACCTTGCTCATGAGTTACGTACACCGCTATCTTCTATTCGTGCAGGCATTGACGGCGTAAATATTTACTTACCTAAGTTATTAGAGACCTATGACTTGGCTAAAAAACAACATTTGCCCGTGCCCGATATTTTACCAGCGCATTATCAAATACTATCCAAGTTAACCCATACGCTATTGGAAGAAGTTGCGCTTTCGAATACCATGATCGATATGATGCTCACCAAGATCCATCCGAATCTTCAAGTCCAGAAGTCACATCCTTGCTCTGTGAAATATTGTGTGGACAATGCTTTTAAACGCTATCCCTTTAATGAGCATGAAGCAAAGCTGATACATATACAAATTGAAAAAGATTTTATCTTTGAGGGTGAAGAGTTGCTCCTCGTGCATGTATTGTTTAACCTATTAAAAAATGCATTATTTGCCATTCAAGAGGCAGGCAAAGGAGAAGTGTATATTTGGACAGAATCGGGTCTTAAAAAGAACACGCTATATTTTAAAGATACGGCAAAGGGTCTTAGTCCTGCTTTGGAACGAACCATTTTTAGGCCTTTTTACACTTTCACTTGCAATGGTACGGGTTTAGGCTTGGCTTTTTGTCGATCTGTCATGGATCAATTTCAGGGAAGCATTGATTATCAAACACAGTATGGCGAGTACCTACAATTTTCTTTGCATTTCAAGCCATAGCCTGTGCAGATACGGTTTGGTGCTGTAGATGGTTAATATAAGATAAACTTTCTTCGAGATGTAAATTCGTTTTTCCAATGTCAGTCTCATTCAAAAATGCATAGTAATAGGTTTCTTGCTCACCTTCTATGGCTGAGGCTGGATGCAAATAAGATAGCCACTGAGAACTCTCTATTTTCATGTTTAGAAAGAAAGGAATTTTCTCACCCATTTTCAATGCTTTACACAAGGTTTCAGAAAGACCATCCTCTTGTGCAAAATCCGCATATATTGTTAACTCAGGACGACTTCTAACCACAAACCATGAAGGATGACCGAACATGTCCAATAATAAGACAGTGCCGGAGGTGTCTAATAAATAATATTCTACAATCTCATGCTGTTTGCAAAGTGCCCTAAAAATCTCTACGACTTTTGGATCTTTTAGACAATAGATAGGCTCACTCAGTAATGAATGGGTAATATTTTGGGTGAGATTTAGAAAATACTTCTGCTGCATGGCCAGAATGCCATCATTCAATTGTTGATCTAAATTTGGGCTGCTTTTCAATATAAACTGATCGATTAATCCCTCGTTAAAAGCCTCCACGGCCACTTGATGATCGGCCTCACCCGTAAGCATAATCTTTTTAATGGGTGTATCCTTTAAACGTCGACAAAAGGCAAGGCCATTCATCTTAGGCATGGCATAGTCGATCACGGCAACGGACACCATCTTAAAGC